>JBNKNM010000243.1:0-7660 GCA_050293845.1 Pseudobacteriovorax sp. | reverse complement strand
TTATAGTAAACGGACAAAGCCATCTTCCCAATCGATACCCTATCATTGACCTCTTGTTGATCATATTCGCGGAAATTACTATACGCATACTTGCCTGTAGATTCGTTATAATCCACATCAACCACGGGAACAAGGAAAGGGAATCGAGCACTTTTTTGCTGGCCCCATTTATGGTTGAGAAGATTAGGAACATTTTCGATATCGAGAACGATAGTAGCAGATTGGCCTTCTTTGTAACCAGGAAGGTCCTGAACGATCCGCATATTGATATTATCGATCCAGTCCGAGAAAAACTCATTGCGTGGTGCAATCTTACCGCGATATTTCGCTAGACCGGATTTATCTAAGAACCTATTAAACGCAGCAATATTAAATTCTCCGGCATATTCAACGTCGCTGCCGTCGCCTTTGGGAACGTAAAATAACATGCGCTCACGCTTGGCAAATTCTTGGTCTTCTCCATACAGTGCGGCAAGGTCAGCCCGGTCGCCCCCGAAGGTATAGCTGAAAGGTTGCCCTGAACGCCTTTCCATGAACAGAGAAAAGCTGGTCACGAGCCTTTCAAAAAAACTATGATTATAGCTAGTTTCTATCAGGTAGCGATGTTTTCTTTCATAGTTTGATCGTGCTAGATCAGGGTTGTTGGGATCATGGCCGATCGCGACCCGGCCATAGTTTGATACGGAACGGGAGGAGTTTCCTGGGTTGATATCCTGGACCCTTTGCCAATTATAAGAGGTACTGATACTAAAGCCATTGCTGAACGCTTTTCCCAACCCTATGGAAAGGTTATGGCCAAAGCCCTTATCGGTATTGGTGAGTAGCATATCGTAACCGCGACGGGTATCAAAGTCAGTGTCGGTATCAGTGGCGAGCTCGGTATCGTATATGGCCCTACCATCGGGTGCCACAGCTTGTGCTTGATTATTAACGAAGCTCGTATGATTACGCCGTAGGTCCCGCCATAAAAGGGCTTGTTTGACCTTAGTATAGGTATACCCCACTTCAACGTTAATATTATCAAGAAAGCCTGGCACATCAAATTGATAGTGAAGATCGGTGCCAATTTTTAAACTGTGGGGTAGTTTAAAATCAGGATCTAAGGCATCCACATTACCGTCTCCAGCTTGTAGTTGGCTTTTCAAGGAGTCAGGAATATGGCGACCATCAAAACCAGCTGCGTCATTGGTAAAGGCATTATCGATATTAACGCCGTCATTGAGATAACTGTTGGCCACCCAAACATTGGGGGTACCACCCCCATAGAGACCAAGCCCTCCCGATAAGGAAAGGCGATTGCTGGGTTGGTAGGATAGTGCCATACGTGGCAATGAGAGCTGCTTGCCATTAAGGTCTGCTGTGTTAGCAAAGCCGTGGCGTTGCTCAAAATTTTCATTATAGCGGATAGCATCCGTACTCTTATAACGCTCTAAGCGAACCCCCAAACGGACCATAAGATTTTGCTGCAGGTTAAATTCATCTTGTAGATAGGCTGATGTGGTTCCAATGTCAAAACTAGCGGAAGCATCATTGCTATTGTTAGAAATAGCATTCTGATAGAACAACGATGATGGATTCTGGGCTTCGAAGGCTTCGAAAGAGTCGTATTCTGCACTGCCGTTGGAATATGGGGCAAAGAGATTAAAAATGGAGTTTTTTTCGTGGGTGAGACCAAATGTCATGACATGGGTACCAAGTAGGTAATGACCCTCTACACCGGTACTGATTACTTCATTCTTGAGTCTATTGGCATGACGGAATACCTCAGGCCCTATAAGAATGGAACCGCCATTGCCATTGTCGATAGCGGCTTCCATAAAGCCATTGCCTTCTAATGGGTTTTGCAAGGTTTCCACTTTTTTATGACTGATTTCTAACTTGGTGGATAGGGCGTCATCCCAGTCGGAAAGCAGTCGCAAGGTACTGGTATTGATACTATCAGTACGTTTGTACCAATGGGAAGTTAATGGGAGCTCATCGTCCCGGATACTGCTTGCTATGATACTGTCACCAGAAGTTCTTTGAAACTTGGCTTCTACATGGTGGTCGAAGTTGATATCCCAGTCGAATTTGAATAGCAGCTTGAAGTCTTTGTCCTGGCGAGCCTGACCGGGGACTCCGGCTGTAAATCCATAAATCCGTTGAGAGATCTCTTGCACCCTAGCGACATCGGCACTGGAAATGTTAGTAGGAGTCATGGCCGCTCCCGAATCGCTGGTTCCGACTGAACTGGGAGTTAGCTCATCTAAACCTTCTAGGCTCATGAAAAAGTGAGCCTTATCCAAGACAATGGGCCCTCCCAGATTAAATCCATAGGTATTTTCTTGGAAATCAGAGCCTACTGCAGTATCTTTGGTTTTCTTGCCTTCCCATAGATGGCTGCCCCTGCGATAAAAGACGGCGCCAGAATATTCATTGGTTCCCGATTTGGTGACAATGTTGATGTTCCCGCCTAAAAAATTGCCGTAGCGCACATCAAAGGGAGATTGATTGACGGTGATTTCTTCGATGGCTTCCAGGGATATAGGGGAGTGTTGGGTAGGATAACCGTTATTATTAAGGCCAAAATCATCATCCTGGCGCATCCCATCAATGGTAATGCTGTTGAAACGATTGTTGTTGCCAGCGATGTATAAGTGTGAATCTTCCAGGTAAACCCCAGATTCGCGCTGGGCGATGTTTTTAAGGTCGCGACCATTGTTAGGACCATTTCGGATGTCATTGGCATCAAAGGTGCGTGCTGAGCCCTCTGCAACCATTCTTGCTCCCTGCACTACAATTTTTTCCACCGCTTTCTCCTGTAGGTAGAAGATAGTTGGAGGGTTAGATCCTGCCTGTAGATTGTCTATGGTCGCCCTGGTCTCTTCGTGGGAGTCGCGGGTGATGGAGACGATATAAGGACCACCTACTTTGAGGCCATAAAAACGAAATATACCCTCTTCATTGGTCACTACGGATTTATGGACTCCCCCTGCGGCCAGGGAAATACTGACTTCTGCCCCTGCCAAGGAGTTCCCCTGCGTGTCCTGCACTTCCCCGCGAAATTCAGCCTTGGTGATTTGTGCGCATAATTTGAATGGAAAGAGGAGAGCTAGACATACGATACTGCTGAGTACGAGGAAGGGAAATATTATCTTTATTCTGTCCTGATAGAGCATGATAGTTACTGATCCCTGAATGATTTAAGAGGCTTTTTGCTAACATTGCGAGGAATGTCATACCTCAATTGAAAATTAATTTCAGGGCATTTATGAGAAATTTCACGAAGTGCCTTGTATGGATACGTTTTACCTTCTCACTTTCCCTCTGGAAAGCTTGATCCGTCCAATGCTTGGAAGGCACCTTTGTTAGCCTTCAGGGCAAGGGGAGTAAGCTCGGGGGGCCTTTCATACTTCCTCAAATCAAATTTGATTGCAAACATATCTAGCTGTTTTTTCAAAGATTATTCCACTAATTTAAGGTAGATCTGCTCAGTTCCGATAAGCAGATACCGCAATAAATTATCGAGGATAGTATCGATGTGTAGCCAGGGATCCGGGCTTAAATCAGAACTGCTTTTTTCACTACTTTTACTAGTATTCAGCTGCGACAATAATAGCTTCAAAGATACAGCTAGTCAGGACGCGGTAGTTACTGAAAATAATGGGAATAGTGATGCTACAGATACAGCAGGAATTCCTCAAGTAGAGGACGATAATGGAATTCCCATCGCCTGCTTTGCAGGGGATGTGGTGCAGCTAAAATTTCCTGAAGATATTGAAAGTTGCTTTGCACAGAAGCATATATGGGACTTTGCCAGGCAGCAGTGTTTGACAAATATCATCACCTCACGGGATTGTAGTTTTGATTTTGTCAAAGGTAAGTTAGAAAATCTAGGTATCTCTACCGGTACAGTAGATAACGTGTCCCAAAGTGCAAAACTTGTAGCCTGTGGCGAAAAAAATCAAAATCAAGTTGTTTTTGCGCAGTGGGTGTATATTAACCAAATACCTAATAATTGTCAGTATAATCCCGGTGAGTTGAGCGTTGTAACAGCCTGTTATAAGAACTACTCGGCTGAAGAAGCCCCGAATAACAACAATACTCCTGACGAAATTAGAGCTATTGTACAGTCCTGCTTGGACGAATAAACTTTTAGTTTAGTATCGCAAAGCCTCTATAGAGCTTAAGCGTAATGCTTGCTGTGCTGGGGAGGCGATCGCTCCGGTACAAGGGTATCAACCCCCATTTTCTTGCGGATATATATACAGTGAAATTATTCCATTGGTAATCTACATTTTGGCAGGATAAGTAATATTACCTAATGGTAATAGTAGCTCTGAATATGAGGGCTTAAAGATACTATATCCATACAAAAATACTAGGAAAAATATTTGCACCTGTATAGCTATATTCATTCCGTACTCTTCCGAAAGGTCCCTTAGGAGGATCTTGGTATCCATGACAATGGTCACAGAAGATAAGAATGCAATTATTCTAAGTGCGAGCCCTGGATTGCGAGAGTCGTTTAAGCAGGCTTTGCGCAAGCTAAATGTAAATATCCTCGTTTCATCTAGTAATCCTGAGATCATACTGGACGAACTGTCCTACGAAGATGTGCATTGCGAAATTTTAATTGTAGATGTGCAGATATCAGGTTCCATTCTTGAATTCTTAGCAGAACTGAGGAAAATGCGCGAATTTGATAATAGTGCCATTTACGTGACTTGTGCTAACGATGAGATTTCTTTGTTAAAGGATTGTTTACCCTATGGTATCAGCAATTTTGTCGTGAAACCCTTTTCCATGGAGTCTTTTGTCGAAACCCTATTATTTCAAGAGGAGTTGATTCGTCGCTTTAAAAATAATATCGATGCTCTTTATGCATATAATAATGCTAGGTTATGTGAGTTAGAAGGTGACTTTATTGATGCCAAAAAATTTATGCAAAAAGCGTTTGAATTAACAGATGATGCCCAATGTTGTTTTGATTTAAGTCGCTATAATACCTTCACAAAAAATACCCAGGAGGCTGTGAAACAATTTAAAATAGCACTCAGCAAAGATGAAAGTTTAGCTAAGAAAATTGCGGATTTCACAGAAAAACACCTTACCCAAGTATCCTTAGAAAGTCATAAGAAAGTTCCCTTCAAGGTTATAAAATTATTTAAAATTCCTATCGCACAGTTTACCAAGAAGTTTTATGGCTTGAGTGATATTTCAAAAGGAGCTTTGATCGGTGGTAATCACGGAGAAAGATCAAATCTTAAAAACAGTCTGATTAATCTTGGGGTGAAAAAAGTCGAAGTTTTTGCCAGTGATGAAGATGCTTTCGACAGGATAAAAATTGACTTTTCCATCAATCTTGTTATTTGTTGGTTGGAAACAAATGATAACAATGGCTTGAAGTTAGTTCAAAATCTGCGGAAACTGAATGCAGGTGATCGGCTTAAAATTCTTGTTGTGATTAACCCAAACGACATTTCCTTCTTGAATGAAGGTATCTTACGTGGTGTAGACGGCTACCTGCTTTCGCCTATCACCCAAGATCATTTATGCCAACGGCTGCATATGACAATGTTAGTGGATCACTTTACCCGTCATACGGAAAAAAGTCAGAAACATCTCAAATGTGCTTTCCATCACTGGGAACAAAAACAATATCACGAATGTTTGTTGTCGGCACAACTTGCTGAAAATTCTAATTTAGAGGATGGTGTTGCCAATTTTCTTCAGGGCTTAGCATACTTAGCAATGAATAAGTTAGTGGAAGCACGACGTCAACTAGATTTTGCGCAAGAAAAAAATCAAGAGTTAGAACTGTTGATCCAAGAGCTTCCTTTTCCAAAAGCAAATATACTGAAGGATGGAAAGGAGGGACAGGAAAAAATAAATCCAAAAGAAATGACACCGGTACCGTCTCCCCTTAATCATTTTGCTATGGCAGTGGAAAATGCAAAAAAACAAAAGGAAGAAGTAGCATTACCTAAAGATCGTAAACGAAAGAAAAAGGAGGATTCCCGTAAATTAGCCAGTTTAGGGGATCTTACCTCACCCTCTTCAGATGCTAGTGTAGAAGATACACCCATACCGTCATTGGTGCCAGCTGAGGAAAAGACATCTGAAAGCAGTAGTAACGAGGATCTACACCATAACGAAAATTTCGAAACAAAAGCTGAAGTTGCAAAAACTACGATAAAACCTGCCAAAAAAAGTGGGATTACCAAAGAAGTATTGGAAGAAATGGGAATTGTAGAGGCTAACAGCATTCAAGCCCAAGGTGTTGAGCAAATCATTGGCAGTGGAAGCCGAAAAAAAATGATATCCGGGGGCCGTATTATTGAAATTGAAGATGGTGAAGTTCGACCTTGGCTTCCCACTGCAGTTTTACGGAAAGAAGCAACTCCCACTGAGGTAAAGAACTACAGTCCTGGAAAAACTATTAAAGCTTGGGATGATGAAGTAAAACCATTTTTAGAAAATATTAGTGTTTTATCAGGTCAGGCTCAATTACTTCATACTCGCATCGTCTGTGAACCTGCAGATGTCGAGATGTCTGATCCACAGAAAGCCTATCTAAAAAAAGTTGCTGAAGTTTTTTCATCCAGGAAATTTATTGAAAACTTTGCTAGCAACGACTCTCTGAGTGATTCTATTTTGGAAAAAGTCGAAAAAATATACGATGGTAATGCTAGTGATCAAGACTATCAAAAATTAGGGTATGAACTGATTCATGAAGGTATAGTCGATGAATTTTTTAGCCAGGCCTATGATTATCGCCGTTTAGAAGCTCATGAAATAGAAGATCCCAATAAATTACATGAGCTGCAATATACACTAGAATCTCTGTCAGAAATAACTGATCCTATGATACGATTTCATAGGGAGTGTTTACAGGGGCACAATGCATTTGAAAATACTCTGCCTTACGCAATTGAGACAGCATGCGAAAATCGGGATTTTCAGCCACTTTACAAAGCTTTAGAGGAGGATCATTTTTCCTTGGAAGCTTGGAAAAAAGTTTATGGTACTTTGAAAAACCGGGGTGAAGATCAACTGGTAGAGAAACTTATGAAGATCATTAATAAAAAATATCAGAGTAATGATCGTGTACAAAATTTGCTTGGTAAATTCATGCTGACGCAGGGAAACGAGGATGCTGCTGAAGAGCTTTTGATGAAAAATAAATCTCATCGTACTGATTACAAAGCTCTTTCACTAATTTACTATAGCAAAGATCGCATGAAAGACACCTTAGAGTGCTGTCAGATATTGGTAAAAAAAGGCAAAGACCTAGAACATGCCTATAATCTTATGGGCGTTGTTTATAAACGATGTGGACATTTAAAACTAGCCATAAAAACATATCGTAAAGGGATTCATAGTGTTCCAGAATCCATTAAGCTACATCATAACTTAGCTATAGCTTTATTTAAATCTGGTGAAAAAGAAAAGGCTAAGTCTTATTCCCGTAAAGCAAAATTTTTGAAGGCTGAGCAAAATAAAGTTATGTCACGACGGGCGTCATAATAAGCTATAGTAATCCAGATAATTTTTTTGGGTTTTAAGCCTTTGCAGAAGCGGCTTCCAATTTCTTAAACTTGCCGAAAACTTTCATTACATCATCAGCCCGCTCACTAAAATATTGCATAGTTGCCTCAACTCTAATAACGAGTTGATC
>JBNKNM010000242.1:0-7686 GCA_050293845.1 Pseudobacteriovorax sp. | reverse complement strand
CTAGCTTTAATTGCTTTAAAAAAATCCTTAAAAAGCACTACATTAAAATCTCAAAATTACTTTTATCAAGGAAACTGCTATCAGGCTATAAATCAGCCCAATCGTGCCAAGCTCTACTTTAAAAAAACAACTAAAGCGAACGACTCCTTTGCCGCGTTAGCATTGTTTGAATTGATCGGCTTAGAGAATGATCATCGTAACTTCGAGACGACCAAGGATTTAGTTAATAAATTTTTTGATAGGTATCCCAGTCACCCTCTTCTAAATGAGATTCAAAAACTCAGCTTGCATATCAACAAAGGAATATACATTCCACTACAGGGAACACAAAAACAAAGATATCAAGAAAATTTGTATCACAACCACAGGTTATCAGTTCTAGATATTCCACATTTTTGGTACTTCCAAACCGGTATAGACTATTCTATAGGTACACGCTCCAACCCAGCGTATCGGGGAGCACCTATCGTAGAGACAGGTGCTGAATTTGAAGAAAACTTCTTTAAGTTATCAGCTGGATTTGGGATAGGTCCTCTCCAACGACAAGATTCTCAAATCAATTTGGGATACTATTATAGCCAAAACTGGTTTACTAATAACCAACGGGTAGATACCTATGGGAACGACCCCCTAGATTTTACTTACTTTCCCTACAGGCCAGATTTACAAAATCGTGAACATCTCCTTTTCTTTGAAATGGAAACATCCTTTGCAGAGAAAATCGATGTTGGCATTTATGGAAATCTGTTTTTTATAAGGTCTGGATCAAAAATTTACCCTGCTCCCGAACGTCCAGAAATTCGACAATCTACTAATATTGCACAAGGAAATGGCTTAATCCCATGGATTTCATACAGGCTATCTGAGCAGCAATACCTCTATACACAGCTTTATTTTAATAAATATATTGATCTTGAACAAAGGGATAAATCTTCTCAAAGTTATGCTATTTTTTCCTCTTCTACATCACCCTTTTTCAGCTTTACCTTAGGATACAAGGGAACTTTTTTTAAAAATCGATTTAAGCTAGGGCTCGAGGGGATACGATTCCGCTACCTTACCAATAATTTCTGGGATGAATATCAGCGTCTCGGTATCGCTCTATCATTACAATACAGGGTTTCAGATAGCTGGAAACTAATGCTAAAATATCTAACTTATCAAGATAATTACATTTACGATCAGATTAAAAGTGGGAGTTGTGACTTCAATGCGACCCTATTTCAAGATGGCATTACCTGCCCTCGGCAAGATTTTGGCAATGCCCTCAGGGGAGGTATTAGCTACCAACCCTCCAAACATCGGATATTTTCTCTATATGTAGGAATGAAAAATCATACAAACCCTGAGTTAAAAGTGTATGATGAAGAGAGGTTCGAAATATATGCACTCTACACACTGGCATTTCCTTCTGTGGAAAAAGCCGCCAGATACCAGGGAAGGTTGCAATATACGTTTACAGAAAAAGAGGTATTCTAAAATGGGTGGCCAAAAGACAATTGGCAATATGATAGAAGAACTCGCAAAAAATCAAGCGCCAGTGTTCCTGTCTACAGATCATGTCGATATTGTTTTCCAAACAACTATATTATCCAAGTCAGACACTGAACTAATTTTAGAAAATAGAGTTCCCTTGGAACATATCACAAAGGTTGTAGAGTCAAATAAATTTTATATCCAAGCACAACTGCTGCGTCTGGAAGCAGATAGTATTTCAAGTAATGGTAAACATATAGTTTTCCCATTTTCTGAATTAGTTATAAAACAAGACAATCGAGCCGCAAAGCGTTTTTTCTTCACCGGTGATGAGGACGTTTTTTTGGAAGTATTAAACCCTTATGATCAGGAAACAATATTAAAAAAAGCAGTTATTGATATTTCTAGCACTGGTATTTCTATAAAATCCCCAGTTCAGTCTGAACTATATGCACCCGGCACGCAGTTTAATGACATGAAAATTTTAGTTAACGGTGAACTGTATAACAAAACCAATGGTCAAGTTGTATACAATCGGAAATTTTTGGATTTAGAAGGTAGATACTATTATCAAATCGGATTCCAGTTCGACACTCCAGTTTCTTAAGGTTCTTTTAAAATGGCTAGTTTAAAAAAAAGTGAAAAAATATTTGTTAACCGTTCCCTAAATATGGCTTCTATCACATCCATTGGTTTTGATATGGATCATACTCTAGCTAGGTATAACCGCGAAGCTTTTGAAGCCTTAGCATTTAGAAAAACTTTGGAAAAATTTATTGCAGCGGGATATCCTGAGGAGCTAGCCGACCTTACTTTTGATCCCAAATTTGTTATCAGAGGTCTATTGGTGGATATGGATCGGGGCAATCTCTTAAAGGTTGATGGACATAAATATGTTAAGGTTGCCTATCACGGACATTCAAAACTTCCCAAAAGTGACCGTCATACTCTTTATAACTCCAGCGGTTATAAGGCTGATGAGTTTCTTTCTATTGATACATTTTTTGCTCTAAGTGAAGTCCAGCTTTTTATCGAAATAGTAGACTATATGCGTCGAAATCCAGGTTCTATAAAGAAGTCCTTTCGAGAAGTTTATGCTGACTTAAGAGAGTTTATTGACCTTTCTCATCGCGACAGAAGTATAAAGGATGTTGTAGTAAAAGACTTGAGTAAATACATCGTGAGAGATAAGAGCCTTGCATCAACCCTAGCCAAGCTTATCGATGGTGGTAAGAAACTATTTTTGCTCACAAATTCAGATTGGACTTATACCGATACTATCATGTCCTACCTTCTAAATGAAAGGTTAGAAGAATACCCAAAGTGGCAAGATTACTTCGACTATACAATAGTTAGCTCAGGCAAACCCAATTTCTTTACCGGAAGCAATCCGTTTTATGAAGTTGTGAACAAAGATGGGCTTCTGCGCATGCATGGTGGTCCTTTGATCGAACGGGGCCTTTATCATGGAGGCAACGCCAAACTTTTTGAAAAGCTAACGCAGCAGAGGGGTGACCAAATTCTATATGTTGGGGACCATATATTCGGAGACATTATGCGATCTAAAGAGCTGTTCAATTGGAGAACTCTTCTTGTTGTGGAAGAACTAGAAGATGAGTTTAATATCATTGAAAAGCAAAAACCAGATCTGGCACGAATCATGATTCAAATCCGAGATGATGAGAAATTATCCTCTGAAGCCTTCAATCTGCGTGGTAAAATATATAATCTACAGCGCAGGATTAAAAACCACAAAAATGATAAACAGAGGTCCGATAAATTAGAACGAAAAATTGAAGAAGCCAAAAATATTCTTCGTAAAATCGAAGCCCAGTTGGAAGCTAGTCATAAAGATATTCACGACAAGATTCGCGAGCGAGAATTCGTATTTCACCCCATCTGGGGAGAATTGATGTATACGAGCCTGGAAAAAAGCCGCTTCGCCAAGCAAGTCGAAGCCTACGCGTGCTTATATACCACTAAAATTACAAACCTACTGCTGTATTCACCAAATCAAAAATTTCGCTCGTTCCGTGATAATATGCCCCACGATTTCTAAAACCTTCTAAGACCAATAGGTTTCCAGTACAGCGATGAGACTGCTATCGCCCTCAATTTATTAAAGTTTCTACTGCGAGATGCCGATAACTCATTTGGAGTTCCTGGTTAAATTTCTAAATAATAGCGGTCGGTTAATTTTGCGCATGAAACTTATTGGAAATCGCTATCGAATTAAGAGCCTTATCGGTGAAGGAGGGATGGCCTCAATCTATTCTGCGATCGATGAGAAGCTTGACCGCAGAGTTGCTATCAAAATTCTTCACGCTCATTTGTCAAATAATCAAGATATCCGCCAAA
The DNA here is from genome assembly GCA_050293845.1 of Pseudobacteriovorax sp. Taxonomy (GTDB): domain Bacteria; phylum Bdellovibrionota_B; class Oligoflexia; order Oligoflexales; family Oligoflexaceae; genus DT-89. The sequence continues at coordinate 3,852 of JBNKNM010000242.1, read as the reverse complement.
GGTTTCATTTTGAAGCCAAATCAATAGCTGACATAGATCACCCTAATATTATTAAGGTATATGATTTTTCTGGAAATGATTCTGAACAGCTTTGGATCGTAACTGAGATACTCTATGGCGTAGATCTTTCCGAATATGTGAATAAGTTTCCAGGAAGTCGCTTAGACCCCCCCATCGCAGTTATCATATCTCGCCAGATCTGTAATGCACTTGAAGAAGTCCATAATCACGGGATCGTCCATCGCGATATAAAACCAGAAAATATCATGGTTTTAGATACAGGTATTATCAAGTTAATGGACTTTGGTATCGCTAAAGTTGCAAGAAATCAAAATGCAACTCAAACAGGTACCTTTATGGGCTCACCAAGTTATATGTCCCCTGAGCAAATCAAAGGAGCCCATGTTGACATACGCACTGACATCTATAGCTTGTGTGTACTCATGTATGAGATACTTACAGGAACACTACCTTTTGTAGGTAATAATACTGTCGATGTGATCAATAAAATCATGCAGGGAAAATATCCTCAGCCTGCTGAGGTGGTTCCTGAAATCCCGCAAGCCATCAACAAAATCATTGTCAAAGGAATGGTAGGTAACCGGGATAATCGCTATCCCAGTATTATGAGCTTCGCAATAGATCTAGATAAATTTCTAGCTCGCTACGGTATTCGTGACAGTGTTTCTGCTTTAAAAAAATTTTTTAAAAACCCGAAGAACTTTTTCAAAAAACTGGAGCGTGCAGGTTTTTCATCGAGTAGTTCACGGAAAACCCATGAGTACCCAGAGGGTAAAGCTCCTGTTCCACGAGTGCCTGGACATCCCCGTGATGAGGTGCCTCCCCCCTCTCGTTCTTCCTCAAGATCGCAGCCTCCATCGTGGGAAAAACCTGATTCATCCTCTCAGTCGCGATCTCATTTGCATCATCGCAGAACAGATCCTAATCGTAGAACAACGAGCAGCACCAAGCATCGCACCCGCAGCTCAACCCAGTACAATCGCAACAAATCAAGTAAAACACGCTACAAAGTCACTTCACAAAAAGACTCTGAAAGAATTCTTGACTCATACTTAAAAAAGAGTTCCACAGGAGTCATCCTCAGGCGCATTTTTATTGCAGCATGCTTATTAGGAGGGCTTGGATTCTTAGGATTAAGGTTTTTTGCACCACAATATGCAGATCGCATTGTCGAGCGCGATATACAACCCACTAGCAGATCAAGAGCCAAACCACAGCCTTCTCGTACGACAACAAAAGCGGATAAGCGTCCCACACTCACAAATAAAAGAAATACCGGAAAGAGGACAGAAGTAAAGCGTGTTACTAGAGCATCTAAAATGGATAAGTTTGAGGACACACGAAAGAATCAACCTCGATCCCCTAATCCTCCGTTACTATCGGCAAAAACTCCTAAACGCGAGACTAAAAAAGTGCTTCCTAATAAGCTGGATACTCGCACACCACCCCAGGGTAATGATGCCACTGCTGATGCCATGGCGAGTAAAATCATAGACACTATACTCCCAAAGAAGCCCCCCCCAGAAAATGATACTTCACCGGGAAGCATACTCATTAAAAGCTCACCTGCGAGTGATATTTACATCAATGGTAAGTTTCACTTTGCAAGTAACGACCCTAGTGTACGACGTAAGGGAATTATACTCAATCCAGGCATATACGATATTACCCTTAAGCGGCGCGGCTATAAGGATTTTAATAAAAGAGTCGAGTTGAAGCCCAAACAAATCCTCAACTTGGATTTCATGTTAGAGCGTAATCTAAACCAAGTTAAGCTGCAAATCCAAACCAACCGTATACCAGGACAATTGATTATCAAGGAAACATCAGGTGGTAACAACTTTCAGCTCAACCGGGCTATCATTAGCCTCAACACCTCGTTGGAGTTAGATCCCGGGACATACCAAGTCATCGTACAGCATACCAACAAAAAACTGGAGAGGACTATCAACCTCGAAAGCAACAATGAGCCATACATTATCGACGCTCAATTCAAATAAGTGCTAATCTTTTCGACTTTTCCTAATATAGACGCTAAGCTTAGCCTGTTATAACGTTATAATGGCAAGGGGCGACTTTTGAACCTTACAAAACAATTCGGTATTGCACTTACGGGTGGTATCGCTTGTGGAAAAAGTGAAATTTCTAATGAAATTAAACGGTTAGGATATTTAGTTATCGATGCTGACCAAGTAGCTCGTCAAGTTGTTGCGCCAGGAACTGAAGGGCTCCATAAACTTGTAAGGTTATTTGGTCAAGAGATCCTAGAGGAAGGGGGTGGCATCAACCGTCCTCATGTACGCCAAATTATCTTTAATGACCGCTTCGCCAGGGAAAGCATTGAAAAGATTCTGCATCCTCTTATCCATCAGCGCACTTTAGAAATTCTCACCGAGCACAACCTCAACTTGCAGCCAAAACTTTGGTTTTATGAGGCTGCTTTGATATTTGAAAAGCAACGCGAACATGAATTCTTAGAGGTATGGGTCGCCTACTGCCAAAGAGATACACAGGTGGCTAGATTGATGAAACGAGATAACTACAGCTTGGCTGATGCCCATAAGATCATCGACGCTCAGATGCCCACTGATAAAAAAGCGGCGCGTGCTGACCTTGTTATCGACACAGATCAATCGTTAGCATCCATGTTCGCTTTCATTCAGCAACAAATTAAAATTAGACAAAGGAACAAAATGTGAGTCCTTCTTCCAAATATTCTGGATCAAAATCCAAAACGTCTAGAAAAAAAAGTAAGGGTAAACCAAACTCCAAACAAAAAAATTTCCATCGCTTTAAAAACCACTCCAAACAAAAGCATCATGATCAAGCACAGCAACCACCTTATAAGGAGACTGAGGCAGTAAAGCATGCGCGATTACGCACTGAAGAGGCGCTTACTGAGTGGTTAATAGCCAGAGATACATCACAACATTCACCAATGATTTCTGACTCCGAAAGCCCACCAATGGATTCCTGGCAAAAAGAGGCTTTAGACTCCATGCTAAGAGGAGAAAATGTTGTCGTTGATGCCCCAACAACTGCTGGAAAAACTCGTGTGGTTGAAGAATTCTTTAAAATCAACGTAGGCAACCCCAGCTTCAGAGCAGCCTATACAGCACCCGTTAAAAGTTTATCCAATGATAAAATGCGTGAATTTTCTGAAATGTTTGGGCGAGAAAATGTTGGTATTGCCACAGGCGATATCAAAGAAAATCTAAATGCTCCCATCGTCGTAGCAACCTTGGAATCCTATCGTAATTCTTTATTAGGTGTGGAGCCCGATTTAGGGCGATCACTGGTCGTTTTTGATGAGTACCACTTTATGCAGGATTCCGGTCGTGGTAGTGCTTGGGAAGAAGCCATCATACTAAGCCCTCCAAGCTGCCAACTATTACTGCTATCAGCATCGGTCGATAATGCGGAAGAGTTTTGCAGCTGGATTGAATCATTGACCCATAGACCCTGCCGTTTAGTAAGGGTTAAGGAACGTCCTGTTCCCCTTGAAAATATCGTTTTTTATCAAGAGCGCTGGCTGAAAGGGGATGAAGTTAAGCAACTGGCACCACGTACCCAGATCAAGATTTCTCGATTTCCGTTAGAACATCATGAAATTGCCCGTAGGCTGAAGAACCTTCCTAAATTAAATCTGACACCTTGCATAATATATGCAGGAAGAAGACTGTCCTGTGAAAACCTTGCCATGGAAATTTGTAATCACCTAGAGCTTCTACCCAAAGTAGAATCAAAAAAAATTCATAAACTTCTTGAAGAAGATGAAGTCGAAAATGTGACACGCTTTATGAAGCCCAATTTACGGCGGATGCTGATTAT
>JBNKNM010000241.1:0-7737 GCA_050293845.1 Pseudobacteriovorax sp. | reverse complement strand
GCTTGGACTATAAATCGCCTGTGCAATTCGAAAATGAAATAGCTTAACGGGAGTCCGTTTTTTCGATACCACTCCACAATCCCTTGGATGGATTTAGCAGACATAATTCTGCCAGATTTAAAAAAGACACCGACGGGCAAATGGTGGCTGGGTCGAAAGCTTCAGCTAAGGATTCACCTAGGAGTGTACCTACTCCAGCTCCTATTCAACAAAACCGATCGGCAAACGGAGTGGGAGGTCAAAGACAATGCTGCTTATCAAATATTTTGCGGCTTCTCTGTCCTAGAGAATTGGCATTGTCCCGATCATACCAAAATAGAAGAGTTTCGATCACGATTAAGTCCAGAAACTCAACGATTAATAAACAACCGAATCTTAAAACTTGCTTGCGATTATGGATACGGCGATCCGAGCAAAATGGATATAGATTCCACTATCCAAGAAGCCAATATTTCCTATCCGTCAGATGCAAATCTCTTGGTAAAATTTTCAATGTTATGCAAAAAGGTCTTCGACTACCTAGCGGCCAAGTTCCCAGAGGGATCTGGCGAAAGTATAGACTTCAAGGGCATCAAAGAAAAAGCACGGAGCTACTTCTTCGCAAAATCTGTGGATACCGAAAAAAAGAAGCAGTACCTAGAGAGTCTTTACTGGATGGTTTATTTTCAGACGCTAAAGGTGACTCAACTGGTGCTGTGGGAAAGGGAAGTCTCTTCTTTTCCATGGAATATAAAAAGAGCTTATATTCAAATAAAATCCCTTGGAGAAAAAGTTTTAGAGGGCGCTTATCATTACCTAGAGAATGGTACAGCTTTAAAAGACAAAGTACTTTCCTTTCATGCAAAGGAACTAGCGTTTTTCAACAAACAGAAAGAAAACAAAAAATATCAGATTGGGAGGGCGTTTCAGCTAGGAAGAATAGGTGGAAATTTCATGATCGTTGGTACTTCAACAAGCGTAACAATGAACGACAAAAAATCAGTGATTCCTATGATAGAAGAATACCAGCAGGTATTTGCAGCAGGCCAACTAAAATCGTTTGGTACAGACAAAGGCTACTATTCGTCTCAGAATCTATCCTTCTTGCAAAACAGAGACTCCTTAGAGGAATTTTCGCTTCAGAAACCGGGTTTCGATGTATCAACCTTCAACGAGGAAGACTTAAAAACCTACCGCAGGCTAACGGACCGCCGATCGGGTATCGAACCACTTATCGGCCATATCAAACAAGGAGGACAACTAGGTCGGAGCAAAATGAAATCGGATACTACAACCCTTACTGCAGGCTATGGGGCTGTGACTGCTTTCAACCTTCGCCAGTTTATCCGACATCAAAAAGGAAAAGAGATACGGATTATGGCTTAAGTCGAGGGGAAGAAAGAAAGTTTTCCTAAAATCCTGGAAGTGCTTGATGGTCAAGCATTCCGAATTTCGCGCCACGGACTAATTAAGCTTTCATAGGAATTTTATTATACCGCTAACAATCAGAATATAAAGTTGATTGAGCTTTAAGAGTGACAAAATTCACATCAATGTCCATATAATAGTACTTATAATTGTCCTAATGAATGATTTTAGGTAGGTAAGTTTAGTAAATCGGATTAACCCAATCTTTTGATGTTTTATTGATATCATATTCTATAAGATCAATACTCATTCAGGAGATATTAAAACATGGAAAATATTACTGAACATAACATAGAAACCGAATGCCAGCATTGTGGTAGCAAAGCAAAACATACCATGGTTGGTGATAGCACTCTTTATGAAGAGATAATAGAAGGTGATAATTACTGGCTTATTGATCACATTTCCACTACTCTGAAATGTATTTCATGCGAAGAAATAAACCTTTGGTACGGTGAGGCTCCTGAAGCACTCTTAGTAGATATCGAAGAAGGCATTAGCCCAGAGGAACATTTTTTTCGATTTTATAAACTAATATATCCTGAAATAAAGGGAAGAAAAAAATGGCCTTTCAAAGTACCCAAAACTATTCTCGGCGACCAGATAGTCCATTATTTAGAGCAGGCAATTTTATCAGAAGCAGCAGGTCTCCACACAGCCAGTGTTGCAATGTATCGTTCAGTTCTTGAGTCCATAATTACCAATCACGCTCAATCGCTACCTAGTTCATATACAAAAACTAATCTTCAAACCAACCAAATAATACTAAATCAAGATGGTACTCCCAAGCAATTCAGAGTTAGAAATTTGCATGATCGGATTTGTTGCCTTACGGACCCATCTATGTTATCTCAAAGTCCCAAATGGGTCACACACCTTTCTGAGGATGGATTGCACGCAATCCGTAAATTTGGAAATGTTGCTGTTCATGCCGGACCTTCAATCCCTTCTTACAATAGCAAATCAACCCAAGCTTTGAAAAATATGTTTGATTTCATCCTTGAGGAAATTTATATCGACAGAAAAAAAGTTTGGAGTGAACATTCAGCTAGTTTACTGAATTCAAAACAATGAATGTATGACATTTACTAGTCAGACAAATGAATCTATTGCTTAGTTCGATAGAATGTTTGTTTCTCACCATAAATAAAAGCGGTTCAACCTATCGATCGAATGTTATTGTCTAAATGTCTTGCTGTTTTTCTTCCAATAGCTTTAGGTGTCCCGCTGAGCAGAAAACTAATGATTCATTGAAATTAGTGAAAGGATTATTAGCTGGAACTAAACCAGTAAAGAGCTAACGTAACTAATCACTTTAGTCTAAGGTTGAACAAAGGAGTAACAACTCTAAGTTGACAATGTTTCTGATGAAATTTTCTAAAGCTTCCTTTAATATCAGGATCTGAGAAAGTGGTTGTTATTTGATTATCCTGAGGTGAAGAAAGAATCTTCGCAACTATTAAGAGCAGACTTTGCGTAGTGCTTACTTCAATAATGATATTTAACCCATACAAAAGATGGTTCTATAGTTTCATCGATTCTTTTAGCTTGGCTATCTTCGTTTTTACTTCAATCGTATCGGGATGCTCTACTCCCAATTTCTCAATGCCTATAGCAAGTGCTTTTTGGTAATAATCAAGAGCCCGGAAATTCTCTGATAGACCCTTATATATTTCTCCTAGATTGGCATATACTTCGGCATAAAGTGGATGATTATTAGCAACGGTGGTGGAAAGAATAGATATTGATTTTTTAAGATATTTGATCGCTATGACAAATTTCCCTTTATTAAGGTATACCTCACCAAGATTATTATAGGTATTTGCCACATAAAGATGGTTTTCACCAAGTGCTTCTATTCTTATAAATAAGGCCTTCTTAATATATTCAATTGCGCGATCAAATTCACCTTTAATGCTATAAATAATTCCCAGATTACTATATGAGTAGGTTACATCTAGATGGTTATTTCCCAGTATGTCCACGATTATAGTTAAGGCTTTCTTAGTATATTCAATCGCTCGATCATATTTACCTATTTCTATATACACACTCCCTAAATTCTGATAGGAAGCTGCCACGTCCCGATGGTTTTCCCCCAGCATCTTTATTCTCATAACCAAGGCCTTTTCATTATATTCTATGGAACGCTTATGTTGGCTTTTAATCGAATACACAAGCCCAAGATTGTAATGAATGTTAGCCACTAGAGGATTTTTTTCTCCTAGAGTCTTAACTCTAATAGCTAAGGCCTTCTCATAATATTCAATGGCATGGTCATATTCACCTTTATTATGATACACTACTCCTTGATTATTATAAATTGTAGCCACCTCCGGATGGTTTTCTCCCTGAGAATTTATTCTTATAGCCAAAGCTTTATTCAAATATTCAATTGCGCTATCATATTCACCTTTTATATCGTACATAACTCCCAGAGCATTATAAGTGTAAGCTACATCCGGATGGTTTTCTCCTAGAATATCTTTTTTAATGGTTAAAGCCTTATTACAAAATTCGATTGCACGATCGTGCTCCCCGATAAATCTATACACTATACCCAGATTGTTATAAATATTGGATACATCAAGATTATCGTTACTAAACAAATTTTTATATGCTGCAAGTGCCTGTTTTAGATGTTTTTCTGCTTCCTCATATTGTCCTTGCATCCATAACAAATTACCGTATTCATTGAGGCTCTTAGCTTCATCGATACTTCCCTCTGGCAAAAATTTCTGTCGCAGTTCCAAGGCATCTTTTAGTAACGGAGCGGAACTGTCATATAAACCAAGTTTCCTGTAAACAACACCCATTGTATGCATCAATGCACTTTTTTCTTCAGGCTGTTCATTTAAACTCTTACCAATTTTCTCAACACCACGATCCAAAATCTCGCGGGCTGTAATACTATTTCCCCTAGCCTCCCCAGGGTCCGAAATTTCAAAAAGGCTTATCATAAATTCCTGAACCTGGTTTGCTATCTCACCCTTTATAATTGCATTATCCCTCTCATTCATCACCCGGATCTGCTGGCCTAATACGGCAAAAATAAATATGGCTATAAGGGTGACCATAACGCGGTTTCTTTGAATAAACCTTGTCGATAAGTAAAGGATAGTATCTTTACGAGCTTTCACTGGTCTTTTGCTCAGATAACGGTCTAGGTCCTCTTTAAATTCGCTGGCAGATTGATAGCGTCTTTCAGGCTCTTTGCGTAAGGATTTAAGAACGATTTGATCAAGATCACCCTTTAAGATTTTTCTTCTGTCCTTTATCTGCCGAGTATTTTCTTTAGAATTTTGCTTCTCACCCTTTACTAAAAAGATGGTCGTATCATCACCATCCTCTACCGCTCGGCTAGGTTCTAAGGGAGTCTTTGAGATAATTGCATTTGCGAGTTTTATATCTGATTTTGTATCAGAAAAAGGCAGAGTGTTTGTAAGAAGCTCGTAGAGTACCACTCCTAGAGAATAGATATCGCTACCCGTAGTTAGAGGCCCAGAGGTCAGCTGCTCTGGGCTTGCATATCTTGGTGTAAAAGGATTAACCTTAGTCTCTGTTTGATTATCGTTCCTATCAGGATCAATAGATTTTGCTATACCAAAATCTAAAACCTTAACATTTCCGTCGCTACCCACCAAAATGTTGCTGGGTTTTAAATCTCTATGTATGACAAAGTTACGATGTGCAAAGCTAACGGCCTCTAAGACCTGAGAAAAGAGCTTAAGGATATCCTTAATGGAGAGACATTTATCTCGGCAGTAGGAGACGATATCTTTTCCTCCCTCAACAAACTCCATTGTGATGTAGGGAGATTTTCTAGTGTTATCATACCCAGCATCAACTAACCTTGTAATATAAGGATGATCAAGCCTTGCTAGAATCTTCTGCTCACTTATAAAGCGAAGAGTTGATTCCTTATCAACGCGATCTGATCTGATAAATTTTATAGCAACTTTCTTTTCAAATGAACCGTCGGAGCGATGGGCTAAGTAGACATTTCCCATACTGCCGCTACCCAAATTTTCAGTTAAAGTATAGGCTGACAACATAGAATTACTCATATTACATCCTTTATCAGCATAGCTGTAGCTAATATTTGTAACGAACCAGGAAATGATACTTTCCTTTATCTCGTAAAACTAGGCGATAAGATATTAAGATTTTTGAATCGACTGCATGATGAAATATAGATCTATAAAATATTTGATATTTCGAATTTGAAATAAAAAATCTTAAGAAAAGCGTAATATATGTTGGTAGTCATGTGCTATTAGTGTATGAAAATTTAAGCGGATTTATACTATAATAGGTCAACGTCATGGCTTTTTTGAAGAATCAAACTACAGAAAAATTATTTCCGATAAAATCGCTCCATATTTTTGGAAGAAATAAAGATCTTGTAAGCACCTTCCTATCCCAACCGGATGTATCAGGTACCCACGCCAAAATCATCTGGAATGGTACGCATTGGGAGATTTTTGATTATAGTAGAAACGGAACCTATCTTAACGGCTCGCTAATGGAGCGTAATCAGCAATATACACTGAAGGAAGGTATGACAATTGGGTTTTCTCAAGGTAAAACCAATCAATATAAAGTCATTGATCTGTCTCTCCCCATACCTTTACTACTAGAAAACGATGGATCTGAATTTATCGAGCTTAGGGATGTGACTCCTCTGCCTAATCATCAAAATCCTGTTGTTAGTCTTTTTGTAGATAATGGTTGTTGGATGCGTGAAACTAACGGTGAATTATCTAGATTGAGTTGTGGCGAGACAATCAATGTTGGCAAAAAGAAATGGATATTCTTTAATCCAATTAATCACGAGCAAACACAAGATCTAAAGAAAATTCATAGGTCTAGAAATTTTTTACTAAGAATTATACCTAGCAGCGATTTAGAAGAAGTTCAACTTATCTTCAGGAATAATCAAAATCAAGTTCGAGACCTTGGGTACAAGAATCCTCATTTCTTACTATATATTTTGGCCAAAGCTCGTAGTGACGATATTGCGCAAGGTTTATCTGAAAAGGAGGCAGGGTGGATAGATATCGATACGCTTTGTAATATGCTGAAGCAAGAATTAAATCACATAAATATCCAAGTTTATCGTCTACGTAAATCCTTGATAGAAGTATCTGATCAGAGTCTTACTGCAAATGAGGCGATCCAAAGACGAAAAGGAGCTGTGCGTATAGGTTTCTCAAAATACTCTATAGAATGATCACAACTCCAACTAATCCTACTTTAAACATGAAAAACAATACTCAAATTGCAAATAACAGTGTACAAAACTTGATTTCTGGCATCAAAAATATTAACTACACATATCATCACCACACATATCACCTAACAGATACTCCGGATCAACACAGCCTTTTTCTAGCACCTTATGATACGTAAAAACATTATATCTATCATGCCCCCACCGATCTGCGGTAAATACTACTACATTTTCACTCGGAATGATCCATGAGTCATCTGCCGTAACCCAAGGACAATGCCACTGATGAGGATTTATGTAAATTCCACACAGATTCATATCATAGTAAAAATTTCGCCCGTGAGGCACCTGATTTCTTGTGCTATTGTACGTTTTGTACTTCCAACCTTTAAAATTACAGCCTTGACTGGCGAAGGCAGTCGCAGATAAAGTCAACACTGCAGCAATACCAACTGAAAGATTTTTAAGAAAAATAATCATTTAGATTCTCCTTAGTTAATTGATTAATGGTGGTTCCACCGTAAGAAAAACATAATTGCTTTGGGAATAAACTACAATTACTCTCAATTACACTCTTACTTTTTTCTGACAAGTAGACGGACTGTATAGAAAGTTGGGGATTGAATGATCTCATATAGTGACGGTAAGCCTTCGGAAAATACTAAAAACATAATCATGTGACAATATAAAATCAAAGTTAGGCTAATAAGCGAAATCCATAGATTGTGTTATGTAATCAAATATTGTTTACACCATTACGTTTGAAGGAATACCTTATGTTCATTTTACGTAAGTAGAAATCTTGTAATCTTGTGTAATTGCAATATCCAATATCTGTAATTAGGATTTTCTTGACGATTGAAAACTACAACTAAGCAGGGAGGATTAGATGTAGGTTTAATGATGGTTTTATATCTTGAAGGCAATGCAATACTAAAAAACGGATGAAACACTTAGGTCGGATACCACTAGATAACTTCTATAGTAATCCAGATAATTTTTTTGGGTTTTAAGCCTTTACAGAAGCGGCTTCCAATTTCTTAAACTTCCCGAAAACTTTCATTACATCATCAGCCCGCTCACTAAAATATTGCATA
>JBNKNM010000240.1:0-7793 GCA_050293845.1 Pseudobacteriovorax sp. | reverse complement strand
ACAGGCAAATACAATCTTGCTTACCTCAGGCATACTGGACAATGGTGGGAGGTGGAAAAAAATATTTCGCAAAAAAAAAGCACTAGAGTCGGTTTGTGAGGGTGGGCTTTTTACCCCGTGAAATTCCTAACCCCAAATTATTTTTCCCGAAAACTATAGCTCTATGTGAGCTTTCATTCTTAAGATGAGCTCACTTTAATCATCAAGATGATCACTTTGCAACAAAATGTAGAAATTCCTTTAGGTTGTAGTCAAAGAGGTGTTTGGCTAGCACAGTATTTGATTTATGATCTTTATAATTGTGGATGTATCTAAATCTAGAGAACAAGAACCCACGTACCACTCAAACTTAAATTCATCGGCGTCATCAGTATTTTGGAGGTCTCCAAAAATCCAAACTCCAGTATCCTTGCTGACCTGCAAAGCTTTTTCTATCAGTTTAGATTTTTCACCTTTAATATGTAGGTGAAACATATTAACCTGGGGTTTTTCGGGTACAATGCGAATATTTGGAATCTTCGATAGCCCCTCTGCGATTTCCTGGGTTTTTTTCCAATATTCTGAAAACCTGTCTATCTTAGTTTCCAAACCACATCTGCTTGAGATATACGCAGGATATTGAGTGACAAGATTCCCACCATGGCGGCGATTCCACACACGTGCTGCTTTTATAAAGTCTTTACTTCCCGTAAGTGCAGCTCCTGACAACCCCTCTAAACCCTTGTAAAAACTAACGTATACACTATCAAAAAGCTTTCCAATCTCGGTAGCACTTACGTTGTAAAAAGGTAAACATTCCCACAGTCGAGCGCCATCCATATGCACTCTTACATGCTCTGATTTTAGATACTCGACTTGCTGTAATAAATTATCCCAACTTGGCAATTGACCTCCAATTTCTCGTGAGGGTAATTCCAAGAGAACGCAGGCAGGCATAGGATCTAGCTTCTTGAGATCGTCAAGGTTAATGACTCTATGCTTTTCGCCAATATGAATTGCATTTAAGCTATGGAGAGCAGCGTATGCATTTTGCTCATGCAGCTCTAAATGAGAAGTTTCATGGAAGCCGATTAGAGGATTTTTCTTTTCATCCGTCCAGATACGCATTGCAATAAGCTGAGCCATGGTTCCGCTCGGCAAAAACAAAGCGGCTTCGTGACCAAGTTTTTGTGCAATACTCTTTTCAAACTCTTCTAATTCTTCTCCCGCCCCGTAAACGTCACCGTAGCATTGATCTTCAACAAAGTCTGCCATTTCCTGAAAAAACTGTTTGGGAGTTTTTGGATAGTTCCTTGAAACGGACCATTTGCAATTACGTCGGATATTTAATTTATCCTCTTTCATTTAAACTTCCTTAGCGATTCAAATGTTCTTTCTAGCAATTTAACACATTTCGTACAAATTAAATCTCCAGTACCTGATCATAGTGAGTTCTGGTGCAACTACCAGGTGAAGGTAATAAGAACTTTTCTGTGTAATAAGGCTTATGCTGATTTGTGACGTAACTAGCTTCAATAATGTCAAAATGACATTATTGAAGCTCTCTTTAAAAAGCATAGGATCATTGAAAAAGTTGATGTTCTGACGCCCAAAAGAAGTAATCAGCAAATTTTATCCCATGATCAAGTCTTACTAACTATGGTGCTGCAAGGTTTTGGTTTTGCGTGGAAAAGACTTTATATTACTAAGCAAACCTGAAGACCAATCAGTGTTAGAGATACAAGATAGGCAGAAGTAACTAAGAGTACTTATTGACCGTTCACTTGTTGTTTTCTAATCTATCGAGAGACTGACGTATAATGAGATGCCATTATGACTGCTAATATACTTATTTACCTAAACTCAATTCTAATACTCCTTTGTATGGGTTGCATGAAAAACACTGAAAGCTCCTCTGAAGGGGAAGAAGCCTCGCCAGTTGGTATCGGCTCAAAGGTTTTCATTGCGACTCGCAATGCTCCCACGTGTTACTATTATAATAAAGAGGGGGGTCTCGAAGGGTTCGAGTATGAACTGGCAAGTGCTTTTGTCAAGAGCACGGGACGCAAACCAGAATTTAAGATTTACGATACTGTAGAACAAATTATTGAGGCTCTGGATGATAACGAGGTTCACTTTGCGGCCGCTGGACTGATGAAAACTGAGATACGAGAAAAACAGTTTGTGTTTGGACCCGATTATCAGATAGTTCCGCAACTCGCCGTTTGTCATAAATCAGTCTACGCAAAGAGGGTATCTGACTTAATTGATAAGTCCGTAGTGGTTACGGCAAAAAGTTCTTACATCGAAAGATTCCAAAAACTAAAAGAAGAATATTCAGCACTCGAATGGCAATCACCATCTAATCTTTCCACTGAGCAACTGATGGAAGCTGTAAACAATCAAAAATACGACTGCCTTGCTGTAGACGAAACTATCTTTGAAATGAATCGTCATGTGTACCACAATCTTGATGCAAAGTTTGTTCTTGATCGTGGTCCTAATGCATGGCCCTTTGCCAGCGAAGCTCTACAGTTGGTAGATGAAGCTGAAAACTGGTTTAATAAGCCCTATCAAAAAGAGAGACTGCGCAACCTGAATGAGAAATATTACGGTTCAGCGGGTAAACATGATATCTATGATATGTATGTCTTTAGGAAAAGAATAGAAACTCTCTTACCTAAATATCAAGAAATGATTCTAAAAGCAGCTGCTGAGCATGAAATTGACCCGTACCTCTTAGCTGCTGTATCCTATCAAGAATCTCACTGGAATCCTCGATCAAAGAGTCCCACAGGGGTTCGTGGTTTCATGATGCTAACTCAGACAACAGCTAAAAGTTTAGGTATCAAAAATCGATTAGATGCACAGCAAAGCATCCAAGGTGGAGCGCGTTATCTAAGAAAAATGATTAATAGATTTCCCGCTTTTATTGCCCCAGAAGATAGAAAGTGGTTTGGACTGGCTTCTTATAATGTCGGTTATAGTCACTTACAGGATGCTAGACGCCTAGCTATTGACTTGAAAAAAAATCCAAACGAATGGTTGGATGTAAAGTCTATTTTGCCACTTCTCTCCAATAGAAAATACTATAAAAGAACAAGGTTCGGCTATGCTAGAGGTCAAGAGGCTGTAAATTACGTGCGGAATATCCGTAACTATGAGCAAGTTCTAGTCAAAAACGAAGTACTTAAGACTATCAGTGAATCACATTAGTCGTTGCCTCACTACCCCAGTTAAGACCCTAGTCTTTCCATGTGGATATAAGACGAATTTGTTAAAAGGTTGAGTGAGGTTAGATACTTTAAATAGTGTAAGTATCTAATACTCTTTTAACCCCAAGAAGTCGTTTCTTGGGATAACATTTTTATAAAAAGAATCCTCGAAAAGGAAATTTTTGTAAAGGTGGTAAGTCTCCTAAGAGAATGCAAGTATCCAAACTCCTACCACAATAAAAAGACTTCCCGAAACCCATTTCATAATATCTGGATGCAAAATCTCACCAAGAACCGATCCAACAACTACACCAAGTACACCTGCAAAAGCGAGTCCTAGTACTACTCCTGCAAGTACTGAAAACTTACTCATTGAACCTGATGATGCGGCGATAGCCGCAAACTGGGTTTTGTCGCCTAGTTCAGCTATAAAAATAGTTACAAAAGTCGTGAAGAACACTTTCCAATCCATCTATGAACTCCTAACTAAAAGTTCTCGGTAAAAAATCCTTTTCAGTTTTTCCTTTAGCTCTAGCCACAGCAACCCCTCGATTTTTTCCGAGCAGCATGCGCCATTGATAAAACCATTCTCTGGCCAATAAATTATTATCATTGTGGTGCCAACCATAACGAAACAGCTTTTTTGTAGCAGCTAAAACATCGGGGGATTTTTCGAGCAGCTCTTTAGCAAACGATAGAGCCTCTTCTCGAGGGGTATTGGTAGTCTTTGTCGCTAGACCGCATTTAACGGCTTCGTCGGCCTTTATTTCCTTTGATGTCATAGTCCATTCTAAAGCCTTATCTAGTCGGACAAGTTCTCTAAGAGCTAAAGAACCACCCATATCTGGAATAAGACCCCACCGGCTTTCCATAATCGAAAGATTGGCGTCTGGGCTGATAAATCTAAAGTCACCTCCAAGAGCTAACTGCAAACCAGCACCCCAACATCTCCCTTGAATAGCAACAACTACTGGCACGGAAAGACGCCGCCAGCCTACAGACATCTTTTGAGCTAGATTAGCTTGACCAGGCCACCACTTCCATAAGAGCTTAAGTCCGGCGCCTTTATCAAGCATGACAGATTTAATATCGAGGCCTGTGGAAAAATCGCTGCCAGCCCCTTGGATGACAACGACTCGAATTAATTTGTTTTTAGAAATATTATCAATCACACGAGATATATCGACAAACATTTGCAAATCGAATGCATTCAATTTGTCTTGCCGTGCTAATGTCACGCTAGCAATTCCAGCAGATACTTCTAATTTTACGCGACTAAGTTTCATTCTATCCACCCTAGTGATTATAAGAACTTCAGCCTAATCTTTGTTGAGTAAAATGTCCTCTATTTTTCACAGAAGGCTCTATTTTTCCAACAACACAGCTACTTGCGCTACAATGGCTGGAACTGGTTGGATATAAAATGAGCTTTGGTGCAAGAACCCCCGTTGATGGTATAGTCTTATCTGAGATTCAACCTGATATACATCACTATGACATAAAGCCAAACAATTCATTCAAGTGGAAGCAGGCATCAGTGAATCGTGAAAGTTGATGAATTATTTCTAATGGCATGATAACTATCTAATTAGATTAGATATACTAATTATGCAAAATGACAAGATCCCAATAAAAAAATCAAACAACTATCAAGAAGTGATAGACTTCTTGTCTCGAAGTGGTTCCTACGATGATGACTCACAACAAGTCACTCATATATCAACACATATTTCCGATGTTTTCTTACCCATCAATTTGCTTTCAAGATAAAGAAACACGTTACATTCGTTTTTCTTGATAATGGTACTCTTGAAAAGTGTAAAGCAGTATGCGAAGCAGAGCTACACCTGAACCGTAGGCTTGCAGATGAAGTTTATTTATCAGTGATTCCTATTTTCAGGAAGGAGCAGGGTAGCTTTAGTTTTGAATCTGGGGTTGTTGCGGAGTATGCAGTGAAAATGCATCGCCTTGATGAGAATATGTTTCTTGATCGATTGTATCGAATTTAACCGAGATTATCGCTCTCTGGATATCGTGGATGAATTGGCCTTTTTCGTTGAAGAGTGTGAACATATGGGACGTTATGATATCGGAGAAACCATTCTTAACATTTAACGAGAGCGTATGAAGGATTATGTTACAGATAACCTGGTATGGTTTTTTAAAAGTTATCGTGTGGCAGTGAGAGCAAAGGTAGCAACCATAAGGCAATCGCAATTATCCCAAAGCAATCAGCAAATTCAACAGGATTTAGCGAAACATATAGCAATGGCACATAATTATAGTCTAAAAATTCATAGCCCTGTAGTTATTGTTGTTGGAGGGCTTATGGGTTCAGGAAAGTCTACATTAGCTACGACTCTAGCTCGTGAGCTTTTTATAACAGAGTTGCATACCGATCTTGTTAGAAAACAGCTTTTTATACAGTTACCGGGCGGTCAAGACTTTGACAGGATAAATACTCAGCTTCCCATCGTGAGAAGGTTTATCAAAATCTTGTAGACCAAGGAAAAACTCTCCTTAGCAAAGGGGAATCTGTAGTGGCAGATAGAACATTTTCCTACAAGTACCATCGTCAGCAATGGCAAGAGCTAGCAAATTCCTATCATACTCAGTTTTTGTTTCTTTATTGCGAGTGCCCTAAGGGAGTTGCTGTCGAAAGAATTCAGCAACGCTCCAAAAATGAGCAATTTGGCTCCGAGGACCGCGCAGATTTTTATCATCAACAAAGGCATGCTTATGACTTTGATTTTACCGATCTAGAGTATCTTGAAATCGAAACTACAAAGCCGCTTGATGAGCAAGTGGCATCGGCTCTGGCATCCTTATCCACTAGTAAAATTAGAATTTAACAAGGCAAATTTTTCGATGTCACGAATAGTCGTGAAAACTCAGATTTGGGTTTGAAAATGATGCTGGGATCTCAATCCATAGTAGGAGGTTGGCTGCTATGGATTGAAGATACAATATGGTTATTTTGCGAATACCGTTATATTATCAAGTTCCCAAGTCATGGCCTTGCTGGCGGTGCATCGATAACGGAATCCCAGAGTAATTGTCTTCTCAATATAATCGTTAAGGGGGATCAATCCAGACTCTATAAATTCTGTGAAACCTTTGGTCTTTATAGGAGGTTGTATGTAGCCTTTAAGCTCAGTCCATGTCGCAGTCCTGGGGTCGGTTGTATAGTCTGTGGATATAAAGACACCAATCTCATCACTAATGGATTTAGGAGTATATCCAAAGGCGTGATCAAAGCTTAGACCTACCTCGGACTGACCTGCAAGTGAGATGGGCTCACTAATGAGCCATGATTCATTCTCACCCTGTTTATATCCATTAATTTTTGCGAATACTCGGCCTGAAAAATCTCCAGTCTGCCAGCTGATACTACCCGTCACTGTTTTACTAGTGAACCCCCCTAAATCGGACTCCTCAAAGGGGGCATAAAAGATAGCTCCTTCAGGAGGGGGAAGAGGCATGTAGGTTCTTTCAGGAATAACCCCATCAGCTTTTACGTAATCGAAGGTAAACCCTGCCTTCATGGATTGGCTGTCGGCATCATATAGTCCCTTTGAATAGGTATTACCATCCACTTTAAAAAAAGCTGTCGAGGGCTCATCTAATTCTTTTGCCACTCCTTCAGGGTTTTTCAGATTGAACTCAATATTTTTTATTTTGGTCGCAACCACTTTGAAAAATCCCGTATTACCTTCAACTGTTAAGGAAGCTCTTGCAAAATGATTCACATACTTTTTTTCTGAAACATCACAATTTGCATCATAGAAATATTCGGAGGTCTCGGTGAAACTGTCATTTTTCCAGTTAATCCAGTATATTGCCGAAGAATTGTCGTCGCGTACGATGCACGGCTGCTGCCAAAGGCCCTGAACACTAGTTAAGGCTTGAGCCACTAACGTACTGGTATCATTGTCTGGGTCCTCCGTGGAGGTCTCACTGTCTTCATCTTCAGAGTCCTTTGCAGTATCTGTATCAAGATCTTCAGAATTAATTTGAGTTGGTGGGGGAACAGGGGGAATAAACTCCTCAGAAGAAGACGTATCATCAACACAGGATGATAAGATCGATGCCAAATACAAGCATGACGTTATTCTAACTAGCATAGAGCGCTCTCCACTTAATAAGGTCATTTGTCTAGATTACAAGGCTATAACTACCTTCCCTTTATGACGTAAACCGGTTTATAGTATCTTTTAAAGACAAAGACAAGGCTACCGTGAGGTATTTCCCATTCACCGTTTAACTCAAAAGAAAATAATAGATAAAACAAGATGTTAGGGTAGTGTGCTTTTTCAGACCAAGTGGCCGAAATTGAGCCGGTTATCACAGTATGAATCGAATATTAATAGTGGGTTAGGCTTGGTATAGGAATTGCTGTTCATATGGTCTTAAAGGATTTTTACGAACTTTATTAACAAGAGAAGAGCCATGGTGGTTTCAAAAACTTTAAAAGCAAAAATATCATTCATCCGCATTATTTCTATCCCTTCTTATAATGGAAATCTCCTTTCCAATTAGTAATTCCCATTTAAAATTAAATACGGACGATCACTGGTAGTCAAGCCAGAACACACTATA
>JBNKNM010000239.1:0-7809 GCA_050293845.1 Pseudobacteriovorax sp. | reverse complement strand
AAATTAGCCAAGACCAATGCTGAAAATAAAGAGATGAAGCAAACAATTGCCAAGGAACAGCAAAATAGTAAGTCCTTAACGCAGAAATTAGCCAAGACCAATGCTGAAAATAAAGAGATGAAGCAAACAATTGCCAAGGAACAGCAAAATAGTAAAGCCTTAACGCAGAAGTTAGCCAAGACCAATGCTGAAAATAAAGAGATGAAGCAAACAATTGCCAAGGAACAGCAAAATAGTAAAGCCTTGACGCAGAAGTTAGCCAAGACCAATGCTGAAAATAAAGAGATGAAGCAAACAATTGCCAAGGAACAGCAAAATAATAAGCAGTTGAACAAAAAAGTAGCGCAATTGAATGCGAGTATCAAAAAATCTAACCAAGAAAACCAAAACTTAACAAAAGCGGTACAAGCTTCTGCAAATGCAATTAAGGAACTTAAGGATCAATTGAACCAAGGTACAAGTCAAAATCAAAAGCTTGCTGGCGAACTTGGCAAACTGAAAGGCCAGCTTGGCAAACTGAAGGGTGAGAACTCCGAACTGCAGGGTAAGCTTGGAGAAATGGGTAAAGCCCTCGGCAAAGAAGAAAATGAAAATCAGAAATTCACAGGAAAAATTGCTAAGCTCAAAGGAGAAAATACCGCGCTACAGCAAAAACTAAAGGACATCACAAATAAGAATCAATCAGATATCGATGATTTAAAAAAGAACCTTGGCAAAACTCAAGCAAAACTTGCTCAACTTCGCGCAGATCATCAAAAAGCTCTGGCAAGTAATGGGCGACTACGTGAGGAAAAAGCACAGTTATCGAAAGCACTAAATAGTCCAGTTCTTACAAAAAACACTAACAAAAAGGACACACCACAAGCTTACCAATATGAAAAAAACAATCAAGGGACAATGATATTGAAACTCCAGGAGGAATTAGGAGATTTAAAGCAACAAATTAAAAATATTGCGAAAGAGAATGATGATCTAAAACAAACATTAGCGATGGGAAAACCAGAAGAACCTCAAGGAAAATTGGCTCAGCAAGAAGATCCTGCCTTGGCGAAAGCCAAAAGAAAAATAGCTTCTTTACTAGGGCAAATGCGCAAAACAAGAGACTACTTAAATAAAGCGCAGAATCGACTAAAACATCTTAATGAAGCACAGCAAAGGTATCAAGATGCCTTTGATAAAGGTAACAAAGTAAATACGAAACTTATGAATAAGCTAGCAGAAAAAATTAAAAAAGATAAGTTAAATGACAGGCTTCTTACGCGGCTTCAGCAAAATCTCAAAGATAAAAAAGAAGAGGGCCAGCAACTCGCTGCTAAACTTTTAGATAGCAAACAAAAAATGAAAAAAGTAGCTTCAACTCTTTCTGGAGCTAGAAATGTGGTGAAACGTATCGCCAATGAAAGACGGGATATCGCTAAAATTATAGCTAGCAACTTGAGAGCATCAGGTATAGAAGTCGATATCAATCCAGAGACTGGAAATATAACCCTTCGTATGGACGAATCGTTTTATTTCAAAAATGACTCCTATCAACTAAGTCAATCTGCTCAGGATAAGCTATCAAAACTCATGCCTATATATGCGAAAAGTTTACTCGGAAGGCCCGAGATTGCTGAACGGATAGATGGTATTACCATAACTGGTTATGCAAGTCCTAAGTATAATAGGGAGTATGTGGATCCTAAATCAACACGAGGGGAAGCCTATGCGTACAATCTTGAGTTATCCTTGAACCGGGCGCGGCAAATTGTTGAATTTATGGCAGGTGAACAGATTGCAGAGTTTCAAAACAAGGAGGAACTGAGACAACTATTGGAAGTGTCTGGTAAAGGTTTTATGGATCCAGTACCCCTTGCAAAAGATTCCGTTTGTTTAAAATCCAAGCAAGTCACACAACCTGAAGAATGCGGCTGCGGCCCCTATCATTGTAAGAAATCAAGGCGTGTAGAAATCAATTTTATTTTAAAAGATCAAAAAGATGCTGAAAGGCAATTTGATATAATTGCACAGCAACTTCTAGATGGAGGAACCCATGTCGGTCATTGAAGTTTTTAATCTCCTCTCTAGCTACCTTATTCAAGTTATGGCTATAGCCTGCTGTATTGCTCTATGTCTTCGTTTTATCGCCCATCGTGCCAACAAAGTAAATCAAGCCTATTTCAATAGCTTTTCCCACAGTGTCATCAAACAACTTGAAGAAGAAGAACAAAAATATGAAAGTGTTGATGATATTGAAATCTGGATCGATAATTTACTATATAAAATAGAAGAACATCTACCCGATCGTTCCTTAAGATTCCGCAAACAGCAAAACCAAAGATTAAGATTGACGGAGTTTTCCGATAGTAAACGTTCGGTTATGAATGCAATTAAACAGCAAAGTGATGCTCTAAAAAGTCCCTATCCACCCAATTTTGGTGAGCTTGCAGATCATGTTTTAAACCAAGATCCACGATGGAGAAATATTTTAAAATTTCTACCGATTGAATCCTTAAACCGAGGACTAGACTTATTGCCAAACCTTTTCATTGTTGGTGGGATCTTTGGAACTTTCGTTGGTATCACTTCTGCTTTGCCAATGATTGCCAAAATTGATATTACTCAGCTTGATAAAGCAGCTCCGGTTCTTAATGCTTTCGTTGCTGGTGTTGCTTATTCTATGAATACATCCATAGCTGGGATCATTTTCAGTGTAACTATGACATTAATTACAAGTTTGTTCCCCCTAGCAGCAACAAGAAATGAAGTTTCAAAGAACTTTGAGAGAGCCATTGAATTTATGTGGTATCGTATCCACGGTAATAAATTGTCTCAAGGTGAGTACAAACTTCTGGATGCTTTGTTCAGCATAGATAGTGGAGTTAAGGAGTTGGTTCAAGAGATAAAGGCCCTCAAAGAACATCAAGCAGAAGATTTTGATCAGCAACATCTAGATCGCGGGGCGTAAACTCTTATGGCACTGGATCATGTTCTCAAGGGGTGTGAGCTATTTTTCGAATTGTACGATGATGAAGTTGAGAAGATTCTTAAATCTCAACACGTACATAAATTTGCACCGAATGACAATATCATTAAAGCAGAGGACAAAGGTAATCAAATCTTCATTCTCATGGAAGGAATAGCTGAACTACAAAAAAAATTTAGTAATAATGAGAAGGTTAGCATCGAAAAAATTAAGCCAGGTGAAGTTTTCGGCCTCCTCCTCCTCCTAGACGATAAACCCTACGGCATCGATATTTTGGCCCGCACCAGCTGTGCCGTATTGGAAATAAAACATGCAGTTATCATGGATTTATTCGAAAAAAACCCCCGCATATTCTCCATCATTCTTTTGAATATTAGTCGTATCCTTGCAAAACGCCTACGAATTGCCCATACGAAATTTAATGAATTAAAAGAGAGAAGATAGGGTTTAGTTAATTGAGATAAGTCTTTTTAACATTTTCACCCCCCTAGTTAAAGCTAGAGCACAGATCGGAAAAAATTACAGATAAGTTGATAATTTAAGGAATGCGAAAAAGCTTCGGGTGCAAGACCTGACAATCTTCTGAAATCCTCATTTGCTTTTGTACGCTACGCTTGATTAAGGTCGTCATATCGCAGCAAACGAAGAATTTTTCGGATTCTGGCTAGAGCGATTCATACTTGAGTTAGGAGAGGTAAGGCAAGAAAAATCTGGAACTGGATCAACCAATGCCACGAATATAGCAATGGGCTTTCCCATCCATCAGAAAATGGTATGGTGAAAACCTATGACTTCTGTCGATTGGGAAAATTGGAATGAAGGAGAAAATCTTGGCTATAGAAGTCCAAAAGTCATATCAACCAAGCCAAAAGTATCAGTTTTCTAGAAGGCTTGCATCTGCAAAACTGAACCTTAAAGCACGCAATATTGATACACTGCAAATCAACATCACAAAGATGTGCAATCAAGCCTGCATCCATTGTCATGTCGATTCATCACCACGACGTCGTGAGGCTATGAGTGATGCTGTCATCGATCAGATTCTTAAAATCCTTGCCGCAGAGCCTGACATAAGAACTTTGGATATTACGGGAGGAGCACCCGAGCTGCATCCTCGATTTGTGGATCTCGTCACGAAAACTAGAGAACTCAACAAGCAGGTCATAGTCAGGCACAATCTTACTGTTGCTCAAGATCCCCACCCCACATTGAAAACATCGCTGGATTATCTCCCCGACTTTTTCGCTCAGCAAGGTGTTGAAGTTGTTTCCTCCCTACCGTACTACCAGGAGTACTTTACCGACCGACAACGGGGCTCGGGTGTATTTCAGAAAAGTATTGACGCTCTAAAGAATTTGAATGCCAAGGGGTATGGGCGGGATGACACGGGGCTGGTGCTCAACCTTGTCTACAATCCTGCGGGAGCCTTTTTACCGGCTGATCAACAACAACTCGAAGCTGACTACAAAAAACATCTGCTAAACAACTTTGGGATAACTTTCAACAATCTATTTGCCATCACAAATATGCCTATCCACCGCTTTAAAGCACAGTTAAAACGGCTCAACAGCTTGGATGACTACATGGGTCAACTAGTTAATGCCTTTAATCCAGAGGCCGCTAAAGGTATCATGTGCCGGACAATGGTAAGTGTGGATCATAATGGCTATATATTTGACTGCGACTTTAACCAAGTTTTGAACCTCCCCGCTAGCGAGGTGCCATCAATTTTTGCCTGGGATGCGGTTAAATTGAAGGCTCGTACCATCCAAACAGATGATCATTGTTATGGCTGTACTGCGGGAGCAGGCTCTAGTTGTGGAGGAAATACGACTGATGACTGATAAAAATAATACTATCGACCCTTATTATAATGCCAAGGACTTAAAGCGTTTCGCAGAAGTAGGGGCTTTTCGCCCCGAACTCATGGAAAAGTTCTTTTCTTACTATAATGAAGTGCTTGGTTCTGATGGAGCTTTGACAAAAAGAGAAAAGGCTCTCATCGCTCTAGCTGTTTCCCATGTAAAACAATGCCCTTATTGCATTGATGCCTACACAAGTGCCTGTTTAGAAAACGGCTCAAATCCTGACGAAATGACTGAAGCTATCCATGTGGGTGCAGCTATGGAAGCTGGAATAAATTTAGTTCATGCTGTTCAAATGCAGAATGGCCTTAAGAAAAAAGGAGTGTTTTAACCGGGATGTAAAAATGCAGGTACGACGGTTAGAGCTTTAGGAAGTCTGGCACTCCGATAAGAATCTGTTTCTTTTTGGTAGCAGAGATTTCAAATGGCCTTATTATTCTCTAAGACTATTTTTATGGTCTTTTCAAAGAGCTTAGGATCTAAGGGTTTGATGTACCACACAGAAATACCTAGCTCTTTGCCCCTGGCCTTAAGATTTTTTGAAGTTTCAGTCGTAAGCATACCTACAGGTATGGATTTGTAATGTTCGAATTCTCTAATTTTTTCAACCATGGTAAAACCATCCCATACCGGCATGTTAAAATCAGAGAGAATACAATCGAAATCTTCGTGTTTGCATGCTAAACGGTAACCACTTAACCCATTTTCAGCACTGAGAACTTCATGCCCCAAATTATTTAATATCTGGGTAATATCAAATCTGATAAATTCTGAATCATCAACAAGGAGAAATTTAGCCAATGGTAACCCCACTTCGGTAAGAAAGCGCCCATACCAAATCGGCCATTTCTTTCTAAACTATAGTTTTAAGGTTTCTTCTAAGAAAATTGCAGTAAACATAGGTGTTAAATTCCTGTTTTTATTAGTTTTTAGGTATTCAACATGTTTAAAAGCTGCTGCTGCTCCCACACTTTTAGCTTGTCGAAACCATTAATTTTTTCTGTTGTTGTGGATGAGGCTTGCTTTTCCACTCCACGCATCATCATGCAAAGGTGTTGAGCCTCCAGCTGAACAGCTACAGCCCTAGGGTCAATGAGTTCCTTTATTGCTGCTACCAGCTGCTCAGTGATCCTCTCTTGAACTTGGATGCGACGGGAGAATAAATCGACAAGTCTGGGAATTTTCGAAAGGCCAAGGATCTTATGATTCGGAAAATATAAAACCTTTGCTTTACCCCAAAATGGCAATAGATGATGCTCACACATGCTAAAGAATTCAACATCCTTCACATTTACCAACCCGTTGCCTTCACTAGCAAAAATTCCCTCACCAATGGCTGTTTGAGGACTTTGCTGATAACCGGAGAAAAGGTGCTCGTAAGCCTTTGCAAAGCGCTCTGGGGTTTTCACAATACCTTCTCTCTTGCGGTCTTCCTGCGTCATCTTCAAAATGGCTTCTGCAGCCTTAATTCCATATCGCATACGATATTCAGCATCCGTTTGCGGTGCTTCCGTAAAGTTCGCTCCCGTTGAATTGCTGGTCATATTTTTCAAACAATCCTCATTCATCGATTTCATTTCCTTACTGGCCCCTCAGGTGTTTAAAATTTAGAAACAAACCTTACAGTTTAATAAGAGTGACGGCCCTGCGTAAATTTGCGGCAGATTATAGTCCACACCCCAATGGCGTGGCCACTCTAACAGAACTGAAAAAACATGCAATTCTTTAGCCGTCCTATGAGCCCTTCTGCCAATTTCCATTGCACTTTTCATTCGTATATCTAACTAATTTCACGTAATTTTTCATCATATACTGGTTTCCATACCTCAGTTGGATCTGCCAAGGCCCTAATATCTTTTTACTTTGTATAAGTGTCAACCATAAGCAGAGCCGCCTGGGTCTGGCCAAAAGAGGATATGATTTAGAGGTTTTTTTTGTTCACTTTCAGATAAAGATGACCTAAGTTTGCCCTCTCTTGGTTATTACAGTTCCGCTAGTACAGTTATGAGGTAAATATGCGTATTCAAATCGGGTTAGTTTTTCTTTCGGTTGCCCTTGCTGCTTGTGATTATAGCTCCCCGGGAGACTACAACCCGAAAAAAGACTATCAGGAGTTTGTAGATGCTCAAGCTGCCAAGGATGCAGCTCAAAAGGACTCTGTAAAAAAAGTCGATCCCGCTCGGGCTGCCATAGAGAAAGCTAAGAAAAACTTTGGGTTATACTGCTCCAGTTGCCACGGTAGTGACGGTACCGCCCAAACCCCTGTAGCATCGAGCTTGAATCCCAAGCCTCGCAACTTCACAGATGTAAAGTGGCAGAACTCCGTAGATGATGCTCGCATAGGAAAAGTCATCAAGGAAGGAGGAGCTTCCGTGGGATTAAGTCCAACCATGGCGGCTTGGGGTGCAGCCCTAAGTGATGAGGATATTGATGGTATTGTTAAGTTAATCCGGTCATTTAAAAAGTAACAGGTAACTGTAGCGCTGCATTCTTTATTAGCAAAGCGGATACGCGCCTCGGTTGGCGCGTTATTTTTAGATGCCAATAAGACTACTGAAGTCTATGCAGCATTTTTCAGACCCGGAGTTAGTCCTGTCATCTAAGGCAATTACCCATTCCTTTTAGCTAGGCAGCTGGTACCACCGAATAGGTAGCTCTAACGTCTTAGGGTTATGCTATGAAAAAAATCCCGGCTATGATGCAACTTGATGTCGATTCCTTTTACGCTACCAAACGTCCCATGAAAGCATTTTCCGAGCAAATGTACCGCAAACCCCATGCTCCCCCCAGCCTTGTTGATCAACCGTGGCCCCCTTTTCACCCCGCTTTGGCAGCAGAAATCCATGATCATGCCTATCAATTTGCAATTGAATTACATCCTCTTCTCGATCAATTTTGGCAGCGTATAAAGGAACTGAGCCTTAGCAAAGATATCTTATACCGATGGCACTTGAGACAGATTGAAATCATGCTTGGTCG
>JBNKNM010000238.1:0-7951 GCA_050293845.1 Pseudobacteriovorax sp. | reverse complement strand
GCGATCTTTCAGGATAAGATTATTCATGTCCAGGAGTTGATTCGTGAGGATTTGGAAGATAGAATCCTGGTTTTAGACTCATCATTGTACAATAAATATTTCCTCAGAAACAAATCTATCACTGGCGGCTGGGTTACCAGGGTACCTGAGTCTGTTAAATTCTGTAAACAGTTTGTCAGCAACAAAAGAAATGGCTGGACTAAAATTGATAAGGACTATAAGTATTTTGAGACCTTTTCAAACTATGGAGGCCAAAAGCAGCGCTGGATCGTCGTTCGCTGTAGGGAGTCCAAGTATAAGGAACAAGATACCTTTAATAAAAAACTTGATAAAGAAGAAACGGCGTTAAAGAGCAGGCTTAAAAAGCTGGAAACGAGATCTTTTATAGAAAAAGTCGATGCATCCTATGAAATATTTAAAACCCGTGAACAATATCAAAATTTTAATATCAATGGAAATATTGTTGCAATCAAAAAGAGAATTCTAGGAACTAAGAGATACCGAAAGATCGGTTACAAATTAAAAATGGGATATTCTCGTTACGAGAATCGTATTAATAAAAAACTGGAAAGTAAGGGTAAATTTGTTCTCGCTACAAATAAGTTAGACGGTGGAGAAGAAATAGTAGGAGCCTATCGCAATCGTAATAAGGGAGTTGAAGGTTGTTTAAGTTTTTAAGTAGGCATTTCCATTTGTGACTCATTCTCAGTTATTACCCTATTTTGCAATTATCTCAAATTTGGTAAAAATGATAATGGCACTTTTTTGCCTTCAATTGTTCAATGTCACACTTATGAGGCTCATCGGGGATTGATGTGACATTGAACTTTGTGAAACGATATGAACCAGCCCTGTGGCAGGGCCTTTCTGGAAATCTTCCCGATAGTAGCAGGAAACTAGAGCTGGCTCCATTCTCCTGCAAACCTCAAGTAAGCGTGTCTCACGTGACCATGCTTCGGACATCCTAACTACAGGATGCTTTCGACTTCAGTCGAGAGAGGATGTCACGTTAATCCGGTGCTAAAATCCTTTTCACTTGATCAACTGCATACTGGAAGCTGGAATCTTGATCGCGCAGAACCTTCTCCGTAAGATTCGCATGTGCCTTTACGTCTGGGTCATCGCTCGCCATTGCCACTCGAAGAACCGGTTCGATCACTTCTTCTCCCAGTGCAACCAGTGCAAGACTCAGGCTAAGTTGCATTTCCCGATTACCTCGGCCGAGTTGTGTTGCTAATTCCTCGGCTAAACCTAGCTCTTCCCCTTCTGGTACCAGAACCACAGCGGCACGCCATGCGGCTTGGGCAACCCCATCGTCAGAATCGTGCAGTAAGGACTGAGTGATTGCGGGCCATGCACTAGCATCTTTTATCTTGGACAGTGTGTGCAATGCCTGGCTTCGGGCTTGGGGTTGCTCCGAATTCAGTTCAGTGAGTAGTCTGGGAACCGTGATTTGGGCTGGGAAACGCAACAATGCCCAAGTTAGCATATCGCGCACATAGAAGTCGGGCTCGATTGCGCATCGATCTATGAGCTTGTCGACCAACCTCTGGTTGGGATTGGAACCTATTGCGAGAGCAGCCTTCAACCGTATCGATGAATTATTAGAATCCAAAGCAGCTATCAGATGCGCTTCCGTTGGGTTAGTGTCTACCGTGTTCACTAAAAATATTTCCTTACCTTTGTCCTGTTAATTGATAAATAAATTCAATTGCTTACAAAAATGTTATCCTCAGTAGTATCATTGCCGTTGCAAATCCCCTTATTTAATAAGGATAGCAAGCATCTGTCATTCTGTCATCATTGAAGCTAGTGGGTTTGAGCATGAAAACACCTTTGTCATACTGTCCGAGAAATCAGTCTCTATCGACCAGTCCCTTCTTTTCTTTCAGATGATCCGCACTAATCTCGGGTCGGTTTGGACCTTTTTAAAGGTCACATTCGGCGATAGGATTTCAAAACTATCAATTTTCACCCTTTATAGAAGCTCTGTCGGTAAGATTTTGTATGGCGATTATTAAGCTAGTGTTTTTGTCTGAGTTATTATCCTCTCCATTTTTACCCCAAAATATCATGAATCCGGGCGCATTACCGCTCCCAATTTTTTTATACCGATTAAAGTTCTAATCATCGAACCAAATCCTACCAGCCTACGTCTAAGTTTCTGCATATTAGTGTTTGAAAAAGAGATGCGAACGCCATTAGATAATTAATTTTGCATATTGGTGCGTAATTTTATACATTTGCCCAGTATGTCGTCGGTTAAACCCCATTTGAAAGGACCTCCTTTGCTAAATTTTACCCACTCTATTCAAAAGAAATTTTAGAATCAAAAATTTAAAAAGATCATGGCCAGGAGGCGAACCTATTGGAACGATTCATTATCACTCTGCTATTCACTATGATACTTGCAGGAGAACAGGTTTATGGAGCAGAAATATCTTTAAAGCAAGCCATTAAATCAGCAATAGCCCAAAATCCTAAATACAGGTCAACTTATCATCAATTGACGGGAGCTGAAGCTGAACTTAAAGCCGCAAAAGCTGGTTATTGGCCTGAATTGAGTGCCTCTCTTGTGGTCGACCGGGAGGAGCCACAGGGGAATACAGCGGGGAATGGCGCAACAAACCGCGTTCTTAGTGCGGGCATGTCGGCACAGATTTTTAATGGCTTCAGCACGGAAGCTGATGTTGACGCGAAAACCTCCCAACTCCGTAAGATAGAAGCCGATCAAAAAACCGAGAAGCTTGACCTCATAAAAAAGGTAAGTTTGGCATTCTATCAGGTGCTTTATGCGCAACAGCAATTGGAGTTGAAACAAGCCATAGCCAAGCGCCGTAAAGAACATAAAGATTTTTTACAAATCCGCTACAAGGGAGGGCTTGAGGCTCACTGGACCCTTTCCGAGGTGGAAGCCCAACTGTTTGATGCCCAAACGGAAGTACAACAAGCTCGGCAATTCATCACTAGTAGCCAATTCCAACTGACAGAGTTGCTAGGTAACGAAGACTCTTCCGACCTGACTGTAACTGGCTCTTTCTTATGGAAGCCACCTAAGCCATTGCCAAATCCACAGACCTTAATAGCTCATCATCCTGATTTAGCCTCGTTAACTCAGGAAATTGCTGTTGCAGAGGCAGCCCTGAAAGCACAAAAATCCCAATATTCACCGTCGGTGTCAATTTCTAGTGACTATAAAAGTAGCGGAGACATAAATAGTCATCCCAACAACTTTTGGTCTATCGGATTGAAAATGACCGTTCCTTTGTTTGATGCCAAAATATCGCCAAATGTTGAGGTTGCCGCTCAGGCATTATCAGTAAAACATCTAGCTCTGGCGGATGCTACCAGTAGCTTGATTTCTGCTATTGTTACTAAGTATACTGACTTGACCACAGCAATAGCTAGCGCTCAATCAGCAAAGATAGCCCTTGCAGCAGCAAAAGAGCGCGCCATAATCGTGAACGAAGAATATAAAAATGGACTGCGTCAGTTTATAGATTGGGAACAGTCTCAATCTCGATTGACTGCCGCAGAAATTAACGAACTCAGTGCCCTATATTCAGCAGCCAAGGCTCGTGTGGAATGGGAACGAATCATTGCTAAAGATCAAACTGCGGAGAATTGAATATGAAAAAGATTCTGGTTGGATTATCGATAATTACCATAGGCATCGCGGGTGGCTGGTATTACCTTCAAAGCCAAAAAAAGGATGTTAATGTTTCATGGGACGAGATTCAGCCCCAAATAAAAGATATAGAAGTTAAGATCCAATCTACAGGAGTGGTTGAACCCGAAAATAAAGTAGAAATCCTTCCACCGATCGCTGGAAGGATAGATCAAATTAAGGTTGAGGAAGGGGATGTTGTCAAAGACGGACAATTGATTGCCTTGATGAGTTCCACACAACGAGCCGCGTTATTAGATATTGCCAGAGAACGCCCTTTAAAGGAGAGAAAGACCCTCGAAGACACCTATCAACCGACTCCTATTTTCGCCCCTGTCGACGGACGGATTATAAAAAAAGCGATCGTTCCTGGGCAAACGGTAAGTAGCCAATCAGTTCTATTTGAAATGTCCGATAGACTTGTGGTTCGAGCTCAGGTAGATGAGACTGACCTGGCTGCTGTGAAGGTCGGGATGGATACATTACTTTCGGTGGATGCTTACCCCGAAAATCACTGGAATGCTAAGGTTGTGCGTATTGCCCAACAGAGTCGCGTATTGAATAACGTTAATATCTACGATGTTCTCCTAGCTTTTGAAGGAGAACCGCCCGCTAGGCTGCGGTCAGGGATGACAGCGAATGTCGATTTTATTATCGAGCATAAAGAGAATGTCCTCTGCCTACCGGTGTGGGCTGTCAATAGTCAGAAGCAGAATGAGGCTGTGGTAACCACTCCACAAGGAAACACTCTTACCATCAAACTAGGTATTAGTGATGGGCAATATGTTGAAGTCTCGGGTCTAGATAAGGATCAAAAAATTCTCGTAAAGCCGATTAATTTGCATGGAGGAGATGACTCTAATGGTTCTCTCTTCTCTCCTCGTCGTCCCAACAAAAAGAGAAACAACAAATGAGCCAAGCTATTCCACTAATTCAAACCAAGGGGCTTTGTAAGTATTATGCTCCGAAAAACAATAAGCGACAGGATCGCTCTTTAATTGTAAAAGCCGTGGAAGAAGTCGATATTACAATTCATAAGGGAGAGTATGTTGCTATTACCGGTCCTTCCGGATCGGGAAAATCGACCTTAATGCAGATACTGGGGCTTCTAGATCGTCCTACAAGCGGAGAGTACAAGTTCTTAGGGCAGAATATTACTCGCTTCTCGGATAACAAACTTTCGGAAATTAGATCACAATATATTGGCTTTGTATTTCAATCCTTCAATCTCCTTAACAAATCCTCTGCTGCCGAGAATGTTGAATTACCTCTAATATATGCTGGAGTCAAAAAACGATCGACTCGGGTCGAAAGACTACTAGCAATGGTAGGATTGAGCGACCGAAGTAAGCATATTCCCAACGAACTTTCGGGTGGACAACAACAAAGAGTCGCGGTTGCACGGGCTTTGGCAAACGAGCCGCCGTTAATATTCGCCGATGAACCCACGGGCAATCTCAACCAAGAATCTGCCAGAGACGTTATGAAAACGTTGTCAAACCTCCATCAAACCGGTGTGACTCTCATAATCGTTACTCACGATCCCAGCATTGCTAAGCAAGCTAATCGCATCATTCGTATAGTCGATGGTAAAGTTGCAGAGGATACCTATAAAATTGCTCCCCCCGAAGATGGGAAGACAGCAGCTCTGCAATTATCCGATTTGAGTATTGGGGCTCGGTTAAACCTTGTTGCAGAAAATTTTCGGATGGCTATCAAAGGGTTACTGGCTAACAAACTGCGGACCTCACTATCCGCGCTGGGTATCATGATTGGTGTTGCCTCTGTTATCGCTATGGTTGCCCTAGGTGAAGGAGCAAAAAAATCTATGGAAAGCCAGCTTCAGCGACTTGGCTCAAATATTCTTTCGATTCGCCCTGGAAATAGTCGTATGCGCTTTCGTGGAGCTGGGCAAACCAATACTTTGACCATGGGAGATGTGAAAGCTCTTAAAGAACTAAAGCTTGCTGGCGCAGCCATTGAAAATGTTTCTGCTGAAGTTTCTGGTTCGGGACAAGTCGTCTACCAAAACAAAAATCGAGCGACTCGCATCCAAGGTGTAGAAGCTCCTTACGTCTCTATGTTCTCCCTACAGCCGGAGGTTGGGCGATTTTTTAATGATTTTGAAGATTTAAAAAGAAAGCGCGTCGTTTTATTAGGTCAGACTGTCTATAAAGAACTATATCCAAAAAATCAAAACCCTATAGGTTCATATATTAAAATAAACAGAATAAATTTCCAGGTTCTAGGAATACTCCCTTCAAAAGGTGCCTCAGCCTGGGGAGATCGAGATGACTTAGTTATTGTCCCGTTGCAGACAGCTATGTATAGGATTTTAGGCAAGGATCACCCGGATAGCATTTCTGTTCAGGCGACTGAAATGAAGGCAATGGAAAACCTGACAACAATTATCGAAAATTTGCTCCGTAAGCGCCATAAAATAAGAAAAGGTAACGATGATGATTTCAATATTCGCAATATGGCTGATATTCAGGAAGCTATTTCGTCAACAACAAAAACCATGACGATGCTGCTAGGAGCTATTGCAGGAATATCACTTATTGTTGGGGGGATTGGTATAATGAATATCATGCTTGTTTCCGTTAAGGAAAGAACTCGAGAAATCGGCCTTAGAAAGGCCATAGGAGCAAGGAATTCCTATATATTAATACAATTCCTCATAGAGGCTGTGGTCGTTGGCATATTAGGAGGAATAGCGGGGATTTTATTAGGTGTAGCTGCCTCTGAAGGCATATCCTTAGGGCTGGGTTGGAGCGTCCTTATATCGCCTATGGCCGTAATTATTTCACTCACCTTTTCGATGATCGTGGGGATTATTTTTGGATTTTGGCCAGCACGACAGGCTTCGCGCCTGAGCCCGATAGAAGCTCTTAGATACTAGGCCTAGGGCAGGTAATCGATGCCATAAGGGAAAGTTTAAGAAAGAAAGGCACTTTTATAGCTAAATAACAGCCCTAAAAAAGTGAAAATAGGGATCAGACTCATTTAGCAAATGAACGACCCCTATTTTCAAAAACCGAAACTTAAGGGGTGCTATCAGCCTGAACTTCAACAGGATCAGGATCAAGGTCAATAGAACAGTTATCCATGAACAGCGGGTCGTTAGACGTGCACGCTGGGGGTTACTAAATGATTACCAAAGGGTCTACCTATTTACTCTGCGGCTTGCGAGCGACAAGCTGCACAACTG
Organism: Pseudobacteriovorax sp.; assembly: GCA_050293845.1. GTDB lineage: Bacteria > Bdellovibrionota_B > Oligoflexia > Oligoflexales > Oligoflexaceae > DT-89. The sequence goes on along the minus strand of JBNKNM010000238.1, from coordinate 1,073 downwards.
CACTTAAACCATTATGGTACTTGCCCTCTTGGATCTCTCGTTCTTTTTCTTCTCCCTGGATGATTTCCAAATCCTTTAGTTCTTCCTTCAAGTCCTTCAGGGTCATCAACATATCTTTGGAGGGTGGGCCACCAGTGCCACGGCCAAGGTTAGCGGGCGTGTATGCTTCTAAGATAAAAAGACCACCAGGTTTTAACGCCTTATAAACCTGAGAGTGAATGTGGCCTCGCACCTGTGCGGGAGTATGGGCCCAAATGGACACGATAAGATCCCACTGCTGCTCGCCCAGAGGCCAATTGGCAAGATCGCAGACCTCGGTGGCAATCGTAAGCCCTTCCTCGGCTGCGAGACTGCGGGCTTTCTCTAGACCCACCTTTGACAAGTCGACGGCCTTTACTTGATAACCTAAACGAGCTAGATAAAGACCATTACGCCCTTCACCCTCTGCCAGGCATAACGCCTTCCCAGAGCCGTTTACCGCATCAACCGTGGCTTTAAGAAAATCGTTCGGCGCTTTGCCATAGGCAAATCCAGCTTCACTATAACGTTCATCCCATTTCATATATGCATCCTCCAATTTATTTCCGAAGCTACTAGACCCCTCAAAGTTAACCGGAGGCCATTAAATTGGTATGCGTTACTTTGGGCCGATAAAATAACAGTAATATTGCCAATGTTTTCGTCGCCAAATTCCAAAATGCTGCTTAACCTTTCACTAGTAGCAAAAGAATCTGTAATATTTTCGTTTGGCTTCCCGCCGACAGCCAAATGGAATCTGGATTGTACGACTTTTAAATTACATTCCTCTGAAATTTTATCTAATGCTTCGGCGTAGTTTCGGTCTGTACCTTTCACGCAGTTAAAGTTTTGATAGTTAAATTCCATAGTTTCTTCCTTTATTTAACAAATCTTTGCGAACTTTTCGCGACTGGATTCTGTAAAGTGAAGGTAGATCGCGGTTGTTGCTATAGAGGTGTGGCCGAGCTGCGTTTTTAGTTCATCAAACTTCTCCAGGAAACCCGGTCTCTTTAGGGCCGGGAGGAATGGAGAAGCCCTGCGGCGAGCATCGAATC
>JBNKNM010000237.1:0-8123 GCA_050293845.1 Pseudobacteriovorax sp. | reverse complement strand
TCCATCAAACGCTTTTCTCCTTATTTTTTATAGTATCGGCTTTGTTTCCAAGGCCAGAGTGTTTTAAATTTTTCTATACCACTAGGTGGTCTAAGAGTTGATCTAGAAACCTTAAATTCACGGCCATACTTGAAAGAAACATGGAATTTTTTGTTAAATGGGGTAAACTTCCCAGACATTAAATAACTAAAAACATTTTTTCCACCCCTGACTACCCAATCTCCATCCTTTAAAGATTGAGAAGCTGGAATTTGCCAACGACTAACTGTAATTAATTCATCAGCCGAACCTCTAGCCCCCATACCAAAAGTAGCCCTGGCTCCCGATCGCAGCATTCCAGCCCCACCGAACACCACTATCTCACTGACGTAATCATCTTGCAAGCCACCTTCTGTAATATCAAAGACGAAAACATTATGACCATCTGCGTAAGTCATATGGTTGCTATCATCAAGATATCTGTATTGTTTGACACTTCCACTTCCCTCAACACGATCAATGGCAAAATCCTGAGAATGATCATCGGCTTCGGGTGCTTCTGGATGGCTTAAATGATTTAATAGCTGGATGTAGGTTGCTTCGATAATACCGTCTTCAAAACTGCCACCAGCCAGCTCAGACACGGCTCCTGCCGTAGATACAGCCACTATTGCACGCCAGGTGGCGCTACTGTTAGCACCGGCACCAATAGCCTTGTAGAACTTTTTCGAAGATAAGTAGCTGCCTGCCACTCCTGCAAGAAATCCATGCTCAAACTTTCCACCACCGGCAAAGCTGGCAATACCTCCTGCGACTCCATGGGTTAGGGCTTGGGTTTCCTGAACAAACCCTCCCATTGATGATTTAGCAAGTGTGGATTCGAATATGCTACCAATGCCATGAAAGGCCATGGCCGTAAAACAGCCTCGTAGGGCGGCATCGTGATTGCCATTGGTAGCGTAGTAGGTAGTGGCATAGGATGCAGCTCCGACGTATAAATAGGAGTAAAGGCTACCAGCGGCAAAGGGATTATAGATACAGGCAACGATAAATACCGCGGTGGCTATAATCTGTCTAATGTTTTGACTGAGCCATTTGTATAGCTTGCCTCCCGCATTTCGCAGCATATCAAACAAGTACCCAGAGGGATCAGTTCCCGATGCTGGATTATTGTTACCATAGGCATAGCGATTGAAGCATAGCCTTTCCTGGGAGTTTTGGACAAACTTGTCAGGACTCATAAAGCGGCGACTATCGGGATCATAGACCCGCCCGTTCATATGAATCAGGCCAATCTCATCAAGCATCTCATGGTTGGTAAATCCCCTGGTTGTGACAGAGGCAAATAGGGGTGCACCAGCATTTACGGACGACTTATCTTTGATGCGCGCCCCCCAAACATCAAAGAGTTGTTGTAGCTTTATTTCTTTGCTATCACCTGTAATCAAGAGCGGAGTGCCTAGAGTATCTGTATGGAGGTAGGATATTTCTTTTTTACCATCCTTTATATCGACCTGAGCAACATCATCGACATAGTGACGGAAAATGACTTCATCTTGCGATAAAAGAACCTCCAGCTCCCCACCAAAATAAAAGCTTTGCGATGTAGTTCCATTCATCTTGTCGGTACGAACAATCTTTTCATCAGCAGGACCATAAATAAAAGAGCTTTCTTGATTGCCTTTACGAATCGACGCTACTTTGCCATTAAGTCCATAGGTGAGGCTGCGTTCTCCATCTTGTAACACTCTACCTTGCCTATCGTATTGGTAGGATCTATAGGTTTTACTGCTGCCTGTGTTAATCTCAATGATCTGACATAATTGATCCTCTTTGAGGTTAACTCCATTACACAACCCACCATAAACATACTGTCTTTCAGAGTTGGCAAAGTCGATTTGTGTAATATTACCCCTATTATCATAAGTATTGGTTTCAAATCGCGTACCATTACGATCGACACCGATCAGTTGATAATCTTCATCATATGAATAATGCTCGGTAAAGTTTTGATTGTGGTAGGATCTGCTTTTAACATTTCCCAACTTATCATAGCTAAAGGAAAAGTCGATAAGATCGGGACGATTCGTACTATGTATCCGCTTTAATCTACCATTTTCTTCTTGGCGCTCATATTGGGTTTCTATGTCATTACCATAGCGGACCAGTGAGGCTTGCAGCCGATTGTTGTACTCTAAAATAGAAAAGTAAGTCTTATGGCTATCTCCATCGCTGATGGCTGTCATATAGCCATTATCGTCATATTCATAGCTTAAAGATAAACCTGTGGAATAAAACTTTGATTGAATTCTGCCGAAACTATCATAACTAAATCCCGCTTCAACATCGACGCCATGATTTTGATATAATATTTTTTCCGAGCGGCTAAACTGATCATAAAAGTAGTCTTCAGAATACTGGCCTATCGTTTTGGAACCGATCAGTCCAATACCGCGTGGTTTGTTATCCCAGGTAAACAGCACTTGTTCGGATTTACCAGCAAGACTGCGCTCTACAAGCTTTTTTCTACCTAGAGAATCGTAATTGAAAGTGCTAATCTGACCATCTTTTTTGATTTGTCTATAAATAAGATCCAAACCGTTATAGGAAAATTCAGTTAACCCTGTTAAGGGATCGAGTATGGTTTTGGTCCTGCCCAAAAGGTCATATGTGATCGTAACCTTGTCGCTTGAATCACCATAATGAATGGATGTCACTCTACCATCAGCATTATAGGTATATCGGATTCTTGTACCTACAGGATCGTGTTCTTGAAAAACTTCTAAGGTCTCATCATTAGCGTTTTTAATGTAGGTGGTTCTTCTGCCTAAAGCATCTTCTGTCGTATAGTTAAGTCCGTCGTAGGATATTTTGCTATGACTGCCATCAGCCTCAATTACATCTTCAATGCGACCGAACTGATCATATATAGTACGCTTTAGATAGCGCTGCTCCCCTGTAAAATAACCCTCTGACTCCGATTGTATAAGGCCGTCTTCACGGTATGAAAAATCTTTCACAAGCCATCTACCATCAGGTGCCTGTACTAAAGTTTTTATCTCACGGTCGACACTATCAAAATAAGAAATTTTTTCTGGCATACCGCTGCTAAAACTTCGAATAAAATAAGCTGCACCAACCACGTCACAACGAGAATCGCACCATTCTGCAAAGGTACTAGATTCTAAACCAAGGTTATTTTTACTTGATGTAACCGACCCCCAGCTATTGAAGTAATTTTCTTCCCAATTGCCATTGGCATCAAAAGCTTTTTTAGCAACACCGTAATACCTGTCGTATTCTACCTGCGATTTATGACCCAGATCATTAGTTTGCTCGATTACAAAACCATATTGATCATAAGTATTTGTGGATTTGATTTCTGACTTTGTAAGTCCTTGGGAAGACGCCAACTTTGTAGTGGTGCTCGTTATTTGTCTTAAATTGTTTCTTGTATAGATTTTTTCGACGCTGAATGCTGTTCCTGGATCTTTCACCTCCCTACTAACTAGCCCATTGTTATCATATGCAAAGCTAGTTTTTCTTGTAACTAAATCGCTACCTCTTTTCTTATCGACAACAATTTCAACTAGACGATCTCCGATCCAGTTATCGAAATCATTTGCATAAGTGTTTCTACTGGTAGTTTCATAAGTTCCGTACTTATCGCCAATAATGGTTCTAGCAAAGGTAACATTTTGGAATTCATCGTATTCGTATTGAATTTGGGTTGATAGTAGTAAACTGCCATCAAGATCAAATTCCTGGCTATATTCACCTTGCCTTGTGACCTGAAAATATCCCCCTTTGTTAATGCTTTCCCATCTCATTTCATTGGTTTTTTGCAAAATATAATCTTCACCATCTTTTACATAAGACTCTTTTACGAAGGGTACTAAAAACTCAACATCTCCTACATGAAACTTATATTTAGTTGTATTTTTAAGTTTCTTGGTTTCACTAATTTCTGTTTTCTCTTCAAAACCAGCAAAACGATAAGTAACCACATTAACTGTGGGATTTTTATAGGAATATCTTAATGTTTCATGATAACCGGAAGAACTTACCGATGAAATCGAAGTTACAACAAAGATATTGTTTTTTAGAACTTTGTATTCTGGCCTTATGACATCCACAAGAGATGGTGATGGAGGTTCTATAATCACTGAACCTCGCGTATTCTGATAGCTTATCGTCGTCACATTTTGATAGCCATCGCGGATGGACACTAGCCTGGGATTAGTATTTTCGTTTTTTATAATTTGCAGTTCTTTAGAGTTGAAGATGATAATATCATCGTCGCTATCGTTATCAAAATCGCTTAAAGTGATATCGTGCAACCGTGGATTAATAGCACCGCGAAAGCCAGGATCGAGTTCTGTCTCTAAGGCAGTCGTGTGCAGCACTTGGCTACCTTCAAGCCAATATAACTTATTTCCCCTAGATACCACAATATCTGTTGTTCCATCGTTATTGAAATCATGGGCTAAGATAGTCGTGCTAGCTCCACTATAGGTGCGAGCATTGATGGTTTCTGATACGAGAATGGGGTCAAGGAAGCTTGTTCCGGTACTAAAGGCAACATAAAGTCCTCTATTGTTCACCATATAAATATCGGTGTAGCCATCTTGGTTAAAGTCAGAAAAACCCTGATTATAATTGATGTTTTGCCGGACTAATATTGTAGAACTACGACTCCAAGAGCGTGGCGTTGTGTACCCATCTCCTTGCCGCAGAGCAACCATAACATCGGTGTCCGTATAACTAAGAAAATCATTTTCACCATCGTTGTTGACATCGACAAAATATATGTGCCAGTCTGAATCGTGGTTGGAGCGTTGAAATCCTCCTCTGAGCAAAACCGGAGCTTTGAAAGAAAATGTTTCTCTATCGAATTCAGATAGGTAAGTACCATCTAGCTCGATATGAATGAGATCTAAATCCCGATCGCCATCAAAGTCTGTTAACTCCCTTAATGCTGTAGGCACATAGGGCGTTACTATACCCGTAAAGCGCTGGCTTACAGGCTCGAAACCACTGCTATTACCCTTGATAATGGTATAACCTTCGCGATCAAACTGAACCACATCGGCATAACCATCATAGTCAAGATCACCAACCTTTACAGGAAATTCTCGTTCCCATCGAGCCATGTCTCTATATCTGAGTGCTGTTCTAGGTGTGTAGCCTGACTCAGATCCATAGCTGTAATGGATTTGCCCCTTTCTAAAGGCTAAAAGATCTGGGTAGCCATCATAGTTCAGGTCTGTAGAAATTCTATTATCATTACTTTTATTCCAAGCCAAATCACCAGAAAAAAGATTACCATAGCTAGCCGCTGTCAAACTAGGAATGCTATGCTCAACGCCCTCATAGACAAATTCTTGTGGTGGCAGGCATACGTCCGTAGCCGAACACTTAGTTAATGAGTTTAAAATATATTTGGAGCTGCTAAGTTGATGCCAGCTTAGAGAATAGGTCCACACGGTTCTATCAAAGGATTTAATAACTATCTGACTTAGAATCATCCTTTCGTTACTGTCGGTTCCAAAGTAAAATTTGGGTAGATCATAGTTCGTATCTTGATATAAAAACTCGACGAACCGATAATCAGTTAGGTTGGTGTTTATGTTGGCACCATAGGAAATAGATTTTAAGTATTTTTTTTCATAGTCATTACCGTAGTAATTATAAGAAATCGTATTACCATTTGCATCTTCCACTAAAGATTTCGACCAAATTACGACCTCGTGTTCTTGATTCAGTGTTTTTGTTTCGTAGTAAGTTATATCGCGACTTTTGGATATAACTTCAAACCCACCATCGGTTTTAACTACCTTATTAATAGAGTTATAATAAGAACGGTACTCACTACCAATTTCACCAAAAACCCCATCAATCAACACTAATTCTTCACCATTGATGCAAAACGTTGGCTCTTGCTTGTTGCTTTTATACTGAGGAATACACCGCTCAATGGTTTCGTTTGGACTAAGATACCATCCTGATGTGCTAAAAAACTTTGCATATCCCGCGTTAAACCCAAGGGCAACGTCGGGCTTAACGCCTAACGCCGATGGGATAAGATCAATGGGCACATAGTAAGATAGCTGTCCCTTGTGGTTAACATCTACTTTACCCTTTATGGAGCCTACGGTTTCATCTGCTAATACTTGTTGATTTAGTAGGTAAAATATCGTTACCAAAATGAACTTCATCTTAACCATGCAATGATACCTTATTTTAATATTAAGTTAGTTTAACCTATGCTAATTCACGTAAGATCGAAAAACTATTCTTCTGGATTAAAAGGATAAGGCCCTCCTCCAGTAGGTCTACATGGATATTTTGTCTCCCTTAGATAAGTACTTACACCTTCATTACAGCTATAATATTTTTGCTTTACAACACCACCACTACAGGAACTTAAGGTAAAGCCTTCGCTTCCATGGTCGATAAATTTACCTCCAATTTCACAATTTTTATGACGAGAACAAGTTGTTTTATCCTTTTGAAGCCAACCCACATACTTAATGACGTCTCTACTAGTAGTAGAGAGTTGAGCAACGCATGTTTTGTATTTAGTCAAACGACTACATCGAGCGTTAAAAGTAAACCCTTCATCATAGCGAGTAAATTCACTCTCTGGTTCTTCAGCTTCTTGGCCAACGATATAACCCGTATTATTAATCAAACACCCATCTACACATTCATTGCTACTATTCCTAGCACCAAATTTTTGTGCTATAGTTTGCTTATTCATGGTGCCACCTGTTGTGGGGCAACTGTATTTTATCGTAATGCGATTGCAAGTATTATTATCTGATTTAGTGACACTTGGTATGTCATCGTATTGACCAGCTAAAACCTTCACTTCATCCGTTTCACATCCTAAAGCACAAGATTGATCCCCTAGAAGAATGTTTTTATCGGGACAGCCTATTCGACAGTTAGGACTTATCCCTGAAGCGCTACAATATAAGGCTTCCTGATATAAAGTGGCGCTTGACCGACTATTGTTATAAAGAGTATTTCTTAAGCTTTTGAAAGATTTAGTTTCACCAGGTTTTAGGTAGAGTTCCTTTGTAATATTTTCTGTCTTTATTTGAAACTCACCAGTTCCACCAGGAACTTCACAGCCGTCTTCTTCTGTATCAATACGAAAGTATGAGTGGGATACGCTGTATGATGTATTACAGGTAATGGTATTACTACTAGTATTTTCTACCTGAAAATCGTAATAGCGACGATATTGAGGATATGTATCTAAAAATTCTATTCCATAATATAAAGTAGGATCTTCAACACTTCTAGTGTTTATACAAGCTGTAGCATAATCGTCTGATCCGAAACTTTCACAGTCATCAAAAGTAATATTCTCATCAGGTATAGTGATTGGTCCTGGTAGCAAAAGAGGTCCATCTTCTGGGTTAGATTTAGCAAGGATTAAGCTATCAAAAATAAATATTGTTAATATAATTAGAATTTTATAATTCATTTTAAATTACTCCTAGGTTTAGTTTATTTATCGATTTATTGATTTTAGTTTCACTTAAGTGAAATATTTGCGTTTTCTTGTTTCAGTTTGACTATAAAATCACGCCATATAACTAAGGTATCCCCAACGCCCATAACACAGACCAATTTCATGTCTCCAATGAATATTAGTTTGTGAAATGGCTAAAGTTTCTATCAAGAAAATAGCTACTATAAACATTATTTTCATAATTATTTCCTTTCATAAAATCGGTTTGTATACCAGTACATTTAACAGGCTGATTTCCATTCATCGTTTTCACAAAATCCTTTCATAAATGGATAGTGCCTCATTAAAAATTCCATAGCTTCATGTGAATTATAAAGATACTTGATGACTTCAAAGGTTGTTTCAAAGCTATGACCGAACTGTTTGTTTTTCATTCTATATAAGGTACTGTAAGCAATGCCTGTTTTGTAAGATAGAAACCCAAGTGTTCTCACCCTACTATTTTCGCTTTGCCATTGTTTGATTGCGTTACTCACTTCTTTCTGAAGATCCATGAATCTTTCCTGATGTTTTATTTTTTTTGGTTTTCAAAATCTTCTTTTAATAAGCGCAGTGTCGCTCTTGCTAAAACAATATTGAACCGTCTTAGATTTGATAA
>JBNKNM010000236.1:0-8128 GCA_050293845.1 Pseudobacteriovorax sp. | reverse complement strand
AGCAAGAGACTCGGTTCTTTATGCTCCACAGAAAGTCAGTGGCGATATTAGGCTACTCCTCATGGAACTTGTTAAAAATACGGCTGAAGTTGAGGAACTAAGCGACTTTCAACACCAAAGAATCGATAATGTCGTCACCACTATCCGCTCTTTAATCAAATCCGAAATGATTAGATCGATGACCGAGATCTCCAATGAAAATCTAAGGAAAAAAATTTAGTGTTGGCTTCAAAATTTGAGGTTGTATCCATAGACGAGATCTATTGGGATCTCCCCTCGTGAGGTGGAAGCCAAGGGAGACATCATTGACCGATCGTATATTGCATCTATCAAGATGACGCATCTAACCAATTGAAATGTAACCGCAAAAATAGTTAATCAGCCCCATGGATTTTATAACATTTTACGCCTATTATCCTTACATTGGTTTTCGTAGCATGTTTGTAAACACCAACGCTATTTATAGCAATAGCTAACTGAGTACGATTATGTCCCATAAGCTACTACTTTTTCTAATATCAGCGTTGTTTGTTTGTTGTTCCTCTTGTTCCAAAAAAGATAAAAATCAAACTGAAGTACCTAATAACAGTGATGATTCAACCTACGATGTAGATATATGTGAGGACAAGGCTATTGCTTGTGCTAGAAATAGGGAAGAGCTACTAAGTTTACTAGATGTGGAACAGCCACCAAAGGAAATCTATATTGGTTTTAATGACCTTTCTCACTTATATATTGACATCATTAAAGAAATCGATCCCAATTTTGAAAAAATATCTTTTTCAAACTGGGATGTCTCAATGGTTACTAACATGAGTAATATGTTTTATGACGCTTCCTTTTTCGACCAACCCCTACAGTGGAATACTTCTAGTGTTACCAACATGAGTGGTATGTTTTACGAAGCGAAGTCTTTTAATCAACCATTAGAATGGGATACTTCCAACGTTACTAATATGAGCAACATATTTTATGGTGCCAGATCCTTTAATCAGCTTCTAGAATGGGATACCTCCAGTGTTACTAATATGAGTGGGATGTTTTTTTATGCATATTCCTTCAATCAGCTATTAAAATGGGATACATCTAGTGTAACTGATTTCAGCGATATGTTTTATGGAGCTGAGTCCTTTAATCAGCCATTAGAGTGGAATACCTCCAGTGCTACTAATATGCGTGGTATGTTTATTGATGCTATTACCTTTAACCAACCACTAGAGTGGAATACCTCCAATGTTACTAATATGAATGGCATGTTTAATGGTGCTTCCTCCTTCAACCAGCCTCTAAACTGGGACACATCTAAAGTTACTAATATGGCCTATATGTTTTCCGGGGCTCAATTCAACCAGCCCCTAAATTGGAACACATCAAATGTGACGAACATGAGTGGCATGTTTTTGGATATATCATCTTTTAATCAGCCATTAACCTGGGACACCTCAAATGTTACTGACATGAGTAGAATGTTCGAAGGTGCCGCTTCCTTTAATCAGCCCCTAAATTGGGACACTTCCAATGTGACTGCAATGGGCCACATGTTCGATGGAGCCTCATCATTTAATCAGCCCTTAAATTGGGATACTTCTAATCTATATGGCGTTAGTTACATGTTTGATGGAGCCTCATCATTTAATCAACCTCTAAACTGGGACACTGCTAATGTTTTTTTCATGACTGGCATGTTTAACAATGCTGAATCTTTTAACCAGCCTCTAAACTGGGACACTTCAAATGTTTATTTTATGGACTTTATGTTTTATGGTGCCTCTTCCTTTAACCAGCTTTTAGTATGGAATACTTCGAATGTCACCACCATGACTTATATGTTTAGTTATGCAAATTCATTCAATCAGCCACTTAATTGGAACACTACAAATGTTACTAATATGAGCTGTATGTTTATTGGAACTCTGTTCAATCAACCCATAGGCAATTGGGATGTTTCCCGTGTGACTGACATGAGCCTTATGTTTTATGATTCTAATTTTAACCAAGACTTAGAATCATGGAATGTAGCTAATTTTGTAGATAAAAATAAAATGTTTGACGGCTCAGCTATGGATCCATTGCCCTCATGGTATCCTTAACGATTTCGTCGCAAATTTCTGTGTGTGATATTCGGCGGAAGGATTTCAGAAGGACTTTAAAACTATCAATTTTAAGGATAAAATGAATCGCTCAAGGAGCATGGACAGACGTAATTCCATAATAAGTAATATTTAGGTCTCTAGTCAAAGAAGGACTCAACTCTGGACTTCAGGCCGCTACATGTAGTTCTCCTGAACAATAATTTAAAACCCAGCGGTCAGATGGAATAGCGATCGAATTTTGAAACCCCGCTCACTAGCTTCGATAATTTGACAACCTGGTCTAGCAAAATACTGTCCGAACGTGTCCGGATTATCGACCCATCCCCATTTGTGACTCATTTTCAGTTATCACCCTATTTTGCAATTATCTCAAATTTATTAAAAATGATAATGTCACTTAGATTCCAAAACCAATTTCAAACATTAGGATATAGCGACTGGTTGCCTTTCTATTTTCTTCTTTGAAACTATTATAAACGTCATCATATCCTCGAGGGTAGCTATCTTTTCTATGACTTCCTAAAGGTATGCCGATCCGGTTTGAGTTTTCCGGTTTAGAAAAAAGTGCTTTGCAAAACTTTGATTTTGTTGAATCTACAGAGAAAAGTCACGTCTCGACTAACCAGGCGATGTATGCAGCGATTGATGCTTATTCTTAAAATTAGGCACGTAACTTCAAAGGCGCACAGCCTTATTTTTATCGCACAAAGGACTAAATCGGGAAGAGAAAAGACAAGCTCTTTTCTCTTAGCTAAATCATTTACCGTTGTACTGTTTCATTCAATCTAACCCTAGGGACATTAAGAGACATAGAGTGCCGCTTCCGGGAATATGAAGACTCTACGCTACCAATTGAACATACCGAGTTAAGGAATATTAAATATTTATACCCAATAGTTCTATTGGGGTTCCTTGAGGATTCTAAGTCGACAAGGGTGGGAGCCATAAAGCTTTCCCACCGTAGTTAGAAATATCTAATTATTTTCTGTAGAATGGATGGATAAAGGTAGAAATACTTTCCAGTTCCGGAAACTTTAATTGCCGCAGAACTAAGATCTCATCATTGCCATGTCGGTTTAGTATTTGATAGTCCCTTGATTGAAACAACATGCATTCCTCAGGGTTTTCACCTTCCAAGCACTTGCGAGATTCTTCGAAATTAAACTCTTCGTAGGTATCTGGATGTCGATAACGGTATGCCGCAAATCGGTTATCTTCAAGTCGCCAATAGCCCTCAGTAGAATAAGGAAATTCATCCTCATCACTTGAAAATCCAAACTTACCTTCGTCAGTAAATTCATAAGTCACATCATCTTTGTCGCTTAATTGCCATTGTCCTAGAATATCATCACGCTCTACCACCTGATTCATAATTTCTACATCGACGATACCGACAAAGGTGGACTGAATCGACTCCTTACCGAATAGATTCCTTTCTGCAAGAACATAATAACCAAGAGGTTGCTTATCCAGAACTCTATAGGTAATGGAGTCACCTGGCGTATAGCTTAATAGGAGACTACCATCGGAATCACCCCAAAAAATAGGCTTTTTCTCGAACTCATTGAACCCTAAAATCATATCAGCAGAAAAATCTTCGTTAAAACGCAGAACTCCACCACTGCTACCGAATTCTAGCGGCAAGTTTAAGGCCATTGTGCTCGTGGGCTTTAGACCTTTCAATCGATTGTAAGGCTGTGCCATTAGATTATCGATTGTGGTTTCATCTTGGGTTCGAGCTGGAATTTCACTGTTTTCTGGAAACTCCCAAACGCTTTGATACGTTAATTTCCACAGAGGTTGGAAAAAGTCGAATTTAAGAATACTTAGTGTAAACTCCTGAGTTTTTTGCAGGTATACCACTTCCTTCAGGTTACCAGTTGAAGGATCAGCTTCGTAACTCAGGCCTTCTGAAAGTAATGGCTGTTCCAGATCAATATCTACGTTTCCAGAATTGATCTTCCAGTGGCAATCTGACGCTCCATCAGAGGAGACAAGGTGGCAGGTTTTATCAGCTCGAAACGTAAATTTATAAGCACTTGTGGTCAGATTCTTATTTTCATGAAAAATCCAAGTCCCCTTAATATAATGACCTAAATTAAATCCAAACTGTCCAAATACTGGGGCTGATAGTAGTAGCCCACACAGAATTAAAGCTTTCATTTTTACACCTTAGGAAGTGAAACGTACGTACCAAGAATAAGACGCTTGAACACCAAAAAAGTTGCATCCTTCGAGAAAAAGTTTCATCGGTTATTATTAGACGCTGAATAGAGGTATGACGAGGAGCATCGTCATGGGTTATTAAGGTTAAGTGAGTCCGGATTAATCGAGGATGAATGAATTGATAAAGTTTTTGACAACTCTTTATCCGATCTTGGGCTTGCTAATCAGGAGTCTCAGACAAAAGGCAGATAGAAATTACTAGTAATATACCAAGGGGCTTTAAAAAATTTTTGATTGACCCCTGAAAGGACTTTTAGATTGAAGAAAAATGTTATCTTAGCATACGTATCTTTCAGGGAAACAAATCATTTCCCAATAGTGAAACTCAAATACTCATTTCAAGAGCTATGTGAAATAGATCCCTCATTTAAAGATACTTCTACAATCGGGGATTTTTTCGACCTTCCCGATGACAATCTATTAACCATTGCAAATGCTATTCGTAGCCCTACTCTCAACTAAGAAAGAAATTCCATGCCTTTTTTAATTAAAATAGATCATGTTCATATTTATGTGCCAAATCAATTGGAAGCGGAAACGTGGTACAAATCTGTTTTGGACTTCAAGAGAGTTGAGGCCTTAGAAAGATGGTTTATCAATGGCGGTCCACTGACAATCGAAAATGGAGGCGTTCATATCGCTTTATTTCAGGGCGCCAACAATGAAAGTACAACTATCGCTTTCGCTGTGGACTTAATTAATTATCAACTATGGAAGGAAGTTCTAGTTAAAAACGATATTCATTTTAGCGAAAGCGATCACCAGCTTTCATGGTCAATTTATTTCTCAGATCCATACGGGAACTTATATGAAATAACCACCTATGAGTATACTGATACTTCTAAAAATAATGCAGCCAAGGCTTAACAAAGCAAACCACTTTAAAGGAAAGTCATAAATAGCACTTTTTGCCTTCAATTGTTCAATGTCTCATACATTTTTGTGTTTGCCATTTGGTAGCTGAACATCCCAGTGTTGTCCACCATGGAATCTCGAAGGTTTAGTACTGGTTGGAACCCACACACACCATCTTTTGCTGGATAGTCATATCCAAGGCCATTTGCAGCTTTCAATTTTAATGACCGCATTTAACCATACCTCGCAAAAGCAGACTCTTTCTTATCTTGAAATTCAGGAGAAGGAAGTCCATCTGGCTTTTATGAATTCTCTGTGAAGTTGATAAGTTCATAAAAGCTGGTTTTGAAATCTCTACATGTCAGTTAATTCTAAATAAATTTTTCAGTTCAAAATCATCAGCTGTAATAAGTTGGGGAATCATCTTTGAATAGTTAAGATAGATATTATGGTCCAGCCATTTACGGTACGAGTGTAAGTCCATTTGGAGACCCAAACCAGCTGATGCAAAATCCGTAGAATAGCCATTCCAGTGAAAGTTAGTTTTACCGATCGGATGAAGATCCAAAGCGAAACTGACTGAATTTTCTGACTTTCCAAGCGTAGGCGTGGAAAATAGCATGATAATAGCTAGAAATTTTATTCGGATACTAAAACTTATTTCCATTAGCTTTACACTCCAAATTCAACTACTAGATATTTAAAAGAAATTATAGCTTATAATATTGAACTACACATTGAAAAAAACTTGCCATAGTGTGTTTTGCATATACGGCAGAAGCTGATAAGCTAAGCAATTTTCATCACCAAAGGATCGATAATGCCGTGACCTCTATCCGTTCTTTAATCAAAAGTGAAATGATTAGATCGATGCGCGAAACCTCTAATGAAAATCTAAGAAAGAAAATTTAGTGCTAGCTGCGAAATTTGAGTTTGTGTCCATAGATGAGATCTACTGGAATCTGGCTTGAATATATGGCCATTTTGGGTGTGGATGGAAACCCAACAAAGATCTTTCTATCGTTGAGCATGCTTTATTGGTTTCGGAGAAAAACTCTATTGGGGGCGCTGCTGCCCCCGCTATTTGTTGAAGAATCCCCTGACCATGTTCCACAATCTAGGTTTGAGGATTAGTCGATCAGTTATCAGCTCTTAGTCTGCGACGAGAACTTCAAAGCTGCTTAGACTTTCCACATTGCCACCATAGGGAATGAGGCAGTCGCCATTATCAGTGACTTGGCCAAGATGGAGACCCTCGGACAAGGTAGCGCGACACAGATATTGATCCGATCCGCCAAGATCGCCATAAACAATACTACCAGCTGGTATACTATTCGTACTGGCAGAAACCCAACTGGCATTTTTACCCGTAATAAAGCCGAAGGTGAATCCTTGGTCTTCGACGCCGTTTAGAGCAATATTACAGGCACTAAGGTGAGGCCCGTATTTTCCTGGGATAAATGCATCATTCTTGAAAGCGATACAACCGTAAAGAAGATTACCATCGGCTTCATTGCCCAGAGGAACAGCTTCCTTCAACAAGTGTGTAACCTTATCACCGAAAGGTGCTTCAAAAGGAGTCGGGGCTGGTGCTGCAGAGCCTTCAGGTGCTGTATAAAGATAGCGGTTCACTGAGCCGCGTCCTGGATCTGAAACGGCGCCTTCTACCGAGTTAGCTATAATTCTTCTAGTAATCAGATAGGCTGATTCATTGGGAAACTGCTCGCGCAATAGGGCCGCGGCTCCTGCCACATGAGGACTGGCCATTGAGGTACCGGCTAAATATTTGGTATCGGTATCAGACCCATTCCAAGCCGATTCAATAGCTACGCCTGGGGCAAAAATATCAATACATGGTCCAAAATTGGAGAAAGAAGCTCTAGCATCATCTTCCGCTAGCGCACCCACTGTAAGGGCGGAATCTTCGCGAGCCGGAGACACGGTACAAGCATCTGTATCGGAGTTTCCAGCAGCCACAGCAAACACAACGCCTTTTTCAAAAACGGCATAAGAAACAGCCATATCCTGTGCAGCTGAAGCTAGCCCTTCCAAGCTCATATTAGCAACGGCGGGTAGCTTGGCGTTGGCAGCAACCCAATCAATGCCTTCGATTACATTAGCTTTGGTACCAGTACCTTTACAATTCATAACCCTAACAGGATGAAGGATGACTTCCTTAGCAACCCCATATGTAGTACCGCCAAGGATCCCCGCAACGTGGGTGCCATGACCATGACAATCTTCTGTTCCGACATCATCATCAAGGTTAGTAAATCCTTCTCCGACTCTTCCGGCAAACTCTTCATGGGTACTACGGAATCCGGTATCAATTATATAAGCGTGAACCCCCTTACCTGTTGTTGCATAAGAATAAACTGAATCTTTACCGGTTCGGGAATCGATCCGATCGAGGCCCCAACGTGCATTAGACTGAGTGGCGTTGATGGATACATACTCATTGGTTTCCACAAAATCGACATTTTTATCTTTTGCCAATTCAGAAATTGCCGCCTCGCTCGCATTTACGACGAAACCAGGAAGCACCTTTTGATATTGGTGAATGACTTTGGCTTGGAAAGATTTTTCCACATAGTTGGCAAAGCTCCGAACGGCGGCCAATCTGGAGACTTTATTGGCACCGATATCTTTTTTCATAACAACAATGTATTCCCCAGGTACACGCTTGTCGCTATGCAATCCCCTAACATCTGCCATGGCTTGGGCACCCACAGCTAAACCTAATGCTGCTACAGCAAAAGCCTTTCCCAGGTAGGATCTAGAGGTAAGTGAAATTGCTTTCATAAAAGCTCCTTTTAACGCGAAAATTAACATGAACGAGCATCTTTTTTGCAGTTCAAAAGGCCAAAACGCCACGAAAAGTAGCAATAATATACGGAGAGCTCATCAAAAATTGATACATAGCCCAAATTAAAGTAAGTTATATATTGTTTTTC
>JBNKNM010000235.1:0-8150 GCA_050293845.1 Pseudobacteriovorax sp. | reverse complement strand
GTGGTCTCGCCAAATTTGAGCTCCGAAGAACCGTCATATTGACGGTTATAGTAGGACATTCCCCCCCAAAGATTGAAGTATCTGGACTTATAGAGTTTTGCTGATACCAAAGCGGTGCCAGCCTGAGAACTTACTTTTCTGTCCTCCAGATCGAATTTGTGATCCCTCACATATGTATCCCAATTTAAGATACTTAGGATCAGAGATCGATTAAGCAGGTAGCGATAAGCTTCTGCAGCAGGACCGATGAACGGCTGACTTATGCCCTCCTGAGCAGCGGCAGCTTCATGAACTAGTATACAAACAAGAAGGATAAACTTCTGCAAATACCTCACCTCATGTTGGCCTGCATCATAACATCCGAGCTATAGCAACATAAAAACCAGTCCCATAATAATGGTCGGTAACAAAGCCGAAAACAAAAGGTATAGGGGATTGACACTATTATTGGTAAAGAATTTATTTAATATAGCTTGACCAGCTGGATTTGGAGCATTAGCGATTACTGTCAAGCCCCCACCTGTCACAGCCCCCGCTACTACAGCATACTTGAGTCCATCGGTTAACCCCGGGACTAAAGTACTTAAATAGGTTATAGCTGCGTTATCGTTGAATGCTGTTAGCAATGTAGCAGTGATCATCAAAGGCGTTTCTGTTAATGCTCCTAGCACCGGAGCAATCCACCAACCCTGGACACCACCATGATTCACCAGTCCAGCTAGGAAAAACCCTACTAGTATAGCCGTTTTTAGCTCTAAATGGTTCTGATGCTGGGGCGTCATTTCTTTAAATCCCAAAAAGAAAATAAACCCTCCGATAAACAAGGCGGGATAATGGGCGTTAACCACGGTCCAGATGAGAAACCCAATGTGCACCAAAGTAACCCAGATAGGAACTACATTGGTATGGTCTTCGGATGTTACTTCAATAACCCCTTGCGGGTGCTCGGCGGCATACTTTTCTAACTTTACAAATTCTTTGCGAAAAAATAGAAAGTAAACTATTGTGGAGATGATAATTCCAAGAATCGCTTTCCAACCAAGGTGCATCATCATATAGCTTGTTGACCACTTCCATGGTGCAGCCACCATAAGGACCGGAGGAGCCGCAAAGTTCGTCAAAGTGCCTCCTACGGAAACATTGACAAAAAGTAAACCAAGGGTACCATATTTAAAGCTTTGACTCGGTTTGAGCCGAAAAAATTGCTTGGCTAACAACATCGCTGCAATTGTCATAGCTGCTGGTTCGGTGATAAATGATCCTAAAATAGGTGCTACGATCAATATGGCAAACCACCATGCAGCAATGCTCCCTTTTCCTAGGCTCGCTAGCAATCGCAAAAGATTTTCGGAAAAATTCAATATGGGCCTTGTCGCAGCAATAGTCATTATGACAACGACAAACATAGGCTCAATATAGACCACCTTTTCGTTGATATAGTATACGACTGTTGACCAGCCTCTAAAGATCCAAATGGCAGCCATTAGAACCAAAACCCAGATGCCAAATATGGCTTCAACCTCACCAAGAAAGTGCAGTAACTTTGCCAGGAAAGAGACATCCTGATTGCCCCTACCGACGACCCCTTCCTTGATGCGTTTCTGGATGTAGTTGTGTTGGATTTTGTGAGCGATATGTGTGATTTTACTTACCAAAAAAGTATGAGAGATAGCCAGTAGGAAAATGATCAAAGCAGCCAAATTAAATGGATCGGTGTCTATACGATGCCAAATCTTATCCCATAAACCTAGCTCAGCGTCTTGATAAGCATCTAAAGGCAAGGGAAAGGTAATGTCACCATGTCCATTTGATGAAGCCCAAGCCAGCTGGGGCATCAAACATAATAAAAAAAGAAAATTTGTTCGATTCAACACACTAACCAATAGAGAACCCAAAATACGAAGCATCTCAAATTTCCAATTCTACTAAACTATTACTTTAGTAGACTTCCCTTAAGAATACAATTAGCTCTCAGGAACAATCCACTAACCCAATGTACTATACTGCAATCGCTATCTTACACCTTGACATGTCGATGCACACTAGTAATTAAAAAAGTTCTAGTTAATCAGCAAAAATTGAACTAGATTCCCCTGGCCGCTCCACCGCAGTATTTGAAAAAGGAGATAATATGTCAAATCAAAATCAAGTTCAGGTTGCTCTTCAAAGAATTTTTTTAAAGGATCTCTCATTTGAGTCTCCTGACCCAATAGCGAGCTTTAAGTCTAAATGGGAACCCAAAGTTAATTTGGACATTAGGAATCAAAATCAGAAAATTGAGGGCGATCTATACGAAGCGTGCCTTGAAATCACGGCAACAGTCAAAATTAACGAAAAGTCCGCCTTTATTGTTGAAGTTGAGCAGGCCGGAATCTTCATGATAAAGGGCTTGGAGGGTGAAAACTTAAACCGAGTTCTTGGTACATTTTGCATGAGCGTACTTTTTCCTTACGCAAGAGAAGCCATTGACAGCATGTGCCTAAAAGGCAGTTTTCCTCCTCTCGTTTTAGCACCCATAAATTTTGACCAACTTTACGAACAATCCAAGCAACAGCCCCAAAATAAATAGGGAAAGGATTCCCAGAATCCTTTCCCAAGCCATCTCAATCCACTAAAACCATAGCGATTATACAATTTCCAAAATATCAGATTTTTTTACTTAAGTTCCCTAAACTTTCAGCCGATAAAATAAGCGAGGTTTTTTGATTTTTTGAGGATCGGAACAATGTATCGCTTTATTTTTACCTTATCAATGATAATGGTAGGCTCGTACTGCTTTGCCATTGATATGCAACGCAATCGGCTTACACCACAAATTGTTACCACAGCCGGAGAAGCCAAGACTTTTCTAGGCCCCCACATTCTACTGAATATTCATCTAGAGAAACTCAAAGGTGATCAGGTTTTAAAGTTCGAACTTATCAATAAAGAGGCTTTTAATATCGGCCTCCTCGAGTTTGATTTCGAGACACTGGGCAATAAAGGGCGGATAGAGTTTGATACGTTACCTACGGGAAAATCAATTGTGAAAGCTTTTAAAGTCAATAATGTATATGACCCCAAATTAAATCAATTTTCGCTGTTTGATACGGATGCCAATGAGAGATTTTCCCGGGTTATCATTCAGTTTGTAACCCCCAAATCTAAACTTTAAAACGACATTTTTATAACGCCGCTATTCAGGGAGACTTCATGGAAGAAAAGCTCCTTAAGCTCTGACACCCCAGCAGAAGTACGATCAAACCACCCATTATAAAAAACAAACCTACCCCAGGACCAAACAATATACCTATGCCTCGAATAGTAGATAGGGACTGTTGGCTGACCTGAGAGGAAAATCCGATCAATTCCAGTAATAAACCTGAAAGACCAATGGCCCCTGCCCTTGCTAACTTTGCAGAAAACTTCCATATGCCGAAGTAAACTCCATAATTGGCCTGTTCCCCAGAAGAGGTATTATTATCGACAATATCAGCAAGCATTACTTCTAACAAGAACACACTTCCCACTAAGATACCTCCTACAATAGCCATAGCATAGATGGGACTTAGAATCTTAGGGGGAAACAGAGGATAGCCAATTGAGCCAAGCATCCCCAACAAGATGATAGCACTGCTCAGCAGTTTTGCCTTGTCGACCTTATTGGCTATATAGTACCAAACGGGAAGTGAAAGAGTTATAACAAGTGAAAATAATATTAGAATTGACTGTACATCCCTCTCAACGAATTGAAGGCGGTACCTGTAGTAATAGAGCGCTATACTTGCATTAATGGATTGACCAATGGTCGCTGCTAAAAATGCAAGTACTAAGATGATAAATAGACGGTTTTTTAAGGCCTCTTGCATATTTTTCAATGGCGACATTGAGCTGGGTTCTTGCACAGCCGTAGATTCAAATCTTCGCGAAACCCCAATGCTGATCAGGCTGGTCACAAAAATAATCATAGCTATAAAACTGCTAGCAATAACATAGCTTTCATGACTTATACCATATTTCTGAAAAATATAACCCGGCAGGGCAATTCCAGTCAATAACCCGACTATGGTGTAAAAATAGCGAACAGCAAAGACTTGGTTTCTTACTTTGCCATCTCGACTAATATCACCTGCTAATGCAGCATGGGGAACGGCTATTAGTGTTAGTGCTGTATTGCAAAGCAAGTATAGAATAGCAAACTTCCAAGTTAAAAAAGTAGCTCCAGGTGCAATAGAAAATAATCCCCAGATCACCAAAGGCAAGGTTATCATACCAAGAAACATCAGTGGAATCCGTCGTCCCCAACGGCTGTTGAAATGATCAGACAAAGTACCAACTATGGGATCGGTGATCCCATCCCATACCACCCCTACAGCAACAATGATTCCAGCTGTTCCAGGGGATAGATTTAAAGTATCTGTGCAATAGATTAGCAGGTTAATACGAAAAAAAGTTTCGATGGCATTACAGCCCCACTCGGCTAAACCATAACAATAAATCGAGACCTTATCGGGATGACTCACGGGTGTGTCTTTTTCAACAGGTAATGACTAACATGCCACTGATTACCTTGATCAAAACTCCATAACTCCGCACAGGCCATAAAAAAAATCTTCCAAAAATTCCACCATCGGATAGCTTCATCGCCGTAATGCACTTGAAAAATTTCCATAATTCGTTTGCGGTTTTTCTTCATGTTTTGAAGCCATGCCTCGCTGGTTTTACTATAGTGATGGCCATTAACAACCCAATGTTTTTGAACGGAGAGATCTTTATTAAAGTAATAGAGTAGATGGTCACTCGGCATCGTCCCACCAGTAAAGAAGTTACGGGTCAACCAATCTGTTTCATCATTATCGTCGAAAAGGTAAGCTAAGTTCTTGTGAGTAAAAATATGGACAAAAAGGGAACCATCTGTCTTTAGAAAGCTCGCAACTTTTTCAAGAAGGGCTTCATAGTTGCGCATATGCTCAAACATCTCAATACTAATGATACGATCAAAATCATGCTTTATTTCTAAATTGTTAATATCCTGAGTAATAACCGTCAGATTTTTAAGGTCCCACTGCTCAATCCGATCTAAGATAAATTTTCTCTGGATCGCTGAGTTCGACACTGCAGTTACAGAAAGATTAGAGAATTTTCTCGCTGCATATAAACTAAAAGATCCCCAACCACAGCCAAGATCCAGCACATTCAAACCATCCTTAATATCAGCTCTTTCGATATATAGATCGAGCATATTCTTTTCTGCTGCACTCAAGTCATTAGTATTGGTTCCCCAATAACCCGATGAATATTTTAAGTAACGTCCCATGACCAGCTCGAAAAACTCAGCAGGTAATTCGTAATGCTGTCGGTTCGCTTCTTGCGTTTCAACGGCGATGGGAGAAGCTCTCAGCTTTTCAATCAGATTATTTAATTTATCCTGGTTTTTTTCAACATCACCAGCATTTTCATCATCTATTCTTCGCTTTAGGAGACGCTTTATCCCGAACCTGACTATTGACTCCGGAATTATCCCCCGACTTAGCATAGCTTCCATAGTTATGCGTCTCCCAATTCATAGTTATTAACTCGGGTAAGTGTAACATGTCCTACCGTGATATTTCTCATATAAAAGGCTGTAGCGCAGTAAGAAAAATAGTAGTTCCATTTGCGAATGAACTCCTGGCTGAAATTCATTGCTTTCACCTTCTGCTGGTTTTCATTTAATTGATTTTGCCACATCTTTATGGTTTTCCAGTAATCTTTGCCAAAATCATCGTATCCTAGCAGAAAATATTCAGCATGCTCATTTGCAGAGGACATTAATTTTTCTAAGGATGGAATAAGGGAACCCGGAAAAATATGCTTCTGAATAAAATCGATGCCATTTTTTAGGCTTTCGTAACGGGAATCAGGACACAGAATAACTTGATGAGTCATAAGCCCTGCAGGTTTTAATAATTGATTAGCTTTTTGAAAAAACACAGGAAGAAATTTATCGCCAACAGCCTCTAACATCTCTACCGTTATAAGACGATCAAATTGCCCAGTCAACTCACGATAGTCGCGAAACATTACATTAACCTTATGCGCGAGACCTCGATTTTCAACCTTATTTTTTGCAAATTCGTACTGTTCTCGCGAAATCGTTGTAGTTGTAACCTTGCAATCGAAATTTTCGGCTAAAAAACAACCAAACTCACCCCAGCCTGTTCCAATTTCAAGAACATGTAATCCATCCTCCATCCGAGCCGCGGAAGCTAATCGCCGGAATTTTTCCTGCTGCGCCTGCTCAAGGGATGACGTAGCTCTGGTAAAAACTGCACTAGAATATGTCATGGTTGGATCAAGAAACAAACGAAAAAAATCATTACCCAGATCATAATGATCGCTAATGTTTTTCTGCGCACCACGCTTCGAATTTGTCTTCACAAGGTGCCCCAAACGATTACCAACTTCCTTAATATTAATAAGGGGGTTACTAATATTGGCACGAGACCCCGACATAGCAGGACTGGTTGTCAAATTCAAAATAAACCATTTTATAACATCATCGATAACAGGAGTATCCCACATAGATGCCATATACGTTTCTGCTAGCCCAATATCACCTCCGACGACCAATCGCCTATAGAATTCAACACTATTAACATTTATCTCGGCCTCAACTCGCTTATCCTTACCAAAAACAAGATGAATATCGCGTTTTGGGTCTTTGATAACCAGTCGCCCTGCCGTCATATTAGAGAAGTATTTTTCAATAATCTTTACAAATAGCGGGTACGAAGAGTTTTTAAATCTACGAAATGTGCTTGGAATAATGTTTTCTATCATAGTAATCCCTTTGTAAATCTCGATCACTTGCTTTACGAACAATGGGTATTCGTTTCAAATATAATCGTAGAGCTTCAAAATGAATTCCTCCTATAACCTTTGCCGTTATGTGGGGATTTTTTATAAAGCTCATGATTAGATTTTTATTAGTTAACGGTAAAAACTCACCATTTAGCATCGCTCTTAAATACAAATGATCTGCTTTCAAGGAATCGATTCTCACAGACAAACTGGTTTCTGATAATTTTATATAAAAATTAAACTGGGTATCGAGAGGAATAAAAGGAGATACGTAAAAATTCTTTGGTAATGTATGGTGAAGAACTCCTTGATCATCAAGTGATCCTAAAGCAAACATTTTAGCTTCACCGAACGTATTATCCACCTCTGTTGCTACAGATAATCTAGAATGTCCTTTAAGGCGATATAGAAATATAGATATGGGATTAAAGCTATAACCAAAAGTCCGAGGGTGTGTGATGAGATACAGTTCTTCCAGTTCTTTACCAGGAGAGATCGTTTGCAACCAGGCAGTAAAATTTGCAGCAATTGTCGATTTACCAAAATCAATATAGTCCTTTGAATTCAGCGAAAAAACATTAGGACTGTTATGCGCCAAAAGAAGGATAGGTTTTATCACAGTATCAATACGCAATAGGTCAATCATTAAATAGAACACATTGTATACAAAACGATGCCTACCAGCTTCTCGTATGTGGGAAACTTTCGCACGTAATATTCTGCTTTTCACCAAGGTTCTCGCCTCAATAGTTGTTTGGACACATCAACAGCTGCAGTCAGAGCATCTTCGTGGAAGCCATAACGAAAATAGGAGCCACAAAAATACAGTGGGGAGGAATTCTCGTTCAATTCCGGCAATGAGCTCTGAGCTGTGATTGCTGCTTGGTCGAATAATGGATGTTCATAATGGATTTCTTTGACAATATAACGATCGCGCACCATATTTGGATCGTTTAAGGAAACAAAATAATTGTTCCGCGATTTTAAGTTTTGCAATCGATTCATCCAATATATGGTTGTCGGTGCTTTAATTTTTTCGCGTTCTACCTCCATACGATAATTCCATGAAGACCAGACACCTTTAATTTTAGGCATCACTTTTTTATCTTTATGCAGATAAACATGGTTGTATTGATAGGTAAACGCGCCAAGTAATTCCTTTTGCTTGGCACTAGGGTTATGAATTAACTTTAAAGCCTGATCCCCATGACATGCAAATAGAACCTTATCAAATATTTCCCATGAACCGTTTTTAAAGTTTATCTGTGGTTTTCCTGAAGTGATGGAAACTGATTCAATTTTTTCATTTAAACGAATACGATCACGAA
>JBNKNM010000234.1:0-8185 GCA_050293845.1 Pseudobacteriovorax sp. | reverse complement strand
AATGCTTTGAAGGATGAAAATCCTGATAAGAATCCCCCACTATAGCGAATGCTTAGTGGAGGGAGGTTTCAAGAACTAGTCTTTTGCTCACCCAACCAATTCATCACTTGCTCCTCCAAAATTTGCAATGGAAGAGGACCAGATCCTAAGACCACTTTGTGAAACTTTCGAACATCAAAGCGATCTCCTAGAGTCTTTTCACATAATTTGCGCAGCTCTTTTATCTTAAGTTCCCCAATTTTGTAAGCTAGAGCCTGTCCAGGCCAGGATATATAGCGATCCACTTCGTTTACTATATTCTTTTCTAAAAGCGCAGATTTATCCTTCATATAGCGAATAGCCTTTTCCCTAGACCAACCTTTGTAGTGAATGCCAGTATCGACGACCAAGCGAATAGCACGCCAAATTTCAAAGTTGTACTTTCCGAATTTATGATAGGGATCATTTAGGACCCCCATTTCAAATCCTAATTCTTCTGCATACAGTCCCCAGCCTTCCACGAACGCTGTTTCTCCTCCAAAACGTCGAAATTTTGGGACATTCTCTAGTTCTTGTGCTAGGGATATTTGCAGGTGATGTCCTGGTACTGCCTCATGAAGGGTTAGAGCCATCAGATTCCAAGTGGGGCGCGATGTAGCCGCGTCCGTATTTAAGAGAAAGTTTGCTGGAGTTCCCGATACTAAAGAGCCTCTTGAATAGAAGGCTGCGGGCGCACTTTTAGCTTGGCTAGGAGGGAGGGCGATAACACCATAAGGCATTTTAGGGAGGTCCTCGAATAATCCTACCAGGGCTCCATCCAGTTCCTTGGATGCAGCGCGGTACATCTGGAGCATCTCATCAGCGCTTGTGAACTTGAACTTCTTATCTGTTAGCAGGTGTTTTTTAAATTTGCTGAGATCTCCTTTAAATCCAACGTCTTTCCTTACCTGATCCATTAAATCTGTTAGTCTTGCAACTTCCTTTAAACCGATTTGATGAATTTCTTCAGGCGATAAGTCAGTTGTAGTATGCTTCTTTGCACTATAAGCATACCATTCTTGGCCATCTTTAAGCTCAAATATTCCGTAACTGGATCTTGTTTTGGGTAAGTACTGCTGCACAAAAAATTGTTTAAATTCCTTCACAGCCGGAATAATCTTGTTTCTGAGAATAGTAGATGCTTTCTTCCGAGCGTCCGATACCTGCGTCTCGCTTAACCCTCTAATTTCGGAATAAAGTCTTTTAGTGATAGGATTTTTCTTTGGATTCTTCTCTGTTAAAGCTTCTAGTTGTTCGGGGACACCAAGAATCGCAGATTTTGGTAGCAGTACTTTTACTTCTATGCCCTTAGCAAGGTGGGAACGTACATCATCAAATAGGTTGGGAATAGTCTCTAATTTCTCAAGATAACCCTTAAGATGTAGATGATTTCTTAACGGAACACGGATAAAGTGACTTTGTAAAGTTATCTGTATTCCAGCTACTTGGTTCATAGGCATCAGATAACTTGGGAATTTTTGTCCTTCTACAGAGTTCGTGAGCCGATGGCGGAGAATTTTATAATTGATATGTTGATCTTCACTTAGCTCTTTCATTGAAATTTCGTTTAGCCGATTCAACAAATCTCTCTGCTGCTTTTCGCGTTTCTTTATGGCGGTTAGGCTATTGTCTGTCCACTTTCCTGCATACTCATCATGGCCGAGAGTGAAGGCTAATTCAGGCGAGTTTTTGAGATTGATTTGCCATATGTCCTCAAGCAAGTTTTTAAAAGCCTTGTCCTCACCGGACCCTAGGAGAAATTGTGGAAACAAGAGTGACAAGAATAGAAAAAAGCGGATTCTAACCATGTGGAACACCTTTCGAGCCATATAAGATTTGTTGGTTGAATGTAGCAAGTGGGGGGCTGCTGAAACAATATGCCTTTTTGGCTAAGCCCTTGATCGGGAAATATTGGGGGAATCAAGGACTTCTGTCTGGACTCTATGGTAATTCCCCGCGGATCACATAGTTCAGGATTTGAATGATCTGATCTGGTTTTTGACAGCTAGCAAGTGCTGCAGCATCGATCTCCTTTAAAGCATGATCAAGGGATGGATCATGAAGAGTTACTAGGGGGATATTGAGAGCGGCTGCCATCCCTGCATCAAATGCTGCATTCCATTGGCGATATTTCTCACCGAACTTTACCACGATAAGATCAGACTCTTTGAGCATGACCTTAGTGCGGATAGCATTGATCCCCGAAGCCTTACGATCTTTCCAAAAGCTGTTCGATTCTTCGCCTAGGATTTTAATTCCACAGTCATCAGATTTGCTATGGTCGCTTTGTGGTCCACTGAAATTTACGGGCAGGTCTAAACTGTTAGTTTTCTTGATGATCTCTTCGCGCCAGGTGCTGTGGATCTCACCGGCGAGGTATACATTCCACTTTCGCTCCATCGTTTACTCCAAATACAGTTGTCAGTCATTCGGACATTGTTGCTCATAGATTTTTCAATTTATGACGAGGAAATGCAATTAGAAACTGCAGCTTGACGGTTAAAGTCTTTTGGCTTTTTTGGATTTTATTACAGGACGCCGTAGATTTGATCGGTAGACTTGGATGATACACCTCATTGCGACCAATTTTTGTTTTTCTTGTTACTAATTATGGGCTCTACAAATTGCTGGTGAAAGCTGTTTCTTACTGGATCAATTTTATCTTTCAGTTTATTGTCGAAAATACCTCCGCGTGCTTCGATCGCATGCATAAGTTCATTTAGAATAAGAGTTACCTCCCGAAGGTTGCCAAGAAATTTTAATAGATTCTATGCTTTTAATCCAAATGGCGTTGACTTTAAACTATCATGTGACTATAAAGTAACATGATGAAAGACGACGATAAAATCTTTAAAGCACTAGCAGATCCCAATAGGCGCATGATTCTTGACATTATTCGAGACAAGCCAGGTATTAACGTCAACGAGTTGTCAGAGCATTTTGAGTTTTCACGTTATGCAACGATGAAACATTTGCGAATTTTAGAGCAGGCCAAGCTCGTGATCGGAAAAAAAGAATGGAAGGAAAAAAGACTGTATTTGAATGCTGTACCCATACAACAAATCTATTCGCGATGGATTAGTCATTATATCGGAAAGTGGGTTTCGTCACTTTCTAAATTGAAACAATCAAGTGAAAAGGAAAAATAAAAATGAACGAATTTAAGATAGAGCAGGAAATCACAATTGGCGCAGATACCAAAACTGTCTTTGATCATTTAACCAATGATGTTAGTCAATGGTGGGATCACAGCTTTTCTGAGAGCCCTAAATCTATCACTCTCGAACCTAAGGTTGGCGGCAAGTTTTGGGAAGACTTTGGTGATGGTAATGGCGCTTTGTATTGTACGATCATGCAGATTGAGCAAAATCGGAAAATTGTTATGCAGGGTCCCATGGGGATGCCAGGTGCGGTGCTCGGCAGTATCACTTTCGAATTATCGGGAGAGGACAATCAAACTACGCTGAGGCTTTCTCACAGGGCTTTTGGCGATGTGACGGATGAACATAAGCAAAAATACTCTAAAGGATGGGTGGCATTGTTAGAAGGGCGTTTGAAAACACTAGTTGAAAATGGCGCGATCTAGCAATATCCACTCCAGATATCTGATACTTCACTTTTTATTGAATGGGCTGGGTTAATGATTACTTTAAACTGAAGAACTTAAGATTTTGGACAAGGACATAGGATTAGAATAAGGGAGATAGCAAACGCAAGACTTTGCTGCCGTATCTGTACCACAGAGGATCGGGGCGCAAGTCAAAATGCTCTGTGCCATCTAAGTCATGCTTCAGCATATTGCGAACCTGATTGGCAAAAGTTGTACTATTAACGAGAATGGATGTTTCAAAATTCAAATAGATTGATCTGTTATCGAAATTAGATGTTCCCATCAAGGTTGCTTGGTCATCAATCAACATAACTTTTTGGTGCATAAAGCCTTTGGTATAAAGGAAGACATTGGCTCCAAAATTAGCCATGCGTCTTAAGTAATATTGGTTGACGATTTTAATATACCAATGATCTGTGTTTTTAGGTACGAGAAGTGTAATTTTAACACCTTTTAGGATAGCCAGTTCTAGACATCGCTCTAAAATTAAGTCGGGGATAAAGTAGGGCGTTGCAATAATAATGCTTTTTTTAGCCATATGAATCAGGTTCATATAAAGATAGACGGCTACCTCCCGATCATCTCCTGGGCCATAGGAAAATACTTGCGTCTCATAGCGATGGGCAGGAGTGTGTGAAGTGGATCTGCCGACGAGTTTCTTCAGAGTTCGACTTTCACGGAATGTGGCAGCAAAATTCCAATCTTCTAGAAATGTATAGCACATATGCTTAATGGCTGGTCCTTGAATCATAACTTGGGTATCACGCCAGAACTTACGACGTCCCAAGTATTCTTCTCCAACATTCATACCTCCAACAAAGCCATACTCTCCATCAATTACGATAAGTTTTCTATGGTTTCGGAAATTAATCTGGAGGTTGAATCGGAAATGGAACGGTAAAAACCGTGCAACACGTACGCCATGTCGCTTTAGATCGCGGGTATATTTCCCCGTAAGTCCTATGGAACCGAGATTATCATAGATGAAGTAAATGGGGATTCCCTGCTTCGCTTTAGAGATTAGAATTTTTTTGAACTCTAAGCCTAGTTTGTCGGGTCTGAAGATATAGTACTGTACCAGGATGAAGTGCTGCGCTTTTTGAATATGCTCCAGCATTTCACTAAATGCTTTATCTCCTGTATCGAGAATAGTAAGGGTGTTTAATGTTTTGACCGCATCTAAGCAATTCCCATGATTCTGAAGGTGAGGGGGGGGCTGAAAGTGACGTTCAAAACGCTTGCGGCGTTGGCTATAGCTTTTTAATTTGGACTGTCCCAGGAAGAAATACAAAGGGACTCCGAAAAAAGGAAATACCAAATTTATAAAAATCCATGTAATGGCTGCTGTATGGTTGATCTCCTCCTTTAGGATGGTGATCACGTTATAAAAAGCGAGGAAATAGAAGACACTAATTAACAATAATCGAAAATTTTCAAGTAAAATGTCAACTATAGGCAAGCTGGTTTCAATCATAATAGCGTTAAGGATCTCCGAAGTAATGTCTCAAAATTTTAAGCCTAAACGCCCTCTTAGTAAAGTTCTACAGAATTTTTATCAAACACTGAAAATAAATTCGGATCTGGAGAATCCTATATGGGATATTGGGGAGGCCGAACATGACCAGGTAGAGCTGCCCGCGATAAAATTAGGTATTTGGAATATTTTTAAAGGTAACGGAGGAGATAAGTTTTTTCGGGACTATATGCATCTTGTCGAGCAAGCTGATATCTGGATGTTGCAGGAAGTTTTGGGGACTCAGCATGGATTGAGAGATTATATTCCACAACAATGGCAAGCTTTTCATGCTGGTAGCTATGAGCGTCGTGATGGGCTGAGGGAAGGGGTACTAACGATGTCTCGGTACCGTTTGGAAGATCCCAAAAGAATTTTGGCCCTGAATATGGAGCCCATAGTAAAAACACCCAAAGGAGCCCTCCGTGTGAAACTGTCTATAGCTGGAGAGAATTTAGTAATGCTAAACTTGCATATGCCGCTTTTTCGAAGCGTGAAAGGTTTTGCGGCAGATCTTAAGTTGGTTTTCCAATCTATCGAAGACTGGCGGGGTCCACTCATCGTCGGTGGGGATTTCAATACCCTTAGCGCTCAGTATAAGTCGATACTCGATGAGATTCTTATGGGCTACAACCTCACCCATGTGCGCATCCCCATGGACCCCCGATCTACATTCGCAAAGTTAGACCATATCTACGTAAGGGGCTTTTTTGTGAAAAGTGTGAAGGTCATCACCCGCATCCAATCTTCGGACCACTTTCCGATTCTCTGCCACTTAGTTATGAAAAAAAGATATCCCTACTAGGGCTGCCGTGTACCACACAACCTCTATTATTCAAACTGCTACCTTCTGAGAAATATAGGAGGGCAGGCAGTTTGGCCTCATTTTATTTCCGCGGATTCACAGACCAAAACGACATTATTCCTAAATGCCTTCCCACCCATGGTCAGAGAAAAAAGGACACTCCTTGTCCTTTCTCGTTATACCTACCTGCACCGTCCTATATATGATTGGTATATATCTAATTGGCTGTTTGATCAAATAAATTTGATAGGATTTACTTTTTTGCATATGTGGCGTGCTGTTCTTGTCTAGAAAGAAATATTTTTCAGCCGTAGGATAGCAAATATGCAAGCTTTTATTGAAAAAAATTAGGAATCCAACATACTATCACTCAATGGCTTTTAAGGCTTCTTAATAGATTAGTAATTTGGAGGTGTGTTGAAAAAGACAAGCAGTAGACGAATTGCTTTCTACTATTGGGTGGCGTGGAAACAGCTAGATACTAATCGCAGTAAAAAAGGCTTATCTTTTATGACTCTTATCTCCATCGCTGGCGTGGCGGTTGGGGTTACAGTGCTGATTGTAGTCTTATCGGTTATGGGAGGGTTTGAACAGGACCTCAAAAATAAAATGCTTCGTGGTCAACCTCATATAGAGATTCTCGCCGAAAATCCTACTCTTGGGTTTCCACTTGCTGAAATGAATACCGAAAAAGTTGTACGCTTTCTGCCTGAGTCGGTAAAGGTGGCTCCTTTTACACAGGGTGATGTGGTTGCCAAACACGGTAAGCATCTTGCGGCTGTTTCTCTCTACGGGATTGACAGTCAATTTGATAATAGTATGTGGGCGTTTTACGACACCATCGTTGAAGGGCAAATAGAAGACTTAGATCGCACTCACACCCCACTACTCAGCTTTGAAGGGGAGGGCGGCAAGTTTCCTGGAATCATTGTAGGGGAAGGTGTTGCGGGTCAGCTTGGTATAGATATCGGCGAGGAAATGACCATTTTATCGCCTCAAGCAGCTTCTGGTGCAGTGATTTTTAGCGGGGGGACGGTTTCTCGGACTTATGTGGTCGTTGGAATTTTTGCGAGCCGGATTTTTGACTACGACTCCAAATGGGCAGTGGTTAACTTAAATGAGGGGAGAAAGTTTCTACCTGATTACGACCCCACCCTAGACAAGGATCACTACGTTACCGGTATTGCAGTAAACCTTAAGGACCCTGTAGAAGTTTCTAAATTGAGAAATAGAGTCAAGAGTTTAAAAGGATACAGTGCTGTGACTTGGGAAGATACGAACTCAGCGCTGTTGTTTGCATTGCAGTTAGAAAAGTACACCATGGGAGCTATTTTAATGTTAATAGTTCTTGTGGCTGCGTTCTCTATTTCTGGAACCATGATGATGACTGTGTTTCATAAGAAAACCCAGGTATGTTTACTACGCTCTATTGGTATGAGTCAAAGGGATATAGCTGATTTGTTTGTTATTCAAGGCCTGATTATAGGCATTATAGGCGTTGCTCTTGGGATATGTATGGGTTTAGCCCTATGTTTTGTCATCTACCAGCTACGTTATATCGATATTCCTTCAAGCTTATTATCGATTCGCAATCTGCCAGTTCGTTTTCTTCCAGTGGAATACTGTTTAATTAGTGGGCTAGCCTTGGTATTAACAGTCGTCGGCGCATTGTACCCGGCGATTATTGCATCACGCCAGAACCCTTCAAGCGGCTTGAGGTATTCGTGAGTCACAACCCAATTATTCAACTTTCTGGAGTCAGTAAGACTTACCATATTGAATCTCAAAAAATTGAAGCATTGAAGCCCACCGACCTCATAATTAAAAGAGGGCAGGTTGTTTCCATAGCAGGGCGTTCCGGATCAGGGAAAAGTACATTACTCCATGTAACTGGTACACTTGACAGACCTAGTTCAGGAAAAATAGCTCTTCAGGGAATTGATGTTTCACGATTAAACGACAATATGGCATCGAAATTTCGAAATCGAACCATAGGTTTTGTTTTTCAGATGAATAACCTTTTACCAGAGTTTTCTGCTATGGAAAATGTTATGATGCCAGGTCTTATCGCTGGTGGCGTCAAAGAGGCGGTTGCTGCTAGGGCACGTCAGCTCTTGACTGCAGTTAATTTGGGACATAGGTTAACCCATCGTCCCGCGGAATTATCTGGAGGAGAGCAACAGCGAGTTGCAATTGCACGGGCACTACTGATGGAGCCTGCCATTTTGTTGGCAGATGA
>JBNKNM010000233.1:0-8221 GCA_050293845.1 Pseudobacteriovorax sp. | reverse complement strand
TAAAAATGCCTTTCGGGCTCGTTTTATATTCAAATTATCTAAATCAATTGCCTATCTATTAACCAGTTATTCGAATTTACTATAAAAGTTCATCATCAGGCAAAGATAGTGAGCAAATTAAGAATATGTCAATAATCTTTTGCATACCATGGTGCCCAATGGCTCCCAAATCTTTAAGGGTGAAATCAAATGAATTGATAGTATGAAACAGCTTGTTTACTGTAAGCAGCGAAAAAGCTGGTTCGCATTTAGACCTACTACGGAAAGATGGTAGTACACTTTCGCTGTGAGTCATCAGAGAGTATTAGCTTTAGAGTTAGTTAGTTTTATGCTGATAGCTATTTGAAGATTAATATGCTTTTTATGGTTGTCGGAGTTATGCATCGAAAA
Organism: Pseudobacteriovorax sp.; assembly: GCA_050293845.1. Taxonomy (GTDB): domain Bacteria; phylum Bdellovibrionota_B; class Oligoflexia; order Oligoflexales; family Oligoflexaceae; genus DT-89. The sequence continues at coordinate 7,831 of JBNKNM010000233.1, read as the reverse complement.
TAGAGGAGGTACAATGAAAGTATTGAAAGTTTTATGGGTAAGACTAGCATTGCTATTAACTTTAAAAGGAATGGCACAGGATGCCCCCAATCCAGATGAAGTTTATATCAAAAGGATTACTTGGGCGGGGAGTAGCTGTGCGGATGCAAGCTCAGTGGGCTCTAATATTTCACCAGATGCCAAAGCGTTTACTTTAAGTTTTAATTCTTTTATTGCGTAGGTCGGACCAGGAGTTCCCAGTGGTCAGTCTAAATCTAAATGCAAAATCACTATTGATTTACGTTTCCCATCGGGTTGGAGCTATACCCTGTTCAGTGTTGATTACCGAGGCGAAGTCGCCCTTAGAACCGGGAGTGACAGGCACTCTTTCCTCATATTATTATTTTCAATCCCAAGCTAATAATGGAATGCTGTTTTCGAGTCATGTTGATGGGGAGCTTTATTCCTACTTTTATCGTCGCGATACTCTTGATATTACAGAGTATAACTGCTCTCCCTGTGGCAAAAACCGCGCCTTGAATATTGAGGCTGAAACATCAGTCGAAAGCTCAGATCCCAATGCTTCGGGAGCTTTCTATATGGATTCAGTTGATGGTGAATTCAGCCACGTTTACGGTATACAGTGGCAGCGCTGTTAATGTGGATTCGCAAAGTTTGTTGCTGGCATTGCTTATGCGAAAATATGTGTCATTCTGGGGCCTGACCGAAGAATCTAGGCAATGATTCAGATATTTCGCTTCGCTCTCAAAAGCTAATACCATCGATAGAAATCTTATCAAGTTTTGCAACTTTGCAAAGATGCTTTCGGGACCGCGGAGAGGGGGTATTCGGGTCCCATCATGGATTGGTGCTAGGGTTGTTTGAGAGTATTAGAGGGTTGTAATCAAGGCTAGATGTTTTATCTAGCCTTGACACATGTGGGCTTCCCTGACTTCTAGGAGAAAAAAGAACAAAATTTGCTTTGCTCTTGTTGCTAGGTTTAATTAGGTAGGCGGGTCGTTAGAAATTCTCCTTACTGCGTTATGATAATTTCTCTTCGGGCCGTTCCAGACCGAATTCAATACTACATTTGACCGCTTTATATCATTACAGGGGGTTGCGAGTTTATTTAGACATATATCCTATTTCCTAATCATCACTTAATCTATAGTAAATAAAGAGCTTTTTAAAAATATAGGATAAAGGGATCTGAACACAATTGGCTCTCGTTCATGGCTTATGGAAGAAATATCCAATACTTGGGACAAATCACTAAAATTTAAAAAAATCAATAGGATATAGATGTATTGTCAGGTGCACACGTAATAAAATACTATTATGCTTGTTGTTGCATGATATAATCATCAAGTGCTGGTTCAAGAGGAGCTTGGTACCTAAAGTGAGGAATATCTAGAATGCCCTTCCCCATAGAGGCTGCGTTTAAAAGAGATTTGTTGTTTCCGCTCGTTTTCTTTACACTGATTACGGTTTTGACAGTCGTAGATGTGTTTGCTGATCTTGATGAAGGGGTTGGTTTTCTACACATCATGATCGAGGTTTCTATCATTATCACGGCAGCTACCGGTACTACATTTTACTTAAATCAGCTGCTTTCCCACTACCGCGGGAAAATTAAGCAGAGCGAAAAAAGCATCCAGCAATTTCAGCAACAGGCTGAGCAGTGGCGTGAAAAAGCGAAATCTATCCTGGATGGTTTAGCGCTTCAAATCGACCATCAATTCTCTCAGTGGCAGTTTACCCCAGCAGAAAAAGAAGTTGCATTGTTGTTGATTAAAGGTTTATCGCAAAAAGAAATCGCTGCCATACGGCAGGTTCAAGAAAAAACCATCAGACAGCAAGCAACGGCAATATATAAGAAATCAGCTTTGAGTGGGCGCTCAGAGTTAGCGGCTTTCTTCCTTGAAGATCTTTTATTGCCCCATGAAGGCTTGAAAAGCTCATGACTCCTAGCGCTAATCAAACACAATAGGCTCAAATTTAACAAAAATATGCGCAGCATGGTTGCTAGTGTATGCGAAAATTGCTTATCTTCAAGGTCTCAAGTAGTAAGGAACTATAAAAAAATTCCCTAGCAATGTGTGCAAATTATAGGCTGGGCTTGTAGCTCTTGACGGGTTCTCCTTTGCCACTGTTGAGCCATTGTGTCTGATTAACACACTGTTATTACTGGTCTATATGATAGTTTACGGATGGGATAAATGCATATAACTTCATCAATACTATGATTGAGAAATGTCTACAATGGGAGGGCTGCATTTTCCAAGATTGCAGTTAAGTTGCGACTGGTTTATCTTTCCTGAATGAGTTGCAACTACCCGGAGATAAGGATCTTGCGGTCAATTATCGAATACTTTTCTAAGAATCATCATCTTACAAATTTTTTACTGATTGCTGTCCTGTTAGGAGGTGTCCTGTCATGGATCAACCTTCGCAAAGAAGAAATGCCGGAATTTGAAACTGACTGGTTAAGCATCAGTGCGGCTTATCCAGGAGCCTCTGCAGAGGATGTAGAGAAGCTAGTGACTTACGAGATCGAAAAACGAATACGTACTATTTCGGGCATAGATGAAGTAAGCTCTACGTCTAGTCCAGGGCGAGCAAGACTAAGTGTTGTGCTGGAGAATAACCTTGAAGAACGCAATGTCGTCATTCAATCAATCAAAGATGCTGCCTTGGATGCGAGTCTACCGGAGCGCGTGAAGGAAACGCTGAGTTTTTTTCAGTGGAAAACTAGCGAAAAAGCTATTCTTGATCTTGCTATCTATTTGCGAGACACAGAGTTTTTGGACTATAAATCCAGGCTTCAGTTGCAAGAGACAGCAGATGCTTTGGAAAACCAGCTTCTTGCTCTTTCTGATATTTCACGAGTGAGAAAGAATAACTATTTTGATGAGATTTTGGAAATTAACTTTAACGCAGTCAAGTTACAGGCCCTGCAGCTGCCTGTTAGTGAAGTGGCAAACCAGATACAATCCAAAAATATTAGACGACCCGTGGGTGCTCTTGAAGATCAGTTAGAGACTAAGGTTTCGGTTGTTGCTGAGTTAAACGATGTGGAGCGATTGAAGAACCTTGTGATCCGCAATAACTTTGAGGGCAAAAAGGTCTTGCTGCGGGATGTTGCCGAGATTTCAAGAAACTTCGAGAAGCCAGATGCGGTTCAGAAGATCAATGGACGTGAAGCTATTGTTGTTAATGTCTATAAGTCAAGTAGCGCTGATATCGTTGAAGCAAGTGATAGGGCTATCGCGCTTGCCAAAAAGTTTGGGAAAAATTTGGAATCCCAAGGGATACAGATATTACCTATGGATGATGAATCGGTAACTGTGCGAAACCGTATCGGCATTATAGCTTCAAACGGTGCCCTAGGATTTGGACTAATCGTCATTTCCCTTTTTGTTTTTCTCGATTGGAAGTCCGGGCTTTGGGTGGCTACGGGATTGCCTTTTAGTTTGGCATTTACGGCCATATTAGCAGTGCTCACAGGTTATACCGTTAATAATATCACTTTGGCCGCAGTCATTATTGTTCTTGGGATAGTCGTTGATGATGCTATCATCGTAGCAGAAAGTATATCCCGACTTAAGTCCAAAGGTGTGGCCACAGCCAAAGCGGTAGTTGAAGGTACGGGGAGTGTTTTTCTGCCCATTATTGCCAGCATTTTGACGACATGCTTTGCCTTCTTTCCCTTCTACTTTTTTGGAGGGCATTTTGGTAGTTTTGTCATCTATATACCTTCCATTGTTACTATGATGTTGATGGGGAGTTTACTCGAATCGGCATTTATTCTGCCATCGCATTTGCAAGATTATAATATCGGGCAAAATACAAAACCTAGAGAGTCAAAATCTCACTGGTTTTTTACGATCGAAGGATTTTTTGCTAAGCTACTCGACAAACTCTTGCGAGGTCGCCTTCTAGTCGTACTTTTTTTCATCGGTATGATGGCACTTGCAGCCTATGTCTTTAAGAAAGATATGAAATTCGTTCTATTTCCATCAGAAGAGAGTGCTGAAGTTTTTTTGCGAGTTGAAGCGGAAGACAATCTTGATCGTTTTGCCATGGCTAGAAAAATACGTGAAATCGAGGATCGCATCCTTAGTTCAAAGGGTTTAGTTGTGGCTGTTCGCAGTCGTATCGGGCAAAGTCGCAGAGGGGGCCGTGTCCGGGAAAATCAGGCCAGCTTGCGCATTGAACTTGTAAATAAAGAGGAACGCACATTAACTTCAAGCCAGATTATCGAAAAATGGGAAAAGGAGTTAAAAGATCTTCAAGGTTACAAGCAACTTCGATTTATCAAAAGTCGGTTCGGCTTTTCATCTGGTAGTCCCATTGAAATTTTGATTCAAGAGAGTAGTGATAAGAAACGAAAAGTTCTTGCAGAACGTCTAAAAAAAGAACTGGAATCCATTGACGGTTTGCACAATGTTGAATTGGAAGCCCCACTTGTAAACGATGAGTATGAAGTCGATATTAATTACGAGGCACTTGCACGGCTGAATGTTAGTGTCAATGCACTAACGAGTAGCTTGCAGGCTGCAGTTGGTGGAGTTGATCTATACACTATTGTGGATGGTGACAAGGAAGTCGATGTACGCCTAGTAAATGTTGCAAGTCAACGTTTGACAATTACCCAGGTGACCTCTGGTTTTGTTGCAAATAATGCCGGACTCTTAGTTCCTATCAAAAGCTTAATCACTGTTTCAAGCCGAAAGAAACCACTGAGTATTGAACGTACTAATTATAAAAGGACAACCGAAGTCTATGCAGATATAGCTGAAGGGGTAAAGCTTACTCCTCTTAAGGTTGCTGAAAAAGTGGAGGAGCACGTTTTTCCAAAACTACATGCCGAGTTTCCTACAGCTCAAATGAGTTTTCGCGGAGAGGTTGAAGAATCTCGCAACTCGCAAAAAGATTTTACGGTATCATTTATTCTAGCAATTTCTTTGATTTTTGGAATTCTATTCCTGCTTTACAAATCCTTCATCCTACCGCTCATGATACTTGCCATAGTGCCATTTGGATTAGTGGGCGTTATTTTAGCATTTTATATGCAAGGCTACAGCAGTTTCGGTTTCTTTGCTGTCGTTGGTGCAATAGGGATGGCAGGTGTTGTTGTCAACGATTCCATTGTACTAGTGAGTACTTTGCGTGAGCATCTGCATTCAAATGATCCTGATCATCTTGGGTCGATCGCTTCATTAACCAGTAGCCGTTTGCGTGCGGTTTTGGTTACAACAATCACTACTGTTTCGGGACTGTTCCCGACAGCTTATGGATTTGCCGGATACGATGCCATGCTTTCTGAAATGATGCTGGCGATGGGTTGGGGATTAATATTTGGTACGATGATCACTTTGGTTTTGACGCCCATTCTGTTTTCCTATTACGAAAGCAGCCTTCGCTTGGTAAGAAGACTGCGCGGTACTCAAAGTGACTTAAGTTTGAATGAGAGCTATGATGAGAGTTAATATTTGGTCAGGAATAATTACTTTATGTTTTTGCTTGCCAACTTCTTTGGTAAGGGCTGAAATTAGCCAGTATAAAAGTTTAGTTTCACAATTGATGATACAGGACAAGAAGTTCAAAAGTCTGACTATGGACCTTGAAATTCAGAAGAAAAATTTGGAGGCTACGTTACAAACCTGGGATATGAATGTTGCTCTAGGGGCTACACAGAGACGGGCTGATAATGAGGATAGCCTGACGCAAAGTGTGGAATTTTCGGCTACTCAACCAAAAACTGGTACCGATATTTCTCTTAGTTACCAAAACAACGCGATTACAAATCTCTATACCAATGTGACTTCTTTAGAGTTGAGTCAAAACCTTTGGAAAGATAGTCTAGGTCGTACCACACGAAGACAAAACGCCGTCATTCAATCTAGGATGTCTCTTGCCTATATCAAAACCCAAGAAGAGTTGGAGGACTATTTAGAAGATTCCATATTAGAAATTCTCAATCTCATCGAAGCAGAAATTGTCCTCAAAGCGGCACGCAATAATCAACGCACAGCGGAAAAGCTGGAAAAGAATATTCGAGAACGTTTCAGAAGTGGTATTGCACTTGAAAGTGACTACCTCGAATCTCAGGTTAGTCGTATGGAAGAGCAGGAGTCTGTAAGGCAGTATGAACTTAATCTAGATAAGGCTTGGGCAACTCTTAAAGTTAAGATTGGTACTGCCCTAAAACCCAAAATTGATTTAAAAGCGTCAACGATTCGAACGGTAGCAACAAGTACAGAAAATTTGAGGCTTTTAAAGATTCTTAAGAACGAACAAGATATTGCAGAAAGTGAAGTGATCCTCGCAGAAGATGCTTTAGACCCAGAACTCAATGGGGTGCTGGGAATCGAGAATAGAAAGTTGCGCAGTAGCTCAGACAAAGAGGATTATTATTATTTAGGTGTACGGCTAAACTTACCGGTTAGAAACATTTCTAAGCGGCTTAAATTAGCTGAAAAGAAGCAGATATTAGAAAAGTACAAAATAGATATCGATATTCAGAAGCGAGAATTGCTAGATACAAGAAGTCGTTTGGAAAAAGACATGACATTTTACACGCAACGACTCAGTTTGCACAAAAAAAAGATAGCTCTCCAAGAAAAAGTATATCAGCAGGATATGAAGCGATTTAATAACGGTCTTTTAAGCTTACGTGATGTCATCACATCTCAAGATGCTCTGGGAGCTATGCTGTATGAACGCCTACAATATCTTGTTGAGCTTGAAAGAACCCACATCCGATGGCTATCATTGAACGACCAACTACTGAGCGAATTTTCCAAATAGTGGAAGCTCTATCCAGTCTAGATGAATGAAGCTTGTAAAATAATGATAAAATAAGACTATTGGCTTGTTTTTGTAGAAAGTTCAAGTTGATGTGTTGGAAAAACCCATTTCGTTGTCATTCCCCGTAAAGATTTACTCTCTATTTCCGATATTAAAGCAATTTTTGTAGATTGATATCGGGATTTGCGTGAAGAGATCATTACTTTTAGTTTTGATAATAGCTATCTACTTCCAGTGTAGTAGTTGCACTGGAAAGTTAAGTAATGATAGATCGTTGCTACCAGCTACTGCTGAACTTGATAAGCTATCGGTATTTGATAGCTCTGCTCCCACTCCCCAAAAACTATCAGAACTTGGTTTTTTTTCTGACTTAACAAGCTTACAGGTCGAACCAGGATTCTTACTGTACCTTGCTTAGAATGTGCATGGTCTAGGAATTTGTCAAATGTTCAACTGGCCAATGCAACATCTATAGAGCGCTTAGGGAATAGCTATTGAGAGCACAGCATTGGCCATCCATGAACCGAACGCCAGGCCAGTTCCAAAACAATCAAATTGGGCCTTGTAATATTTACTTCGACAAACTCCATTTGCCATTTGAAATTGAGCAAAGAGTCTTGGTAGTGGTAACTATCTCTTATGGATAGGCAGGCTGTACCACGATTTACGATACCTAGGTGTTCAGTTACTCTTTGTCTAAGGTTTGTTCTATATCCATTGTAGATACAGTAAAGTTGCTCATTATTTTGAGCAATCGCTATCCCTTTATTTAGGAGAGGAGTATTATCCTTGACCCGTTGGGAGAAGCAAATATGGTTGTTTCTTGCAGTTTTACCTTGTCCATTAGTAAAACTTCGAGGGCGGCTTGGGAGGTTGATAATAGAGTCTTTGCGAAACTCAAAAGTCTTGACTATCATCGGCTTGAAGCAATTTGACTGCCTCAAAGAATATAAGACCTCTGTCAGGACAGCTTTTTAGACTTCATTTTTCGAGACTGGTTTTGTATGCTCAGGGAATTTGGTTATTCGGTAGACAATGG
>JBNKNM010000232.1:0-8269 GCA_050293845.1 Pseudobacteriovorax sp. | reverse complement strand
AAATACCGCCGAAAAGTCTTCACAAAACCTATACTAGATGATCTTGAGCAGATTTTCTCAAAGGTATGTAACGATTTCGAAAGTGAACTTGTCGAGTTTGATGGTGAACACGACCATGTTCACCTACTCGTCAATTATCCACCAAAGGTTTCAGTATCCAAATTAGTCAATAGTTTGAAAGGTGCTTCTTCTCAGAGAATTAGGAAAAAGGGTTACCCATCTGTCGAGCAAGCACTATGGGGTGGAAGTCTATGGGCTCGCAGTTACTTTGCTGGATCATGTGGTGGTGCACCTATTGATGTCATTAAGAAGTATATCGAGGAACAGAATACTCCTAACTGAAGGTTTGCTCACCTCCGCTTTCGCTTCGGATCACAAACGCCTATCCATCCTGCACCTGAAGGAGCAGGTTTTCTGGCAATTTCTGATAAAAGCAATGGTTCGTTGCATTTGTGTAGCACATTCTACCAGAATTTTTTGCTATCAAAAGAAAGCTGGTAGAATTGCCAAAACTTCTTCAACCGGATGACATCAAAGCTGAACCATGTTTGATCTTGGTTATATGTCGATTTAACCTATCAGATCTCTAAATCTCAAACTAGAATGATTTCTTTGTTAGAATTTAAAGCTCTTCAGGATAAACGAATAGCACTAACAGTACTGTTATCTTGCTTGGAACTTAGTTAATCATTTTGTCGCTTGAGTAAAACATGAACTTATTAAACCCCACAAAACCCAGGAGAGTCGAACTTTCAAAAAAATAAACTGTTAGCAAAAGATATGAGTTAGAACAGCGCTGATAAAACGTTTGGATAATATGCTAAAAATATAACTTTAACTTATGGTTAACATATAGTATCCCCGAAAATAGCAATAAATCAAATAACTAGGAGATATTTATGAAGAACCTTAATAGGTTGTTTTTAGGTTGGCTTGCGATGGTCCTCATGGCCACTGTTGGTACTGCTCAAGCTACCAATTCTCTTTTCATAAAAGGTAATCAGTTTGTAGATAGTAATGGTGCTACGATTACCTTACGAGGATGGAATCTTAGTGCCAAAATACCTCCTTATGATACAAAAGCTACCCGTGCCTCTTTTGAACAGCTAGAGTCTTGGGGTACAAACGTTATTCGCTTGAGCTTCATCTGGGAAGCTATGGAATCCCAAAGGGGAGTTTATGACGAAAGCTATCTGAAAAGAATGGATCAGATTATTCGTTATGCAGAGGAAAGAAATATTTGGGTTGTTATCGATATTCATCAAGATTCCTTTTCTCGCTACTCCTTAGGTGGCTGCGGCGAAGGCTTTCCCCAGTGGGCCATATCAGGTACCAAATACGAACCTGATAACGGTGAAAGCTGCAAGGACTGGGGCACCCGCATGTTCAACGATTTCATAGAAGATGGCCCCATGCAACTAGAGTGGCAATCATTCTATGCTAATACTATGGGTGTTCGCGACAGTTATCTTAACATGATATCCATGCTAACCCAGCGTTATAAGGACGAAGCCACAGTCATTGGCATGGATCTACTTAATGAGCCATTCGGTCTGATTGAACAAATCTATGAATTGTACGAAGATGCAGCTAAGAGGATTCATAGTATAAATTCCAAATGGATTATCTTTACATCTCCCCATGCTATGACCTCAGGATCTATTAGTGCTGTTAGCTTTGGCAATCGACCTAATATAGATAACTTAGTGCTATCTCCTCATTATTACGACCCCGCAATCATGCAATTCTACCGCTATCAAGGTCCTGGCAGGTATATTGGTGAAGAAGGTAGTGCAGGCTTTTTGGGTACACTAGCAGGATGGTTCTTCCCTAGTCTGCGTTCGGCTATGACCAGCCTCAGTTCTCAAGTAAGCGACGGTGGTATCAATATTAGATCTCCTGAACAGGCTGTTGCAGACCTAAAACAGATCGCCAACGAATGGCAGGCTCCTTTATTCATTGGAGAATTCGGGGTCCACGCGACAGCTATTGACACTGAGAACTTTCTAGATCGGTTCTATGCAGCTATGAATAAGCATGAAACATCAGGAACCCAATGGGTCTACGCTCCGCAATGGACATCAGACAACAAGGATGGATGGAATCACGAAGACCTTTCCTCAGTTGATGATCAAGGGAATCCACGTCGCGGATACCGCCCCCATCCCTATGTCGTGCAATTAGCTGGAGAATCTTTAGAAACCACAAGTTTTTTTGAAAAACCCGATAGCACTGCTGAAAAAGGCATTAAGCTTACCTACAATCATAACCCTGCCAAGGGAAGTACGAGAATATATGTTCCCGAGTTAAGATCTGATGATTACGAAAGCCAATTTCATGTAGAGCTTTCCTCAGGTAGCTATACCATCGACAAACGTAAAAAACATGTAGTGATAAGCTCAGCTAAACCTGATGTCATCACGGCAACTATAAAATATCAGCCCCAAATACTTCAACAAAGATGTCGCATCTTCTTTGAACACAGCGGATTTCCATGTTCCGATGGTATCAGTATCCGCTTCTCTATGGCTGGGTATAGTGACGATCGCGAAATTATCCGTTATGCTGACTACCCACAAAACCAACCTTATGATTTTGGTGAGTGGCCTTTAGATCAAGAGATTGAAATTTCAACCAAGCGCAACTGGAGAGATAACTTCATCACGAAAAGTTTCAAGGTTGAACCCAATTTATGTGGCAAAATCGTTAAAATAGAAAGTAAAGCTAATTGTTTTAATGCCCACTGGGATTTAAAGCTGCCTTAATAGATCTTCAAAATCTCTAAAAGCATGAATAAATATTCTATGCTTTTAGAGAGCTGACCCCCGTTCATTTACCCAGCTAAGGGCTTAACAAGTTTGACAGGTTGTTCATCATCGACTTCGATTTTAAAGCGACCGACCATCTCATTTAACTCAAGGGATATCGACCCTAGCTCGGTTACCACAGCTACGGAATCTTTGGTAAGCTGTGTGGTCTTTGATGCAACTTCTTTCACTCCTCCGATTTTATTTAGAACAGAAGTGGTATCATGAGCTGCACCGGTCACATTCTCTGACATTTCATTAGTCGTAGCATTTTGCTGCTCTACTGCTGCAGCAATGGACGAGGTAGAATGGTTGATCTTTTCAATGAACTCTACGATTTTCTGTACAGAGTTTAAGCTATCATTAATGCTGTCTTGAATCCGCTGTGTCTTAGCGACAATTTCCTCAGTAGTTCCCCCAGTTTGGTTGGCAAGATCCTTAACTTCATTAGCTACTACCGCAAATCCTCGCCCATGCTCTCCAGCTCGTGCGGATTCAATGGAAGCATTTAAGGCCAAAAGGTTGGTCCGATCGGCAATCGAACGAATGATCTTGGCAAAGTCACTGATTTCATGACTGTGTTTATCTAGCTCCTTGATTTGTTCGAGAGTTGTCTTAGCAATTTCAACAGCCTGCTTCACTATAGACGCAGCGGAATGGGAGCTTTGACTGATTTCAGCAATAGAGTTAGACATCTCCGCAGCTCCAGAACCAAAACCGCGCATGGTGTCGTTGAGATTAACCATAATTTGTCTAAGCTCTGTACTCTGAGACTCGGTATCCAGTGAGTGCTTCTCCACTTTAGCACCTGACTCCTTGAGTACCGTTGATGTAGCGTCAATTTTATGTGCTAATGCTTCAATAGCCTTCATATCCTGACGTAATTGACTGAATAGGTCTCCCAAAGCATTAGCCACCTGACCAATAGCATCACCACTTGAAAAACTAAAGTTCTGGGTGAGGTCTCCTTCTTTTACTGCTGTTACCACTGCCAGAGTTTTTTTCACCTTTTCTTCAAGATCTATGGTCGAACGACGTTGTTCTTCGGCTGATTGTTTAGCATTTTGTACTGCGATGTTGGCATTTTTCTCTGCTTCCTGAGCACGTGCTAAGGACTCCTTTGCCTCTTGGGATGCATGCAAAGCTTTTAGCTTTTCCTGTTCAGCGACTTGCACCGCATGTTGAGCACGCTCGGCTTCAGCATCGGCCTTACTTTTCTCTTCCTGGGTAAGTCGAATAGCGGTATCAGATTTGCTTTTTTCCTCATTAACCTGTAGTAATGCTAGATGAGCTTCCGTTTCGCTAAGGGTTGCCTTTTCTTGTGCCTGTTGTGCTTCTTTCATCTTTGTTTCTGCTTCAATTTTAGCAGCATTTGCAACTTCCTTTTCCTTTTCAGCCCTTACAAGGGCTTCATGCTCTCGCCTTTTCTGGGTATTTAAAGTTTCAATACATGAATTAAGGCTAGTTGCCATGGACCCAATTTCATCGTCATTAGCATAGCTTAAGCGTTGTGACAAATCTCCTCCGGCAACTTGCGAAAGAATTTTCGCAGTTTCCTGTAGTGGGATCAAGATACTATGTAGTGCCCAGCGAGAAAAAATCACCAAACCACCGCACATTATTGTAGTACCGGCAATCAGGCCGATAAAATTAGACAACGCTTTGGAGCTTTTCGCATCGAGTACAGATAGAATTTCTTGTTGTTCCATTTTAATTAATTTTTTTATATCACTAATATTTTTAGAGATAGTAGTGAAGAATTTCTTTGGATTTTCGCCGAATGCGCCGACATCAGACATTTTTACAACTGTATTGTATATTTCATTAACTTTTTTCCAGTCTAACGAATGCTCAAACGAAGTTCTAAACTTTTGTGATCGGGGAGAAAGAAGCACTGCCTGAGAATACAGATTGTTCATCATATTGCCACGTAAGAAAATCACCCTATCAAACAAATCATCAGGTATGTTCTTATTCACAGCTAGAATAGATGTTATTGTTGCTCTGAGTTTTCCTGCTGATTCCCTTGAATTTTCTAATAATAAAACAGATAGGAAATTCTGGCTTAAATTCTCAGGACTCCGACGAGCCGCTTCACTTATTAACTTAAAGAGACTCAATACCAATCCTGTATAGTTCATAAACACCTGCTTTTCATTACCCTTTTGATCTACCAAAGAACGATAAGCCAATAGGTTTTTATTTAATCCTATACTGATTTGTTTATACCAATTTTCTTCGAAAGGAGATTGTGCCAGAGCCTCTAGAAAGATCAGAGTCAATGCATCGACTTTCTTGCGATGGTTAATCATAACTTCTCTACCAATCCCCTCGGCTAGAAATCCTATTGACATTCCCCGTTCAATTTGGATCATACCGACCATATCGGTTAGATCAACCATTAACTTCATAGTGCCTTTTGACTCTTCAAAATGGAGGTACGATTTTCCATTCATCTGCACCAACCAAACGGCTGTGATAAAAAAACCTATAAGAGGAATTAGCGACAAAGCCACCAATTTTTTCTTAACAGTAACGTTCATTATAAGTGACCTCCCGAAGGTGTTTCGGCTAGCCACGATAGGTCTTTAGGATCTTTGACTATATATAAAAAATTTATGTTGTATCGACAGTCTTAAGTTGTGGGAACCTAAGTACCAATAAACCGACTAAAATAAAAATCAACTAACTCCAGGACCGAACGAGATTCCTATATTTTTTGTCGGTAACCATGTAGATCGAGAGCAGGGTTGAATCTGAGCATTAATAAGCAAGCGACACCCCCCATATTTTACTCCAGAACTATCTCATAGGTTCAAATAAAACAAATCCAGACATTTTGCGAAATGAACTCACTTTTTTCTTGGGTAATAGAGGTCGTATTAATTTCGCCCAAAAAGGAATGGGAAAGCGTCGACCCAACTTTGCCGCTTCCTGCATAAGATATACGATATTTTTTTCTTTCCATTTATTATTATGAAAAAATTCTAACCAATTCTCTGGGAAAAATTGAAAGGGTGAGTTTTTTAATTCCTTCGTTTTCTTCCTATTACGCAGATGCTTATACATCTCAAGAGAATGATACTCTGCTATCCAGTAATGAAAACTTTCCTGGGTTAGCAAGTCTTCAGCCAGCTCTGATACGGCCTCCTCCGTTAAATAGATGATGACACCTTCTGTGAGAACAAGCAGCTTTTTAGATTGAGAACCGATCTCTGTAAAAAAATTTTGTCGTGCCGTCCGATTTGAAAGATCCAGAGATACCCTTTTTAAATGACATCGGGGAGATTCCTTAGCTAGCTTTACCTCTTTAAACTCGATCGTTTTGGGAAAATCAACTTCTATCCAACGTAAAGATTTCGGTAAATCCATACGATATGGCCTAGTATCCAATCCCGCTCCTAAGTTTAAGATCGTATCAACTCCCTCAGAAATTGATGCCATAATCATATTATCGATAACTTTAGTTCTGATGATAACGGTCCAAGCAACATAGCGGGCCCCCGAAGCCTTACTGGCAAATGCATGCCCCTTATCGGCTGTTAATAAACCTGCATAGGGGTCATGAAATAAGGCATCAGATCGACTTGACTCTTTGGCACGGTAGGCAGCTACCCAAAAGGCAGTATCTGATATGTCGTTAATAGCATGATGATTCAATTTTGTTTGATCCATTTTTCCTAAAACCTCTCTGTGATGCACCCCGATTATTTAAGGTTTTCTGGGAAATTTCAAGCATATCAAAATCGCCGCATCATGGGATAGTATATTGTGTTCCGTTTCCATGTTCTGATCTTTACCTCTACTTCAATACCAGTTGATCTTCTAGGTTAAAAACAAAGTAGGAGAAATTAAAGCACATTTCATCATCGCTACCGAAACCACCGTAGACAGAGGTATCCTTAAAATTGAGAAAGGTGCATTCGACCACCATTTTTTTGTCTTTCATCACCTTGCGGTCAAAGGTCAATGAATTCTCAAAAGCAAAGTCTCGCTGCCAGTTCAAATCCCATCGCGGTATATTGAGGACCGTATCCATCCATCCCCACTGATCTTGGATATAAATGCGGCCAGACTTGCCGATGGCGTGCATGTGAAGGTTTGCCGAATGAAGTTCTAATGATTCAATACGCGAAGTATCGATATTTAAGTACCGAGCAGCTTTTTGGGAAAAATACTCCATGGGGACGCTCGTTTGATAGCTGGCCTCACTTTGGGGTGGTATCACCATTGAGCCGTTTTTCTTTCCCAACAACCAAGCCGAGTTAGTTAAAGGTAAGTTGAAGCCAGGTTTTTGGACTTGATCTGCGATCTTAAACTCCATAACAGAACCTTGGTCGAACTCTCCAGGAGCATAAGCTGAAAAGTAGTGCATCTGGACAATCATAACGCTTCCCGGTTTGACGGGGATACCCGTTTCTTGGGGAAAGTCATAACCATCCATACCTGGAGCCCAATGGGCGACCCATTGAATACCTTGGTTCAACCTTTCAACGGCATTGGGAAACTTGGCTTCTAGAGCTTTGGCAACTTGAGGATCACTAATTCTGTCGGGATATCCTCCACCAAAGCATTGATAGCCTGGTCTAGTTTCCTGAGATTCCAATTCTTCCAGAATAGGAACCAGTTCGGGGGGAGCGCTGAAGAGCACGAGGTGATGGGCGACCTTGCTGTTGGCAGGACGAGCCCGAAAACCGGTGATGTAATTTCGCTGTTCTGCTGGCCACTTCATCATGAAACAATGATAGTCGTCCTTGCGATCTTGGTAGGGAAGGTAAGGTTTTCCGTGGTTAACTAGTAAACTAAGATCCGGCTCAAAGTTTGATGAGGGTATAGACTCAGGAGTCTCTGGCTGGGATAGAGGTTTCCCCATCGTAAACTTATTGTCTTGCCACTTTTCAAAAGTCCGAATTTCTTTATTTGTAAGAGAGTAGTCATCTTTATAGGCTCGATGTCCCTTTTCTGCAAGCCAAGGAGGCATCCGACGCTCACTAACGGCTTTGACCATAGCGGGACCAAAGCCCATGACAACTTGAGGATTCTCGAAGGAGAAAGAAACTCCAGTTGTGGAATGACAGATCTGGCAGCGGCCTTCAACGATAGGTTGCACATCTTTGAAATAGGTCACAGATGCGCTGAGGGAGGTACTAAGGCTGAAAATAAGGTATTTCACAAATTTCATAAAATTCTCCTAATTTGAAATAGTATCGAGAGCTTTTCTAATGGAAAAGCTAGCCTGGGCATCTATATGGGAACGACTTTCATGAAGGATTTTTCCGTTTTTGTCTATGACAAATATTATAGGGACTGCGTTCACACTTAATGCCTTCAAAAGATTCTTGGAAGAGTTGGTATAGAATGAATTTTTATACTTGTTATAGAGTCTATGCTTTTTAATGTAATTCTGGGGGTGGTGTTTCTAAAAGAACGCCACGGGAT
The DNA here is from genome assembly GCA_050293845.1 of Pseudobacteriovorax sp. GTDB lineage: Bacteria > Bdellovibrionota_B > Oligoflexia > Oligoflexales > Oligoflexaceae > DT-89. The sequence continues at coordinate 23 of JBNKNM010000232.1, read as the reverse complement.
CTGGCAATGGCTGGCGGTTGGGC
>JBNKNM010000231.1:0-8279 GCA_050293845.1 Pseudobacteriovorax sp. | reverse complement strand
GAGCGGATAACCATACAGGTCATGCCAACCTTGGCAAGGGACCGGATATATGATCGCAGTTTATCAAATTTTCTTGCCAAGAAAAGCATTGACCCCGAGGTGGATTCATATATGTTGCAAAGTGGGTGAAACTAAGCTGGGATGCTGACAACATTCCTCTAGGATTGGTCTGGGGTGTTCATGAAGTAATGAGTAAGAATAGCTATTATGAAACAACTCTCCCTAGCTAAAACCCCCCACTAATGGTCACGGTATTCAATATGCAAATGTTGATGGAAAGGAGATTTAGTCAGTATAGCCCGCAATGTAGTCTTATCCTCTAGTAGTAAAATATTTGTTTGTATGTCCTTACCTGAGTGGAAAGTATGAGTTGATTGAGGGTGAGGATGCTTTTCAAGCTGATCTTTCCCCAATAGCAAAGTTCACCTTTTCTGTAGCGATAGGATGCCCCTGTTGGGTGGTTTGTTGCCACAAAACAGAGCTTTTTCCATGTTGAGTATGCGATCTAAGCCAACCAAAATTAACTTCTTTCTCCTGAATCCCGAGATGACTGAATAACTTCAGCTCTTAAGTCGGAATCTTCATCGGTGATCTCACTAGAATTGAGGGATTTCTCCGCTTTAGTCATAATCTCTAGATTGGTTATTTCCTAAAAGTTCATGTTTGAAATGTACTGCCGAATAACAGAAGCATATATCTATTCATATGCTAAAAGTTTTATGTTACTATTCATGAAAAGAGATTAACTGATCCACTAAAGGAAAATGTGAGCATTATATTCCTCATTTTTATCTTGCTTTCAGGAATTTGCTTTGGAAAAGAGCAGCCTATCAAAGTAAGTATAGGTCAAATTCCTGATGTATCTGAGTCTGCTGAAATAGGTGTATACCCTGAATCAATTAGAGAAATTGAAAAAATATCTGGGATAAAGATAGAGATTAAGGTGCTACCATTTGAGCGTTCATTAAACATGGCCATCAAGGGTGATTCTGATTTTCATATTCCCTTAATAGAGACTGATATAGGAGATGCACCTTATTTTTTTTCTTCGGAAATTTTACATAGGATAGCCTTTGTGATTTATTCTAATAAAAATAACCCTGTCGATAAAGATCATTTAGAAGATAAAATAATTGAAACAGATTCTTATCATGTTAAACTATTTCCATTCAAAACAATACCATCCACTTGTGTAGAATGCAGTCTAAAAAAAGTCAATTCTGGAAGAATTGATGGTTATGTTTATGCTTCTTTCGCTGCTGATAAAGTTATAAGAGCAGAGAAGCTTTATAATATACATCGAGAGCTGTACAAAAATTACAAAGTTAAAGCTTTAATTGCAAAAACGAAGAGGGCAAAATATATAGATCAATTTTTAACAAAATACATCAGCATGTTGAAAAAAAATGGAACTTGGAAAATATATTATGAACCTGAAGATAATAGATATACCCATTGGCAACCTCATGATCTAAAGTCACCATAACAATGTTTACTAATTTTAAAATCAACAAACTTTAATAGTTACTATCACTCTGCTATTCGGCAGTACATTCCAAAAATGATCTTATTGGGACCAAATCAGAGATAATAACTAAAACTAGGATAGAATCTACTTTTGCAAAGTATGGTTAAATGCTGTCATCAAAATTGGAAGCTATGTATAGCTAGTATAACCTTCCGAACTTGAGCATGTATACGGAACAGATAGCCGTTCTGAAGCAGCATTATTGCTGCCGAGGTTATCTGGAATTACACGTGGGTCCCAATTGTCATCACACAAAGCACCAGCCATGTAAGTATCCAAACAGCACTGACCAGCGGGGTGAGAAGTTTAGTACTGAAATACTTACGCAGTGCACCTCATAGGGTTCAATAGGGTACGACGTGCTACTTTCTTCATCTACAGTAATGTGTTACGCGCGACCCTAGAGGACCGAGCTTGTGCAAGCATTTTGCTCAACAGCTACATGTACTTGAAAAGCTGGGCGGAATTTTCATTACAATTCCTTTGCAAGAAAATAGCTTTATCTGCATTTTTTCTTCCTTTTACTTCAATACACTTACCAGAGCGCCGGTTTTTTAGCATAAAGTAAGTACTATTCACCTTTACTTTGCGGAATTCTTGAGCCTTTTTACCTGTGCAGTTCCACTGCCATATAGGAGCGTTAACATCCAGGCTTCCCCCTTTTACATTAACACACCGACCTGACCGCTCGTTGATCAGTAAAAAGTACTTCCCAGTCGTAGGATATTCAACAAATCTCTGGGCTTTTTTATCCGCACATGGCCGCTGCCAAAGAGGTGCTTTCTTCTCATAAGAGCCATTTTTGACATTCAAACACTTACCACTTTTCTTCACCTTATAGGTGTTTCGTTCACGACCACTGAGCTTGTACCTCTTACCGTAAAGATGGCGAATCAACTTGATATCACCTTTACTCAGAGAGGTGGCACCTGCACAATATCCCATCACTGAATCTTCATCATATGAACCATACTTGGTGAAATCCTTATTGGTTTCATACTGAGTACATTCCGAATCCTCTCGAGCATGCTCATGTCTTAGACCCAAGGCATGTCCAAATTCGTGTATAATTGTATTATCTCTCCAGTCAGAGTTACCTATGGTAGGAATTATCATGTTACCCTTACGAGTATTCCCGCTAAAATCATCGATCCTTGTGAATGCTAGCATATCAGTACCTACATAGGATCGGCCTCTGGTAATTTCAGAGTCTAAGAATACTCGTATATCAGCACCCGAAGAATCACAGGTCCGCCAACCATAAAGCGAGACTGTCGCATAGCGCTGCCAGGAATTTTTGATTAATTTCTTCACGTGCTGTCTTTGAGTAGATGAACCATCACCACTACCTTCGAAACAGACAGATAGTCTGGTCCGTGACCAAACTTTGCTTTTTTGGTAATAACCTGACAAATCACTATTGTCTGATTCTTTCTGGCCACAGGCGTTAGCAAAAAGCAGGATGAGCGGCATTATTCTACCTAGTAGTTTCATAACAACTCCTTTTTGTGAATGTTAAATTTGTATGATAGCTTCCCTGAAAATTATTTAGTTACTACTTCTATACTTTTGAAATGAGGTGGCAAGAAGTATTTCTTCCTCTTTGCAAAAGTGTTCTTTAAGAACTTAAAGCGTTCAGGAAGCTTCGCGAGCTTGAAATAGCACAGGGCTTCTTTCAATAAAAGCTATAAGGCTTGTCCAGTAGGATTTTGACAAGGTTTACTTTGCAAAACATATACTATTCTCTTAAAAAAACTTACAAAGTTTTTAGAAGTTATAGATGGCATAGTTTTCATTTTTCAGCGTCGTTGAAGTCAAATTTACATAACTCCTTTTGAATTTCTGCTAGAAAACTGATTGAATTTCCTGATTCATTTTTTCTATCCTTTATTCTCGCGATAGCACCAAAATTAGGAAGCAGCTGACGCTGTATCTAGCTCCTTGTAGTAGGTGATAAGACCATAAATCGAAGTCCCATGCCTTGTGATATAGGGATTAATTGATGTGTAGAACCAGGTTTTTGAGCCGAAGAAAGATGAGGAATGCTTCTCTGGTCGGCAGTGACTTCAATCGCAGGAATTGAATTGTTTCACATGCTTTATCGTCATTTCTACATTATTACAAGTTTGCGACATATATGGTGCGTCTACCTAGTGAAGATAAGAAGGAACCTTATGTCAGAAAATGATATACAGGACCTTTACTCTCGATGGGAAAAATACTTTTTCAGCTCTCTTTGTAAAGCAGGGAATCTCGTATATTCACTTACTAACCCAAACACCCAGCGTTGTGATTCACTAGTTGGTTCAATGTTTGCGCATGCTGCTATCATCTCAGCAATCTCACCATAATAATCTCGTCTTTTATTAGCAGTAATTTCCTTAGTGCGATTACGAACGGTATTTCGAATAGCTTGAATCATCATACGGCGGGTTTCGCTATCTTGGGGAATGATAATCTCTACTCTTGTCAGTAATTCAGTTGTTGAGGGAATTTTTATGGGAGGCAATTCCCTTATACTACCACAGCTAGAGACATTCCAATCATTTTCGTAACGAGTCTCCGTTGATACCCTTTTATAGATACTAGATTTCGACTTTATTAGATCAATAAAAAGCCAAAATAAAAAAAGTCCCGAATGATCTCTATAGGACCAGCTGAGACCTTCACCATGAGCTAGCAATTGAGCTGCTGTGCTAAAATCATGAAATAGTATATTCAGCAAGGCTATTTGGGTACTTTCATCTTTGGGGCATTGGGAGATGGCTTTTTTTGCTAAAAGCAGTAGCTCATTTTTGTCCCTGCCAACGCCCAGCCATCGTAACAAACGAGGCATGGTTGGTTGAGCTAGCCAGGTTTCTTCAAGTCTACGAGCAATGTCTTGTTTATCCAAATGACTGGCTATGGTCACCGCATCGTCTAGAAACCTTCCGCGACAATAGGGTGTATCACCATGTTCCGCAGCCTCCTCAAAGGCCGATAGAGCTTGATGCCAGTCTTTAGATCTTACGAGTTCTTGGGTCCAGGCTTGGTAGTCTTCATAGGAACGGGTTTCTCTAGCCATTTGTTTTAATCCACTGACTCCATAAATCCGTAGACTCGCCTCCCGTAACCAATCATCTAAACCGTCAGATCGTCTATGGACGCCGTTTTCTCTTATTTTATTGCGAATAAATTTATACCATTGGGTCAAAAATGTATCAAACTGCGGTAACGGCTCTAGGGATATTTGTTCAAGATTTGATAAGGGTTTTATCAAATGACCATAGGGAGACATTCTATTTATAGCATCGTAGACAGCCTTCACTCTATCCTCGCTACCAGCTGTCATATAAACTGCTACTAGGTATTGGTGGGAGCACTAATCCAAATCAATGCTGAGTACCTCATCGGGTGTTTCAGGGTACCCCATGTCAAAATCAGCGGATACGGTCGGTGGAACCACATTGCCAAATATCTGAATGACTACGTCATATTCCTTGCGCAAGAAAGCATTTTTACCTTCTCTTAATAAGGCATCAATTTTTTCTGGTTCGATATATCCTGAAGCTATAGCAAGCTCGATTGTAGTATTTAGATGCTCCACCATAGCAGTCTTGTCACTTGGAGCTGCTGGAGTCCAGCCATCATTAGTACGCGCCGCACGATCTATAATGGCATCGATGAGATAGCCTCTTTGCTGGCCATCTATATGGGACATCGTATTTTTTATTATTGTACGTAATTCACCTGCGCTCAATGCCTCTAAGGCATTATTTAGATCTTCTTCCTTGGGAAAATCAGAGCAATTGCCGAAAGAATTCAATTTACATCTCCATATTTGGCTCAATACTTCAGCCACGAAAAGCTAATGCTACTCCAAGATTCAGACAGCATCCTTTTTAACATCAACAGTGTAGCCTTCAATACCTTTTTTCTCATAAGATCTTGTACTAAAAGCCGCACATAGGATGCTTCATCCGTAATTACTTTACATGTATAAATATTTAAAAAACACGATCAGTTACATCGGTAATTTCTGTATATTACTGCTGGAGAAATGATCTCTTTATTAATAAAAACAGATAGATAAGAAAAAGCAGTGATCATGCCGAATTAATTATAGATGGTTAGAGAAATGGACCGCGATGGGGCCGCAATGGACCGCAGAGTTTGGTAGTACAGTAAGCCAATATGAATGATTTCATAGGCTTCTCCGAACCCGATATTCGGCAATTGCGGTTCGAAGTTTGACAGCCAAGGTCCATCAAACCGAACACCACTTCATTTTACTGATCAATTCAAACATCTTTTCTAAAAAAAGATGAATCAGTAATAACCGGAGCCTGATATTTCATCGCTAATAGCATGATGCCTATCGAAATCAAATAGTGCCCCCCCTTCTGTGGATGGGACCAAGTTAAGTTACGCTATCAAATCTTGTTAGGTAAAAAACGCTAGGTTCTGTGAGGACGAATGTCTAATATCCTGTAAACTAATAGGAACATATTTAAACCACAGACAGTGATAGATAATAATCATTGCAGGAATCTCCGAGTAATCCGTATTTACAAGGATCTCCTGCTATCATCATATCTTCGAGTTAAAAATATTACTTAAAAGTAGCAGTTATTGAAATTCAATAATGAAAAAACAGGGATCTTAGTAGTCCCATCTAATTAATTAAATTTTTATTCCGATCATTGAGCCAATATGGTTGATAGATCCTGATCAGTCTGGGGCCAAACTAAATGTCTAAAGATGACGATTTTTTACAAGAACTAAAGCAAACCTTTCTAGATGAGCTAGAAGATATTTTAGAACAAGTTGAGGCGGCCTTTTTGAAGTTTGAAAAGGACCCCACTAACAAAGCCATTCTGCATGAGATATTTCGCTATTTTCACAATATAAAAGGCTCCAGCAAAACGGTGGGATTGGTGGAATTATCAAATTTTGCTCATCGTGCAGAAAACCTCCTCGCAAAGCTACGCAATGGCGAGCTCACTCCTAGTGATAGCATGGTCGACTGCCTTTTAAAAAGCTCCGATATAATGCTGGAATTTGCGTATAAGTCCAGAAGAAATGAAGATGATACCTCAAGATTGGTCGCTCACGCAGAGGTCATCGAATCGTTCTTAACCACCTCGCCTCAACTGCAAAATCAAGCTGATGTCGCCCCATCTCAAACCATCCCTAGTAGTACTCATTTAAAAGAAAGCAAAGAGGGTCAAAGAAACTTTGTGGTTTTTGACGAGGAGCCTTCGGCAGATTTTGATGTTGCGGGAGATCAGGTCAAGAGCAATAGATCTGATCAGCGTAGCAGGCGGCCCGAGCAAGTAAACCCCGCCGAAGAACACATAAAAGTACCTATGAATAAAATCAATCAGATTCTGGATCTCTTTGGAGAACAAGTTATCCTTCAGTCTGCTCTGGACCATGCCATGGAGAGCGATGGCATAGACCTTTCTTATATCAATAAGTCTGTATCCCAGCTCAAAAAAATAACTCAAGACCTACAATATACCATGGTAACCCTTAGGATGATTTCTCTGCAGAGTCTTTTTAATAGAATGGAAAGGACTATTCGAGATGTTTCGAAATTAACAGGTAAACCGGTAAAATTTGTCAAGCAGGGCCAGTCATCAGAGCTAGATAAGTCGATTGCTGATGCCCTTATTGACCCCCTAACCCATATGGTGCGCAATGCAGTTGATCATGGGATTGAAAGCACCGAAATGCGTGTAAACCATGGCAAGCCAGAAGTTGGTACCGTTAAACTGACAGCACAACGTTCCGGAGGAGCTTTTGAAATAATCGTTGAAGATGATGGCAAAGGTTTGGATGCAGAGAAACTTCGAGCAAAAGCTATAAGCAAGGGCCTTATTAAAGAGGATAGCAAGCTTGATGAGGGACAAGTCTACGAACTGATTTTCTCTAGCGGCTTTTCAACAATAGAGAAGGCCAATGAAATCTCTGGTCGTGGTGTAGGCATGGATGTAGTAAAGCAACAGCTGCTACGTCTTAAAGGAGAATGTGACATTAGTTCTGAACTTGGTAGGGGCACGAAATTTACCATTCGTGTCCCCTTAAGTCTAGCTATGTTTAACGGGACTGTCATAGCCGTAAATGGTCAGAGATATGTTGTTCCTAATTCCGATTTTAGTGAGGCTCTAAATCTTAAAAACTCTGAATACGAAAATACATCCAAAAATACCAATTTAATACGATTAGGTGATCGAATATTTCGTGTTATCGATTTGAGAAAAAACTTGATATATGGGTGTTATCAACCTGATCAAGGCCATGATCTTTCACGATCTAAAGATATCGCCATTATTACGAAATATGAAAACCAGCATTATGCACTGCTCATCAATGACATTATCTCCCAAGAACAAATTGTTTTAAAAGAGTTAGGCCCCGAAGGTAAGCAGATACGATGTGCTTCCGGAGGCACCATATTAGGAGATGGTAATGTCGCCTTAGTATTGGATCTGCCTGCGATTATTAAACACGATCGTAACTCTTCTAAGACAAAAGCGATATAGGAGAGATGATGACGAATACTATTAATAAAACATTTTTGAATCAGCAAATTTTCAAGGGCAACTTAACAAAAGGTAGGAAAAAGCATCTGGTATTTGCTCTGGGAAACAAAAGGTACGGCATTCCTCTGCTTCTGATAAAAGAAGTGATCGGCATGTGTCATATAACACCCATTCCTCGCGTTCCCAAATTCTATAAAGGAATGATAAATTTACGGGGACAAATC
>JBNKNM010000230.1:8172-8404 GCA_050293845.1 Pseudobacteriovorax sp. | reverse complement strand
TAGTCTCCCTTGCGAGTCACCTCACAAGCCCCTTCCTTTAGGTGGGGGTAATTGACTACGTTTTCTCTAAGTTCCGAGACCATATGCAAATCCTACACCGTGCAAATAGATTAGAAAAGCGACCAAGTATATTGTAAAGCACTACTATTTTTAAGCCTACTTAGCATACTTATAAATACTCAGCAACGGTAAATACAAAGGCTTTGAGGGTGTTTGGCAGGGGTAGCTACGA
>JBNKNM010000230.1:0-8162 GCA_050293845.1 Pseudobacteriovorax sp. | reverse complement strand
TTATATTAAAGGTAGCGTATAAGAAGAGGGACGACCTTGCATCATAATAGCTCTGTTAACACTAGCGTTTTTCGTTGAGACTGTTATCTTTATATTAGCCAAGAAATGGAAAAATTTCACCCAACTTGTCTGCATAAATTTATAGCAGGTAGCTGCTTAATACGTTACTATTAGACGTTGCCGGTTGAAGGGGGTTACGGAGTGAAAGCATTGAATGAAAAGCAAACCGAGTCAGTTGTGTTTCTTTCTGCTGACTTGTTTACCGATAGTAAACGTACCCCCTGGGCAGGTGAAAAAATCGCTCAGCTTATGAAATCAGAGATTACTTGTAATGATACAACTAGACTTATTGGCGAATCCTGGGAACTCTCCTGTGATCCTTTATTTCCCTCCCGCAGTTCCCGTACTCAAGAAGAGTTGCAGGTACTGATATCTCGGGACCCTGTGGGGATGTTAGGCCAGCAGTATATTAACATGTTTGGTGACAAGCTAAAGTTAATTATTAAACTCATCAATTCCCGTATGCCTTTATCGTATCAAGTCCACCCAAATGAAGACTATTCTAAGTTACAGGCTGATGAAAGTGCTAAAACGGAATCATGGTTGGTGCTTCATGCTGATCCTGAAGCAGGAATTTACATTGGTTTCAATCGAAAAATATCTTCTGAAGAAGTCTCCCTACTTATTAGAAGGGGAAAAGGTGAACTTAAGGAAATCCTCCAATTTGTTCCTGTCAAAGCGGGTGACTATTTTGAAATTGCACCTGGTACTCCCCATGCCATAGGAGAAGGGGTTCTTTTGTTGGAGCCTCAATTTGTAAATAAAGGATTCGGAGGCAAAACCTATAGACTTTGGGATTGGGGTAGGCGCTATAACGATTCGGGTGAAATTGATGAAAGTGGCGATAGTCGTGAGCTTCATATCGATCAAGGTCTAGACCTAATAAAGCCTGAACAGCAGTGGGGTAAGCTTTTTTTAGAAAATATAAAGGTCAAAGGTACCTATCGATCCCACCGTTGTGTATCAATCTTAGAGTATCCTGCAAATCCCTACTACCAAATGTTTCTACTTGAGTTTCAAGAAAATGAAACAGTAATCATGACGTGGAAAGGGGGGTTTGTATTTCTTGAAGCTACCCAGGGCATGTTTAGTTTGGCCGATAGAAAATTGCAGGTCGGTCAACCGGTATTTTTGCCTGCAAGATTAGGTTCAGCCTCTATTTCCGGGAAAGGTAAGCTCGCAATCGTAGTGCCTTCAACAGTTACTTGTCAATTTCTCTGAGTACATTTCAGCTAAAAAGCGAACGGTATTTTCAATAATAGCGAATTTTTACCTACTATTTTGCAAAAATCCACCTTCTTTCGGGAAATGTTATTTCTTTCTCATCGGAAATATTCTAATCATAGCACTCGTACGCTTTGCGTTAAGGATGACGCTAAGAGATAGCTATTGCATACCCGTGCAGTAGAAGGAGGAAGACTATGGAAGGTACCATAAACATCGAACGCTTTGCGTTTGCAAGTTCTCTTGCGGTGCACCTTTTTGCAGTTGTGTTAGTTTCATCAGGGCAAAATGATAAGTATGATACTTTACTTTTAGCTGCTTTGTCCCTCTCTGCTGTTATTTTGGTACTTGGTAGACTCGTAAGCTATAGGAAACGTAATGCTCCTATCAAAATCAATCATAACAATCAAGTAAACCATAACAATGTTAGTAATAGTCGCGAACTCCATCAAGCGGTTTTTAGTATTAAAAAATTTGTCTACGATATTGATCACAGACTGGATACTTTGGTTGCAAAACGCTTAGACGAAAAGGGTGATATCAAGCCCCAGCAGATGGAGCAATTAGAGGAAGAGTCCAAAGCAGCCTTTGCTGCAGTTGTGAATGGTTACGATCTTGTACGTCGCGTTTCAAACCGACTACAAAAACTTCTATATCAATCACGAGAGAGTTCAAATTTTGCTGCGGCTAATCGTCTGGATTGGCGTAAAAATACCATGATCGGACAGTTAAGTCAGGTGAGAGTCTCGCAGGATAAAATCAATAATACTTCAAAGAAAATTGCAGCAATTCATGATTCAACCTTGCGTTTGATAGATGAAGGATTGAAAACGGATCAAATTTTCAGGGATAAAATCGATCGGGTCAAAGCATATCTGGAAGAAGTTCAGGATGGTGCTCATCTAGGTTATAACTCCCATGATTCTTTAATTGCTCTGATTGGTGATTGTTTGGAGGGTATTGCCACGGCTTCGCGTTATGTAAATGGTATAACCCAAAAATCCGATACCTTGAATGCCGAAATGAATCGCCTTTACGGATTATCAGAAAAAATTAATACAGTTTCCTGTACTATGTCCCTTAAGTTAAGTAAGTCTCTCTTGGATACCGATGTTCAGCAGCTTGCCAACTCCCTTAGGGTGTCCTGTGCTAGCTTTCAAACATCTTCTCGTTCCATACTAGATATTGGTAGTGATATCCAAGATGAAGTCGAAAAAGCCATTCATAAGCTTTCGGAGTCTTCTAAACAAGCTCAAAAGGCTTTTGCATCAATGACTGATTGTGGAGAGCTGTATCGCAACAATGTTTCTGCAACTAAGTTTGGTATATCGGAATTAGGATTACTTACTAAAGAAGTTCAAATTCACGTAAAAAGGCTTGGTGAAGCTAAAGAGTTGGGTAGCAATACAGAAACTTTAATTCAAAATCTTAACCAACTGCTTTCAGCCTATGGAGGTATTAATCAAAAAATTGCTTCTGATACCAACGAGTTGACAGCTCATTGTGATCGACTATCACAGTTATTAGCAAAACAATATTACGAGCTAAGCCATTGTGAGAAGATGACCTCGGATGGTAGTGACCTCATTAAAGTCACAGTTGAATATGTGACTCAGTATGAGCAAACCATGACAGGCTTAAAGAATGAACCAGGAGATGATCTTGAAGGCAAAAGGCGTCGCGAGTTAGAGACTTGGCGTCACCGTCTGACAGATGAGAAGAGGCAGGTACAAATTATTGAAAAAGCCTTAGAAACTGGATTTAAGGAAGAGGAGAATTTAACCCTGGTCCCCATTGAAAAAAGTATTTTCCCCCAGGCCTATTAAAGCTTGGGTGAGTATTTTAGCGATAAAGAGTGAAAACCTTGCGAGACTAGCTTAAAAACATGTTTTACCACCCCGGTCGGGACAGTAAATTCTCCCTTAAAAAATCTTTAATTTCAGTGAGATAACGCTCTCCCTCTAGTTTATGAGGAGCTATCCGAATGCATAATGTGTATCGGGTAGAGGAACGTGCTCATGAAATTTAAATTATTTTGTATACTGGTATTCATTAAAGCCAGTCCCACAGATGTGGTTCAAGAGCCCCTTGAGCCGTCTTTGCATAAGGTTATTGCCATTATAACTACTCCGACCTCTGCTCTGCCAAGCTTTGCAGAGCCTGCTCAATATCCTTAGGTAAAATCTTTGCAAATAAAGACCCCTTTGTAATATCTAGCCTGTCGCTACATAAATAAAGCGGCGGGGGATCTGGCAGTATCGTCTTTATTGAGTTTGCCAGTGAAATGCCATCTCCTTCCCAATTTTCAAAAGAGAAATCCAAAATTATTCCTTTAATATGTTTTCCAATAAAGGGGAGCTGTTGAAGAAAAACTTCAGGATTTGAAAAAACCTGTACGGGTAAACCAGATTCTTCCCACATACTTAGGAAGAAAGGGTCGTCGTCTACCACCCAATATTCATCATGTCTCTCTTTCATACGTTCACAACTCTGAAAGAGTTTTTCCAAGTGTGCAGCGGTGATAGGCTTAGGTAGAAAAAGGTCGGCTCCTGAAATCAATGCTCTCCTTTGGTAATCAATAACTGGAGCGTCAGAGTGCAGACAAATGAGGGAATCAATTCCCAGATTACGGATTTGAGATAAAGCATAAAAGCCATCATGATGCTGATCGCCAAAGTTAATGTCTATAACCATAAGATCGTAGGTATGTTGTTTTACTTTTTTTAAAAGTGCAGCAATGGAGTAAACATACTGAATCTGGAGATTTGGTCGAGCGATACTTGCTATCATGTCACCAATAAGCTCCAAATAAGCTTTACTATCATCAGCAATAATAACATTTAACGGTTGGTACTGCTGGAGTTCGGCTGTACTTGAGGGAATAGTATCCTCGTGGCCCTCACCCCCCGTATCCTCTTGGTGAGTGCGAGGAATGGTGAAGATGAACTCTGTTCCCCTTTTCTCAGTTGATTCGCACCATATTCGGCCACCATGACCTTTGACAATTTTTTTAGCAATGGCAAGACCCAGTCCAGTTCCTTTTCTTTTTCCCTTAGTGTAAAAGGCGTCAAAGATTTTATCTTTTTGTTCTGAATTAATATAACTGTGGCTATTACCGATGGTCACCTGAATTAATTGTTCATTAAATGGTGTACTATGAATCCAGACTGTACCTCCGATAATACTGGCTTGATAGGCATTGGCAAGAATATTGAGAATAACGCGGCGAATTTTTAAAGGGTCTACATCGATTTTATAACCATGATGTAACTGAAGTTCTACAGAAACTTTTTTTTCATTGTCGTAGAATATGGTTTCCTCAAGGCAGGAATCAATAATCTCTCGCAATGAGCTTGGTTCTTGAATGATATCAGAATTTGAGCCAATTTCAACAATATCATAAATGAGACCATCGACTCGTTTTATCGTTTGGCGAATCCTGGGAAGATGCTTTTGCGACAGTTGTTTAATCTTATCAGGATCTTCGGTACTATCAATTAATGACACAAAACTTTGTACCATAGAAAAGGGCTTTTTCACATCATGGGCAAACATCTGCACTGCCGAACCAATAGCGGTAAGAGTGGCTAGCTTAAGTTCCTCATCCTTGACTTCCTTAAAGCTCCTTTTTACATCATTAAAGGAAAAGCTTGAGCCAAGGCTCTGTTCGACCATGCGGTTGGAAATTAAGATTAGTGGTGACTTAAAGAAAGGAATGAATTTTTCTGATCGATTAAGAGTTGTAAGAAAATCTCTAAATAAATTACTTCTGCGGAAAATATCTACTTCTTGAACCGCTTTTTTTAAATATGGGAAGCCAGGTATATCAAGATAGGGAATCTTTTCTCTCAATAAAAAATCCCAAAAATTTTTGATCAGTGTATACGAATCTTTTTGAATAGGTGTGTCCATAATGCAAAGCCAACCGTCTTGAGACTGGCTTCCAAGCTGGAGCGAAACTCCAAAGGTTTGAAAACTTGCCACTATGGTATCGATAAGTGCTGGAGGGAGGTCAGTGCCTACTAGCTTTAAAGCTAGGGTGCGATTCTCCATTTTCTTCCCATTTATTGGTTTTCTCTTTAAGTCAAAATAAAGAGGCATACCTTCTGGTGTGAAACTATCTAAAGGTGTCCTTTGCCAATGAGACTTTTTTTTAAAAATTTGCTCTGTCAGCAAATTGAGTAAAGGACCCAACTCCTTTTGATGGGATTTTAGCAAAAAAAATCCGGAAAACTGATGAGGTAAGTTCAGATAAATTTGCTTATTAAGAAAATTTTTAGGCGGGGTTTTGCGTTTAAAACCCGGAGAAAAAATTATATAGGCTTCATCAGGATCATGAGTATCAAATTCATCTAGTAACTTGCAAATAACTTCGGAATAGCAACTTTTCTTTGCTGAGGGGTGAGATTTTACTATTTGTAACTGAATGAGTTTATTGTCCCAGGAGCGGATCATCCACGGGCCTGTCCCACTGAAACTGTTTTCATTCTCATTCTCATCTAAAATTGTAGCTTCCATTTGAGCAAAAAGAAGCATTAAATCTGAAATAGGATATCTAAAAGCAACTTCAATACGCTGGCGAGAAATTTTTTTAAAATTGCTATCAAGGTCATCCTGGTTTTTAAGAGCATGGCCAAAAAGTGTCAGTTGCTGGTTTTCCCTGGCCATGCCCATAAGAGTCCTAATAACATGCTCGGCATTAAGAGCTTTCCCACTGTGAAAGGGTTTGCAACGCTTGATTTGAATTCTTAGCTGATTTCCTTTCTTGGATAGTGAACACGACTCAAGGATGTTGGGAACTGCTTCACCGTGGGAGTCAAACTCCATCAACCTTTCACCTATATTATTAAGTATTAGGTTGTGAGCCCAGTGTTTGCGGTCATTTTTGCTCGGTAATTCTGAAAGGTATAAGAACAGCCGTTGATCATTACTGGGGCTCATGGGAATTTTTCTCGACTAATGATTCAAAAAGGGTAAGCATCGTTTCAAACTGCGTTATATAAAACTTTATCATTTCTTTCTTTTTTTCTTTATTATTATCTGCTGGATCACTTTTTAAGCTTTTTTCCCCCAGATACTTAAAAGTGCGAATCCCACCGCGGATGTCATGGATCAATTTTCGCATGTCTTCAGTTTTAGACATTGCGATGCCTTTGAACTGATGGGGAGCAAAGCTATTGAGATCTATATTCATTATAGTGTCTCGGTCATATATTTTAAACATTTCTACCTCTATATTTTAAAGAGTGTGGATGCTTCTTCAGAATTTAAAACACTATTATCCTTGAGTTTTTTTATGTGAGTTCCCAATGTCGATCGCGGCATGTTTAATGCGCTGGCTAGCTGGCGCACACTCATGGGCCCTTGCTTTTTAACATGGTGTCTAATCAGTTTAGCTAGCAACAATTGGCACAGATATTCATAGCTCGAAGGATTTTTGCTTAATGGTATGGCAAGCATTTCATCTGTTCGATTTTCCACAGTAGGAGGATTTTGTGGATTGATAGCTTGCCAAATATGCTTTGGAATAGCTGCGGGAGTTAGAGTTTTATTGATGGCACCTTCAGTCATAGCACGCAAGCAATTTCTAAGCTCGCGGATATTCCCTTTACGCCAATCATATTGCATCAAGAGCTTTAAGGTGCCGGGTGTGATGGTATAGGGACCAAAGTTCATTTGATTACAGAAATATTGGATAATGCTAGGAAATTCATCCATCCTTTCACGCAACGGCAAAAGCTCTATAGTAGCTTCACAAAGACGTTGCCAAAGGTCAGCACGAAACTTTCCTTGCTCCACAAGGCGAGTCAATGACTCATTAGTGGCAGATATGATTCTGATATCAACTTTTTTTTCCTGGGAAGCTCCCACGGGACGAATTTGCTGGTTTTCTAAAACCCGTAGTAAGGCAACTTGAGCGGGTGGGCTTAAGGTCGCGACTTCATCTAAAAAAATCCAACCCCCGTCGGCCTGCTCAATGAGTCCTCGTTTGTTGGTAGTGGCACCGGTAAAAGATCCTTTTATATGACCAAACAGTTCGCTCTCTAATAGGTGTGGTGAAATTGCGCCGCAGTGTATCCGATTAAAAGGGGTATTGGGGGGGAGCGTTTGTTCAAATAGTTCGCTGACATACTCTTTTCCAGTGCCTGACTCTCCATGGACATGAACTGCGGTTATGGCTGAATTGATGATTCGTGGAATTCGTTCCTTGATCCTAGCGATAGAGGATGTTTCAAATCTTGTAGCTTGGTGTGGGTATTGAGGCTGGGTGTTGTTGGATCTATATTCACATAGACTGTTGATATGATGGATGAGACTTGATTCGTCCATTCCTTTGAAAATGAAATCATCAGCGCCCCATGCTAGACTTTGACTTACAGTTTCTGGATCATTCAAATCAGAGCACATCATGATGATAAGGTCTTGGTATTGGGATCTTATTTTAGCAACCAGCTGCTGACCGTTCATCTCACCCTCATGGAGGTTTATGTCAAGAACTGCCACAACTTGGGCATCATGAGGTTTCAGAGCTTTTAAGAAATCGCGATAGGATGTGAATGAGTAAACTTCCATTTCGTTATTGTGTGAAAGTAATTTGTCACGTAATTCTTCCAGATAAAAAGGGTCATCATCAAGGTGGTATAGAATCTGCTGTTTTTTCACTACGGTCCTCCCTGGTCTGTTTCTGGTCAAATATCGATGCACCGGCCGTGTTCTGGCAAGTGGTTTTTTGATGAAAAAGGTAACATTCTTAAATCATTAAAATAAATATTGGTATGGATTTTGATATTAGATGATGACATTGCAAAAAGGAGGGCATCCAATGGCCGTGCAAAAACTGAAGTTGCTGGTGTCTGTGGTTCGATCCACCCCCCAAC
>JBNKNM010000229.1:0-8462 GCA_050293845.1 Pseudobacteriovorax sp. | reverse complement strand
GCTTGCATAGATCTCACTTCTAGGCAATATTGTCACTTCCAATCGGAGATTGTTAGGTTCCCGTCCGACCATTACAATCCCATAGTTTTGAAATCCTAGTGATGGTGAAAGTTGAGTATTAGTCCTGATAAATTGGATTTTCTACAAGACGAAAAACTTCGACTTCCTCTACAGGGCAATCTGGATATACCCAGTTTGCCCAATTTTCAATAAGCCATTTTTTAGATAGCCCTTTACTTAAAGAACCTGCCTCAATGGGAAGATGGACTAAATCACATCCTGCCTTAAAACCACTCATTACCATAACTGTAAACTCGCTAGGCGAGTCTAGGTTCTCTCTCAAAAGAAAGTCAACAACCTCTTCGTAGGGATACTTACCTTTGCACCTAAAGACCCATCCCCGACCAAGCTTTTCAATATCCAACTCGAGTAAACGATATTTTTTCATAGTATTATATACCTACTTGACACTATTGAGTTTTCTATAAAATTACCATCGAAATCAAATTCGCCTTCGTGCTTTCCTGTCTTCTTGTTGAACTTTTCCCACCTTCCATGTTGTGTATCAACACCCCAGTGAGTTCCTTTTTTATCAGTATAAATATCACGATTATTTTTTTTCTTTAGATTAGTGTTCTTATTCCATCCGTTTATTTTAGCTTTAATCTCAGCAACTGGCCTAACTTTTGCTACCTTTTCACCTGGTGGGAGATGAGATATTGACTTTTCCCAGTCCTTTGCATTTTTGTTAGCAGAGCCAACAACATCATCAATAACTTCTTTGCAAGGTCGCTTGTTCGCTGCAAAAGCTGTGCTTTCCACTACCCCTAACATCCGTTCAAAGATAGATTTAGGTTCCACATCTATAGAGTATACAAGGCAGTCACCAGCTCCTTTTAGGATACCATCAATGGAGTCTTTGTCTAGTCCATGCTTGTTATAGCCTCTAGCAGCATCTAGTGCATCTGTGAATTTATCGGTATCCTTTATAAGATTGTCGGACTTACTAAGATCATGAAGGAAATCGACTCCTTTAAGAGTATTTCCGAATTTACTAAAAATACCGCCACTAAGTGCTCCCATCACAGCCATGGTCCGATCAAAACCCTCAACAGATTCGCCAGTGATAGCGTTTTTCCCCATAAACGCCTGATAGACATCATGTGCCCAACCCAAACCTGGCACAAAGCCTACAGCAAAATCTGCTAGAGCAAGGGCTGTTTCCGTGTAAGCATCACCTTCTTGCACAGATCCCCTAGCATAAGAACCTTCGGCAAAATCGGTTGTTACTTCAGCGGTATCCAATAGGACGTCAGCCTGTTTTTTTTGTGCCCCCGTATAGTCTCTGGTGCGTTTCCTCGCATAATTGATGTATTCTCTTGTTTCAATGATTTTCTCATCTTCTGGAGTGATATCAGAGCATGTTTTCAGTTTAAGAAGGCAATCATCATTGTCATTATCGTCATCTTGGTTTTGGGGGTCTTGGGGATCAACTCCAGAATCTATATTAGGGTACTGGCCTCTGATATCATCAATTGTTTTATTATGACTATGGCCAGCTCTATTGATCATTTCCTCAGTTGAGCCATGGTCATGGTTATTTTGTTTTGAAAGATCTTTGCCTTTTTGATCTAGAATAGTAGCTTGTTCGGCAATTTGTTCTTGATATTCTTGCAACTGCTCGGCAAGGCTTTGGGCTTCCTTGATTTTATTTTCAATTCTTTCTTTTTGTTTCTTGGCTTCTTTCATCTTTTTTTGACTTTCACCTGAAACAAAAGATGCAGCACCTTTAAAGGCTTGCCCTATACTCTTTATCCCATCAGCAATTGCTTGTCCTATTGGTGAAAGGTCAAGACCTCCACCACTAGGTGGGTTACTTGTATCTATATTGTCTTCTCCACCTAGAGGGTCCTCATGACCTTCTATCGGACTCCCAACATTCCCCTCACCAATTGGTGCCGTTTCAGAATCTGATGTATCATCAACAAATTCATCATCAGCAGGTCCGACAACTATGTTTCCATCCACATCTTCGTCAAACTCAAGGAAGGTACAATCTCCATTTTGATCGCAGTTTCCATATGCAGCCTCATCAGGGACTTGTACTCCGCAACGTATTATGAAGAAACCTATGAGAATCAAAAATACTTTACTATTGATCTTATCCATTAATACTATCCTCATCTCTTACTGCATGCATCTACTGAAATTCGGTAGAGCATTTCAAGCTTCAACATGTCCTTGAACTTTTCAGTTTTTTGGGCATGCTCAAGGTGCTTGTTAATTGCCTGTATGCATGAATTTGAGTAACGACTGGAACGTTCTAAACGCTTGCTGTTAATAAGAACCTGTCGATCTTTCTGACCTTGCCATCCTGCTTTTTCTAGCCTACTAAGGTTTCTAGAAACTGTAGATTTCATTGATTTGAGCTTTTTAAGATAAAGATCAATACTCTCCTTCGGTGCGTCATCTAGTCTTAAAATCTTGGTTTCATAGGCTAAAATCTTTGCATCTATCCGACGGAGGATATGAAGCGGTTTTTGATATTGAAGATACTTTAAATGTAAATTACCAGCCAGGCCATTAGCGTTTTCATTTTGCCACCAAGTGATCATTTCTTGGCCAAGATTATCGAGTTTAATTATATCAATGAACTTTTTTTGTATACTTTCTAAATCTTCAAAACTTAGATTTGCATATTGGGTAACCAGAGCTTTCCTAATACGTTTGAAAAGTTCAGATAGTAAAAGATTTCTTTTTTCTCTGAGTTCTGTAACGTAGTTTCTTAGCTTAGAAATTTCCAGACTCACTGACTTGATATCGTCTTGATAGTTTAGAAGAAAATAGCTAACGTTACTATTTTCACAGGACTCGCCCTTTAGGTAATTAATATGAGGTGCATAGATACTATCAAATTCTTTTAGCTGTGTTTTTGCTCCATTGACAAGATATAGAAACATGGTTTCTCGAATACTGAGCTTTAACAAAACGTTGGCTAGATTTGTTTGGCCCGCATCCAACTCTTTTAGCTTTTCCTGAATTTCTTGCTTATTTAGATTGCTTGGTTGGTAATTTTGAATGAATGCGTTGATTTTCGTTTCGAATTCCTTCTCAGAATCGATTAAGATTTCGAAGTTCTTATAGATATTAATATCAAATATACTGCTATCAATTTCATTACTGAAAATAATTGCAGGTTCATTAGAGTAAGCTTTACTAACCCAATAAGATTTTGTTGTCTGATAAATATCGGTAAGAAGATTTGCGCTAAGAAAGCAAGTGTGAATTTGGTCAAGTTGTGGAATTTTTTTATTTTTTAGATCAGAAATAAACTCATCAAGCTCTTGCTCGTTTTCTGGAACCTCTAACTCCAAAGCATCGGCATATGAGCCAATGCTTGAGAGAAGAGTGAGGATAATTATCAATTTTTTCATCACATCTTCCCTTTATAAAAAGACTAATTTAACTCTGGGATTTCGCAGTTATGATTACGAACTGTTTTGTTAGAAAATATATTAAAACTGGTGCGTCTAGAGTCGAGGTACACAATAAAATCTTGGAATTGATAGATTCTGGGGCGTGAAGCCCAGCTACATGACTGAGTGATGCGACGACTATACTTTCTGACCATTTCCCAAAAAGGATCATTCTCACCTGATAGTGTTTTTCTCATGTCCTTCTGGTAGCCAAAGTCAGCGAGCTTTCGAACATGACTGCTATCCTTAAGCGATTTTAGAAGTTCTGTGTCATTCATATCTACTGTTTCACAACCCTTATCAGCTACCTTAGCATAGCTGAATATATTGACATTGTTCTTTCGAGAATTAACAAATGCCACAGCATCTTCAAGTTGGTAGGCGAAAGGTCGTGAAGCCCACTTGCAGGTCATAGTCACAGGAATTGCTCTTTCCTGGAGCATTTTTAGCATATCATTACTCATTGGATTGCTGGTGTTATAGCTCATTTCATTCCCTAAATCTAGCATGCTGGGAATGTCCATAACATCGGTATCCATACCATTTTCAGTATCCTCCATTTCCTCTTCATTTCCCATGGCATCCATTTGGATATTCATTGAATCGGAAATCTCATCAATTTTAACGCCTGACAAGCTTGACAATAGTTTTTTCAGACGCGCTTTATAGTTGGCGTCGGCCAACGCAACGACATCTACTAGTAGGTTATTAACTTCGGTAATGTTATCAACAAACCATGATCGATAAGTTTCGTATAATTTTTTCTCTTGGCAAGTATTTAGAAAGTATTTTTCACCAGAAGATATCATTATATCCTTAAGTCTTTCGGATACATCACTTGCAGTTAAATCCGAGCAGTTTTGCCCTTCGAAACTGAGATTGGGAA
This sequence comes from Pseudobacteriovorax sp., assembly GCA_050293845.1. Taxonomy (GTDB): domain Bacteria; phylum Bdellovibrionota_B; class Oligoflexia; order Oligoflexales; family Oligoflexaceae; genus DT-89. Next base: position 4,100 of record JBNKNM010000229.1, on the reverse strand, counting down.
CAAGATCAGGATTTTCGCAATCGAATTTACCAAATTCATAGTCTTCGCCAAAAGAGACTGCATATGTGTTCTTCATGTCTTCAACTACATCAAAATATAGCGGATCATCTTCCCAGCGCTCGATAAGGCATGAAGTCTGTTTTTGCTGACCTGATTTGAACAAAAATGAAGTTTGAGCTTTAGCCATATTAATGGCATTAACTTCAATATAGGGTTCAGTGGAAGCCAGGTATACCTCAAGCTCTGTCGCTGTCTTTCGTATTTTGCAGGTATTGTAAGATTCTACTCCAAACTCAGGTAAACGGCAGCTCTTATAGTTCGTTCCAAATGCTGGATTACTACAAGTTTTATATGCTCTTACCCCAAATTCAGCTCGTGAACATAATTTGTATCTCTCAACTCCGAAATTCTTGTGGCGACAAACCTTTCCACGACGATCGATTACTTCATCACCAAACACTGAGCATTTTCCTGTAAACGGATTTCGTACGAGACACTTTTTCTTAACGATGTTATTATAGCCGCAAGGACCTCCAGTACCTTCTTTATAAGTATCAACTCCGCAAAGTCTATGGCGACGGCTTATATATCTAGCAACACCGCAAGCTGGACCAGTTCCTGATTTATAAGAATGAATTCCACAGCTCGGGTGGTTATCTTTTTTCTTATAAAGTTTGACACCACACTCAGCAACAGCTCGATCTTTTGCTTCTGATATGGGAACCTTAAGGCTTAAGGTTTTAATTTGGGAAAAGCTTGGCATGCTTACCAGTATGGAGACAAAAAACAAACAATGAATCATTTTCATAAATTGAACTTTCTATTTGTTTAAAGGTTGAGGTCGCATATTAAAAAAAATAAGGAACAAGAATTAAGTAATTATTGCAGTAAAAACAACCATTACCCATTAGAAGTAACGCAATTAAGTGAGCCTGATAGACTAGTGATTTATTAGTATTTTTCCAGTCGAGACTCTAGCATCCAAACTAATACCGATATGCTGTACTTTGTGTCATGGTGACACTAAAGTGCGCGAATCCTACCATTGACGTATATTTTGTCAACCTGTTTTACTATATATCGTCTAAAGAATTTGTGCGGCGAAATAATGGCGTCATATCGATGGAATGATATTGAAATATTTGGGTATGGGTCGAGAGCCCGGACAGTATTATAAGTCAATACGACGTCATGATTTAACCTGATAGACATAAATGAAAAGTCATGGAAAAGTTCTCTAACCAAACATAATAATTACAAAAAGAGAACCTAACCATGGCTGCTATAAGTTTTGAACGGAAGCTCTATTTAGTCAAGCTCAAAGACAGTGAGGATCTATCTTTCCGCCAGGCCTCAGCTCGAACCGGTATCCCAAAATCTACGATTCATGACAATCTAGGTAAGTTTCGCGATGAAATTGATAGCTTCAATCGCGCTGTAGGTGAAAACCCATCTGAACGACTTGTTAGGGCGGTTCTTATCCTATCAATGTCGGGAAAGTGCTCGACAAGAGATATAGGCTCAATACTTCATGGAATTTGGGGAGTCAATATCAGTCATCAAACTATAATGAGTATTCTTTCCCTTGCTGCAGACATTGCGGAACGCTTCAATAAGCAATTAGACCTTTCCTCAATTAGTTCGGCTCTATTTGATGAAGTCTTCCAGAACAGATCCTCGACTAGTACCTATCTTTCCTTAATATTCATTGTGGCAGCCACACCATCAATGATCATCATCGTCGTCGTCGTGCTCATGGTGCTCCTCATCATGATCGCGGGTTTCTTCGCCATGTTCCTGCTCCCCCATTTGAATTTTGTTGCCAAATAGATCAAGTTCCCTCGCTTGGGCATTGTAACTGAGCCCAAGATAACTGGCAAAGCCGCCTACGAAAAGCAAAAATATCAAGGCAACCGTGGGATGGGAGCCGGAAATGGGCTTCGCTTCACCGACTTTTTCCTTAAGACCGGTAACCATACTGGAAAGCATTCCGTCACGATGCCTAATATGGTGGAAAAGAACTCCGGCCACATGTAGTATTACCAAAATCAAAAACACATAGGCGAGAACCTCGTGAACCTCTTCAAAAAAGTGGCTATTTACACCTTGAACCATGAGTAACCCGCTGATCCCAAGCCCAATTGCTAAAAGCAGCATGGCAAGTGCCGCATAGCTGGAAGCTGGATTATGGCCTAAGTATCGTTTTGTTTCTCCATGCAATAGTGACTTGAAATAGGCTAGCAATTCCTTCGGAGCCAAAATAAATGAGGAAAACTTCGCATAGTGACTTCCGAAAAAGCCCCAAATAATACGTAACAGCACCGTTAGGCCCAAGGTAAGCCCAATCAACATATGATAAGAAAAAACGACTGACTCATCATCCCAGACCTTACCTATCAGAAAGGCCGCCGTGAAGAGGACCGCGAATACCCAGTGAAATACTCTTGTTGCCAAGTCGTAGACTTTGACCCGATTGCTACCCATATTAAAATCTCCCAGATCATTAGCAGGTTGTTCAGATTGTAGTCCTCTTTTCGGGACTAGTCGATAGAGACTGATTTCTCGAACACTATGACAAAGGTGTTTTCATACTCAAACCCGCTAGCTTCAACAATTTGAAAGCCAGGTCTAGCAGCAAATACTCTCCGAAAGTGTCCGGAATTTCGACCTATCCCTATTTATGTCATGCAGCAATTTTTAAATATTGCAGATATCTTAATATAAATAATCTGCAACTATTGTATTTTTGCAGAAAGCACTCTATTAAGGTTCGTGGAATGGATGACATAGAGAAAAAGCCAACCAAGTGCTGTCAAGGCTATGACCGCTCCACCGATCTACCAGTGAAGAGTTCTTTGCACAGAATCAAAGATCTGCATCCTATTGAATTGCTTGGCGTCCATTTTAGAGTCTCCTTTCCATCTTCGGCTGATAGTACATTGAAGATCGCTTGCACACTAACTGTCACGGCTGCAAGCAGCCCAAAGAAAATTGTGAAAATGAGGGAAAAAAACACAGTTATTAAGAGCATGTTTCACCTCCCGACTTTTTGTGATGGTCACCGATGACCACCGATAACTGCATTGTCGGACACAAAGCTTAAGGAAACCTTATGCGGGGCATATTTTTCTTGTTTTAATGTCGAGTCAGTAAGAGGAGGCAGTTGGAAGTTCGATAAATCAGATAATTTAATGTCAACTCTGTTAATTAAGAAAAATTCATTATCGTTTAGCATGGGCACTAATGGGATGAATCCACCTCAAAAGCCACGAAGTGGTATTATGAGGTTACTACAAAAACCTAATTTTGAGGGGATTCATCATGAATGTTAGCGTACTTGGGATCGATTTGTATCAAAGAGAATCTGCAACTATTGGATTATTGCAGATCAACTATCAGTAGCCGATTTCCTGTTGCAAAATGACTTATTCCATCATTATCTGCAAGAATATAAAACTTGCAGCAACACTAAAATTCCTCATTTAATTATTGGGCGCTTCTTTGCTGCAAATATATAAATGTTGCAGTAGTCTAATAAATTAAGGATCTTATAGATTTGTACCAAAGGATTTCCTAGAACGTCAGAGTAACTGTTTTGCCAACGTACAGTTTTTAGAGAGTTGGTTTTTAACCCGTGAAAAGAGAATCTGCAACTATTGGATTATTGCAGATCAGCTATCAGTAGCTGATTTACTGGCGCAATATGACTCTCTTCATTATTGTCTGCAAGAATTAAAAAGTTGCAGATAACCCTTAGGGTGGCATCGCTACATCGTATTTTCAAGATTTGGTGGTAACCATTTACTCAGAAAAGGTCTATTGGCTGTCTATCACATGGGGGACCATCAATAAACGTGTATAATCGGACATTTGCTTCATATGGTTGAAATTAAAAGCCAACCTATCTTCATTTCGAAATTTTCATTTCAGTAAATTAGACTCTAGATTCTTCCTTCATTTTTAAAGTTTGAGAATCTATATTTTTTTGCTAGCTGCCGTAATACATCCTGATTAATCATAGGTTTGTAATGGTCGGACGGGAACCTAACAATCTCCGATTGGAAGTGACAATATTGCCTAGAAGTGAGATCTATGCAAGC
>JBNKNM010000228.1:0-8701 GCA_050293845.1 Pseudobacteriovorax sp. | reverse complement strand
GTCGCATTAGCAATTGATGCTCTGCAAACATCTTACTTTCCCAATACATCTCACCCTGATGAAGTTAGATTTGAACCTACTATAGAAGTACGTGTGGATTTTGAAATTAAAAATGGTGATACCTGGGAACAGCAATCACGGCAGCATAATATACCAGCTGTCCAATGGAGACGTGCCTATATGTATCCCAATGAAGACTCCATTGCTGTCTGGTCATCAGATGGACGTGATTATAAGCTTGATCTAGGATCTTTGCAAGAAATGGAGTTCTTAAGCCCGGTCAAAAACTTTAAGATATCATTATGTAACTTAGCTGCAGGAGATCTTGATCTCTATAAACTAGAAATCATTACCCAAAGCCTAAGTAACCCTTAGATGTCTCTGGCCCCTTCCCAGCAACTACTTTCGTTGTTGGGATGGAGACTTTTCTAAGAATATTAAAGTTTAGCTTCAAGCTCATCTAATCTTTGTAATATAGAATCAAGCTGTTCTTGGGTAATGACAGAGTCACCAATGGCCCCCGGTTCACCACGGGGCCCCCTAGGACCTATTGATCCCTCTGGCCCCTTCACATCGCTTGATGTACCGTCATCACAATGGACGACTGTTCCTCTAATAGTGCAGCCACGAGTTGGCCCTTGAGGGCCAACTCTTCCTGGTTCACCCTTTTCACCCTTTTCACCCTTCTCACCTTTGACCCCTTGTGGTCCTTGTGGTCCTCGTGGTCCCTGGGGTCCCGTGGGACCTGTTTCACCCCTAATTCCCGTGTCTCCTGGATCTCCTTTGGGTCCTTGCGGTCCCATGGGACCAGTTTCCCCCCTTGGCCCCCTATCCCCTGGCTCACCTTGGGAACCTTTCAGGGGTAGCTGATAGTAGTATGGGATGACTTTTCTATATGTGGAAGTTGCAAGTCTAACTCCAATAGTTCTAGGATCAATGTTTTGGAACAGATCCGGCAAGGGGATGTCCTGACCTAAGATCATAGTAAAAAAACATTGATTATCGTAGACAACTTCATGGGTTTCTTCTCCCCATAATGTTTGACTTGTAGCAATTTCAATAATACTTACCCTAAAGGTTTGACGGTAATTGCAGAGACCTTCGCTTGAAGAACAAGGACAACTGCCTTGAGAAAACACAACCGTAGTTCTAGAGTCTGCTAATATATCTTGGGTTCTTGGGTATATAACTGGCTCTTCTAAGTCGATACGGTTATTGCCATTAAGATCCAAACCGCCTGTGAGTTTTACTGTATCGATCCCTTGGGGAAAGGTGATGTTAATCTGTCCAGATACACTTAAATTTTCCTCACTCTGAAAATAACTAAGTTGGCTGGTATCAACAAGGGCTTCAATCTTTCTATTGCCATCAGTAAAAATGATTTGCTGCTCGGTAAGCTCTTGGATATCACTTTTTAAGTCAATGCTTATGGGAATACTGACTTCCTTGGCATTGGCTACAAAAGTACCGAGCACCATTGTAGCCAAAATAAAACGAAAAAACATTCTTCTTCTCCAAATTAATTTAGGTAAGTACGTAGATTAAAATATTAAGATGAACTTAAGGGGAATTAAAGAGGAGTAATTACTCACTAGTTATCATACCTAAAATACAAAATATTCTAGCTGACTACCTTCAACTCTGGGACGCTATGTGTACGTACCATTAGACTGGCTCCACCACAGATTAGTGCATCATTATGACATATACAACATCTCACAGATATGCTGACTTTTGAGGCATTATTCGTCTATTTCACAAATATTTCGTCAAAAATATGAACTAAATTCTGCTAGGATGCCTACAATAGAGCGCTTGTTACTTGGCACGTATTCTGCATACGTAGTTTTAATTTTATACTGAAAAAAGCCTTGGCTAACACAAGCCTCGCTGCTAATTTTCAGTCAGTAAAAACAGTAATCTCAAAAGGGCCTTTGCATGAACAGTAAGAAGTTAATCCAATCTATCCTATCTACTGCTTTTCTCATGGGACAACAGGCATATGCCGAAGAGGCTGTTACTCAGCTCCAAGATCTCAGCCGTGAAGAACTTATAGAAATCGCTATTGTACAATTGAACAGCTATGGTGATGGCGAGGTGGAATTGCGGTTGGAAGACTGGGATGAATACGACGCTCCCTTACTAATGGAAATGGTACAAGAGATCGTAGAATATAACAGATTTCAGAGCATGCCACCTGATCTCAAAAAGATGTTAAATAACATAGTTCGCGTGGAAGATTAGTATACTTGGGTTCCTCCACGTTTGAGGTATTGATCTATGATAAAGGCACTGTTTCCCATCCTTATCTTTTTATTTCAGTTTACACTGTGCCATACAGTAAGGGCCAATGGGGTGTTCCGTATTCAATCGGGAATTATGAAGCATAAGCCATGGGACCCTTTCGCGAGCGGCGATGTCACTATCGCCTTTAACAATGCTGTATTCGGAAGAGCACTATATGTTGATAAAAATTATGAAATCATACCCGGCTATATTAGCTCGTGGCGATGGGACTATAAAACAAATCGATTTATCTTAACATTGGATAAAAGAAGAAAATATCATGATGGTCGTTCCATTAGCGCCTATGACTTCGAATTTGTTCTTACTAAACCTTTTCTCACAACACTTTCGATGAATGATAAAGAACCTTTGGGCTCCATAAAAGGTGTTGAAAAACTAAAGCCTGGGATGCCCTTTAAATCTGGCATGGTCGAAGGTATTCGGATTATCGATAATACTACATTATCAATTGCACTAGAACACAGTAACCCTTCCTTCCTCTACTCCCTAGGTGATATGCTACCTCCCTTAGCTCCCATTGACAGTTTTAAAGAAGATCACTACCACTTTAAGGATTTACCTGTTGGAAGTGGTGCCTACAGGATTAAATATTCTGATCCTTCAACAAGTTATATTGAACTAGAAAAAGTGGATAAAACACTACTTCATGCTCCTGATACGATCCAATGGTTTAATCATGGGAATGCTTATCTTAATGATGTTGATATAGCCTTCGGTTCTGGTGTTTCGGGAATAAAGAAAAAAAATATACAACATAAAAAACTTACAAGAATTCGTGGTGTGCTTCCTTATGGAGTAGATGTTATCGACTTTAACTTCCAAACTGAAGCCGGGCGCAATATCGAATTTAGGAAGATGATAACACTAGCTACGAATAGACAAGGTATAAATAAAGCATACCTTAGTCAAGGTAAAGTCATAAGCCAATTGATCCCCAGCGGCTTCCCCGGCCGTATCACAGAAATTAATCAATACGATCTGGAACAAGCTAGAAATATATTTAAAAAATTACCTCCATCAATAACCAATAAAACTCATATCGTTCTTTATCATGGTCTCAAAGAAGGCCAATTACCAAGATATATTAAGCTTTTCAAAGATTGTCTCAACAAAATTTCTTTAAAAACTAAGTTTATAGCTACGGACAAGGTAAAACTAGATGAAAGTGACAAAAGCGTCACCTTGTATATGACGGGAAGAGTCGTTTCATATATCGATCCATTGATTATTTTCTCTTATTACCTTCCTAATGGATTCAACAGATACCATACAATGAATGATGATCAAGCCCTAGAGTCATATTATCAAAATGCTTTAAGAACTCTTAGTGGAGAAGAAAGGGCTAAGTATCTGCGACTATTATCGATAAGATCTCGCGAACTTTTCATTCAAATTCCCCACTTCGAAAGATATCCTATTTTTTATTCTTCAGCCAGGGTTGATATGTCACATTTTGACGAATTTGCATTTGGCTTGGATCTTACTAAAGTGAGGTTAAAATGAAGCATTCAACGGAAAAAAAAAGTTGGATTTTTGGAGAGCAAGCTACCAAAAAAATACTTTTTCTAGGGAATATTTTCTATAATAGTAGAAAAGAAGGTGTTAATCGTCTCTACCGTACGGAATTTAAAAACTATCACCCATGGATGTCATGCTCAGAGCTGACCAAGACATATATCAACAATAAGAAGTATCAAATTCCAACCCAATTATTTCAGCTTGACCCTGAGATCTTAGATATTTATAAAGGATTTTTATCTACAAAAAACACCGATATTTTTGACAAGAAGTGGGGGGTATCCATAGCAAAGGATATGGTTCACTACTTTCCTGAATATACTTCTCTTGTTAAAGACTCTTGGCAATTGGTGCAAGAATCTCAACCATGGATCGGAGCACTTAGTCAAAAGCTAATCTATGAAATACTACCTATAACGAGCTTAATCGGCAATAAATGCAATGGAATCTCTTTTAGTGATAAACGCATGATAGGTACGATTTTTATTTCTCACAAACCAAATGAAAAATATGTCTCCCTAATCCTTGGTGAAACAATAGTTCATGAAATTGCTCATCAGGTCCTTTACATATTTCAATATGGAAACCGCATTGTTGAAGACCAAGATGCTTGGACTTATTCTGGCATTCGCAAAACAATAAGACCAGCCATAGCCTCACTTCATGCTGGTGTGGCGATTTGTTATATGATCGAATATCTTAAAGGTATCTTTAAGATATTCGATCAACCGGAAATAAAGAATTTTATACTGGCTAGGATCCTGCAGCATCGAGATGATTTATCGCTTACGTTAAATGGGTTGAGAAAGGTAAAAGTCAGCACTATAGGTGAAAGAATCTTAAACGATATTTCAACTGTAATCAATGATTCTCTAGTTAGCTTCAAAAGGACACACATTTGAAACTACCATCTGTCTCTGAATTAATATACTTTAAAGCTAAGCATATCACCGGTTATCTAGGCTTTTTACTTATTCTTATCTTCTCATTTTTAGTGATTCTTTCCCTATTAGTATTTCATTACAACCGCATTAATAATATCCTTGAGAGTCAACTTAGCACTTATTCCTGGATGTTTTCTGTTGGAGATAAATTTCAACTAATTAAAAGCTTAAATTCACTCATCCAGTCGAATCAAATGGATTCAGTTTCAATCTACGATATTCATGGTGACAAAATACTTCAACAAGGTTACCAAACCAGTAGCAGTATACTAGAAATGAAACATATTGTTTTAGATAAAGAAGGAATATTTGTTCGCGATGAGAAACAATTAAATAAAAGGTCTGGAACTCAACTAGGCGTTATCGTAGCAATGTACAAAATTTCTTTTCTTCACTTTTTTGTTCCACTTAGTTTTACTTTTATACTTGTAATACTATTAAGAATATCACTCATAAAACAGCTTAAAGGAATTGGTGATCACATCGCAAAACCCATTATACAATTTTCACGAATGCTAGATGGAATTACAAATCAATCAGACATTGATGCTAACTATCAAGAAATCAACAAAGTACATAAAAGTTATTTAGAAATGCAGGAGAAACTAGCAAGATCTAAAGCTGAAGAAAAAAGTATTGAAAAAGCTCAAACCATTGCCGAAACAGCTTCGATGATTGCTCATGACTTAAAAGGCCCATTAGCCACTTTTGAGAGAATTCTCCATCTTCCTGCTTCGCAAATAGAGTTTGAGAAAGAACATTTAAAATCAGCTCTCAATCGACTATACTCCATGGCCGATTCCATTAAACACGCTGATATTGAAAGCATTGTAAAGCCGTCTCTTACATGCATTGACCCCTTTGATATCATTAAGAACTGTAATCCTTTTGCTAGTATGAGAGGAATCCGCATCGTAGGCTCTGGCCCAGTTCTCAAGCAAATCTCAGTAGATGCCAATAAAGTCAATCGAGCTCTCAGTAATTTAATTATAAATTCTTGTGAAGTTGCAGTAGAAAAAGTTGAATTATCATGGGCTATAGAAGATCAATCACTCATCTTTTCTGTATGCGACGACGGCCCCGGAATATCTCAGGATATTGTTGAAAAGCTATTCGAAAAAAACATCACTTTTGGCAAAAAAGATGGCACTGGCCTTGGTCTGTATTTTGTAAAGCAGGTAGCCATGGGCCATGGAGGACATACCGTTTACCACAGACATGAAAACAAAACCTTATTTCAAATGGTTTTAAAGGATGTTGTGCGTAATCAAAGAAATTCAAAAAATGCGACAACGCTTGATAAAAAAGCTGTAGAAGTTGTGCACACACCAAATATTATTGTCAATCTTCTCGATAAAAAAAAACAACGGCATATTATTGACAAACTGCAAAAGATCCTTTCGGAAATAAAAATTTCTAATACCCTTGATATAATCAATCCTAAAACAGTAATTTACTCAGAGAATGATGATGTACTATTCATGGACATTCCCAAAGGGGTTAAAGTGATTATTCCAGACAGCCCAGAATCTGATGAACAAATTATAAAAAAAATTCAGCGAAGTGTATATTCATGAAGAAGAAAATACTAATAGTCGAAGATACTATTTCTGAACTCAATCGATATCAAACTCTAGCCGAAAAAATATGGACCGTCGAGGTTGCCACATGTTTTGAAGAGGTAAAGAAAATTCTTGATATAAGACCGATTGATATCTGCCTTACCGATATACATTTATCCAGATCATTGAACAGATCTTCTTATGAAGGTTATGACGTTATTCAGTATATCCGAGAAAACTATCCTGAGATTCTGATTCTGGCGATGTCATCAGACCCTAGAATCGAAACCTATAATCGAACTCATTCATTGGGAGTTCGCAGTTTTGTAAAAAAGCCCATACTGAGTGAAGATGAGCTACGCATTGCTGTGGAATCGGCAAATCATAACGATTTACTCTACAAATCTAGTCTTTCCCATACTATAACTCTTCCCCATGATATTGAAAATATATGTCAGGATGGAGTGGTTCTCGACCCTTATATAAGAAAAAGAGTTGCTGGAATGGCGAGGCGAACTGATGCAGTTACTGTTATTTACGGAGAAAGCGGAACAGGAAAAGAAGAGGTCGCAAAGCTGATTCACAAAAGGCGCGTTGAACTAGAGGGCCATGTTCCCTTTGTTCCCGTTAATTGTGCAAATCTTGATACTGCTACAGCCACTTCCCGATTATTCGGACATAAAAAAGGGTCATTTACGGGAGCATCAGAAACAACAGTTGGACTTATTGGAGAGGCTAATGGCGGCATCCTATTTTTAGATGAGATACATAGGCTTTCAACAGAATGTCAAGCACGTTTACTTAGGGTCTTAAATGATGGTACTTATGAGAGGCTCGGAGATACAAGAACTCTTTGTTCGTCGTTTCAGGTCATCGTTGCATCGACACTTAATCTTGATAAACTAGTTCTTGATGAAAGCTTCCTTATCGACTTAAGGTCCCGATTAACAGGGATTGAAATCTACCTAAAGCCTTTGCGAGAACGTTTTGATGAATTGAATCTCTTGGTTAAACTTTTTTTTGCAAAAGAGAAAGTAAGTATTTCTCACGAGCAAATTGAAACTATAGTCTCAAAGTGCTCTAACTACTACTGGCAAGGGAATATAAGACAACTCTTCAATGTACTAAAGTCACTTGTTATAACATGTGAAATGGACGAAATTGCCATTGATGCGGACCTTATGCCCGAGTTTATTACCATGTTCCCTCCCCAAGGCAAGGATCGTCCGGTATCAAAACAAAATGAGTCTTTTCCACCAATAAAGCGACAAGGTACAAACCTTAATCAGTTAGTCTATGATTTTGAGAAATCATTGATTATTAAAGCATTGAGTGAATATCGGAAAATAGGCGATGTTGCTGCTAAGCTCGGGATCAGCCGTAGTTCTCTCGATAATAAAAGAAAGAAATTTGGTATTTAACACAATTGATTTTAATGTGCGGGGGTAAATATGAATTATAATACATGCTATCTTGGGATATGTTTAGCTGCTTGTATCTCATGTGCTAAGAAAGATCCTAAAGGCGCGCCACCTATCTTGGAAGATCAGAGTTACCTACCTGTTGAAGAGCCAAATGAACATTGTGAAGAACTTTTAAATAACAACGAAGGCACATGTGTTATGGAATCTCATTGGCAGCTATCCGATGCCCAAGCTGAACTTCCCATTCCTGATAGTGATTTAATAGCTTACCTCTATTTTAACCAAGACTGGGAACAAGGGGCTCCTATTTCCGTTAAAGAAACATCTACCAAATTCAAATTGGCTATGGTTGTAAAAGGTACCGATGCATACGGTCAATTATTTTCTCGTAGTTTTTCTCTCGTTCCCAGCTCTCCAGGTATTTTTCACGCCAATATCCAGCACACATCCCATTTGCAATACTTTGCAAATGAAGGGGATTCCATTTATTTCAGATATGGTATGCAAGAGCTGCAAATTGGGGAATTTTTAAACAATCCTTTTCCTGGGCAATACACTCAGCCTGCTACTCAAGAAATTTTTGAGCACCCTACAATCTGCGAAGAAAGATTTGGTAGTGTTTGTCATATTGATCTTTTTGTCACCAGCGATATTAATAAGCAGATTATCGTCAAAAATGTGTTAAACCCTGATGTCTCATTTCAGCTACCTTTCATCACATTCGGCTTTTATTTAAGGTTGGGAGAAAGTGAATCGTTTCTATTTTCTGGCGAGATTCCGGGAACTATCAAGAAGTAAGCTGTCACATCAGCCCGAGAGATCTCACTCTTGGGAAAGAGAATATTTGGCTACTTGTATTTTCTGAGTGATGTCAATTACCCCCACCTAAAGGAGGGGGCTTGTGAGGTGACTCGCAAGGGAGACTAGTTGACCAGACCACTAGCAA
>JBNKNM010000227.1:0-8715 GCA_050293845.1 Pseudobacteriovorax sp. | reverse complement strand
ATTCGATGCTCGCCGCAGGGCTTCTCCATTCCTCCCGGCCCTAAAGAGACCGGGTTTCCTGGAGAAGTTTGATGAACCTTTTTGCAATTCAATTTTATCATACTGGGATAATAAGATTACTATTGTCTTTTACCCTTTCAATTTTCTTATCAAACTTAACTTACGGACAATATCGGATGGAAGATTTGGATCGAGGATTAGTGGCTATTCCGCGATCTGATGGTTCCGTCATGGTCAGCTGGAGATGGCTAGGGCAAGAGCCGGAAAACACCAGCTTCAATATATACCGCAATGGGTCCCGCCTAAATAGTTCTCCTATAGGGAATCGTACTCATTGGGTCGATAGGAGTGGAGATATTAGTAGCGTCTATGAAGTAGAGCCTATAATTAACGGTGTAGCTCAAGAAAAATCAGCTATTGGGGTATGGCGGGATTTTATCCATCGTATTTCTCTCCAGCGGCCGGCAGGAGGAACTACACCGGATGGAGTAAGATTTGAGTATCAACCTAACGACCTTAGTGTCGCCGATCTAGATGGAGATGGGCAATATGAAATTATAGTGAAGTGGAACCCATCAAATGCAAAAGATAACTCACAGTCAGGATATACTGGCAAAGTTTATCTTGATGCCTATGAAATATTTGGTGGTTTTATGTGGCGTATTGATTTGGGACGAAACATCCGTGCAGGAGCACACTACACGCAGTTTATGGTCTACGACTTCGATAGTGATGGCAAGGCTGAAATTGCTGTTAAAACTGCTGATGGCACTATCGATGGAGTCGGCAATGTGATTGGCAGCAGCAATGCTGATTACCGCAACAGCCATGGTTATATTTTATCTGGTCCAGAATACTTAACAATGTTCAATGGGCAAACGGGTACAGCTATGCAAACCATTAACTATTCTCCAGGGCGTGGAAATGTATCGGACTGGGGGGATAGTTATGGCAATCGTGTGGATCGCTTTTTAGCTGGCGTAGCGTACTTAGATGGTAGGCGACCAAGCCTCATCATGTCGCGAGGTTACTACACAAGAACGGTAGTAGCTGCTTGGGATTGGATCAATGGTTCTTTCCAGCAGCGCTGGGTTTTCGATTCTCGCCGTGAAGGCAGACAGTATGAAGGCCAAGGTGCTCATAGCCTGACAATTGGCGATGTTGATGGTGATCATCGACAAGAAATAGTTTTTGGTGCTATGACAATCGATGACAATGGTTATATTCTGAGTAATACAGGTCTTTGTCATGGAGATGCTCTGCACTTATCGGACATGAATCCCAATGTCCCTGGACTTGAAGTATTTATGGTTCATGAATCTCCGTCCTGTTATGGGACACACGGGCTAGAAATGCACAATGCTGCTACGGGGCAGCTATTATGGAGCGCTAGTGGTGAGGGTACTGATGTGGGTCGTGGAGTTGCTATGGACATTGATCCCCGATACTTCGGGTATGAGGCCTGGGGGTCACGAGGAGGATTACGGAGCGCCACTGGTCAATTCATTTCGAATTCGCGCCCTTCCAGTATTAACTTCGCTTCCTGGTGGGATGGAGATTTACTTCGCGAGCTACTTGACGGCACTCATATTGATAAGTGGAATTACAGTAGCTATAATACCACTCGTCTTCTAGACGGGAGTAATTATGGCGCTGTTTCAAATAATGGTACTAAATCAACGCCAGGTATTTCAGCCGATATCCTCGGCGACTGGAGGGAAGAAGTTATCTGGCGAAATAGTAACAATGAAGAACTTCTACTTTTCACAACACCTTACGAGTCTGATATCCGCCTCCGTACCTTAATGCACGATGCACAATATCGAGTGGCAATTGCCTGGCAAAATACCGCCTATAATCAACCTCCTCACCCTGGATACTATATTGGCACCGGAATGAATGTACCTGCCCAGCCTAATATAGAAATTGTTGAGCAAAGTAATCCTAAACCTACCGGCATCGTTATTCAAGAAAACTCTACAGGTTTCTGTAGGGTAGATGGGACAATTGATAGTAATCATCCAGGCTACACAGCTTTTGGATTTGCTAATACTACCAATGAACTAGGTAGTAGCATAGAGTGGAATTTTGCTGTTTCCCGTTCTGGTAATTACCCCATAACTTTCCGCTACGGTAATGGTAGTAATTCTGATCGAAGTGCAATTTTGCTAGTTAATGGTAGCCAACAATCAGCAGTTAACTTTCCATCCACTAGTAGCTGGGCAGCGTGGAATAATCAAACCGTTTCTGTTTATCTAAATCAGGGAACTTCGCGTATTCGCCTGCAAGCTAACACCAACGAAGGTCTCGGAAATATAGATTACGCTGTTATAGAAAGTCAATATGCTCAAGCTTCCTATTGTCCTAGATAATCTATATTTTTGGCTCTGATAAAATAGAGAAGGTGGATATTTGGTTGTTTTCCCTGAAAAGACGCTGGATGCGAATACATGATTCGATCACGTCAGCACCTCTTGATTGGGACCAACAGATGAATAAGCACGAGAATGGCTATTCATCTTTTAAATTTTTGCATCTTATTTTATTGTTTGCGAACTTATGAGTTGGGTATAGCTACCAGTTCTCAATAGTATTGCTGGCTACCACATAGCTTCCTACCTAGGAAGCACTCCTGTATCGCTAAATCGTGTGAGAAGGGACTTATCCCCAATAGTAAGAGCGAAACCGTAAATAGAATTTCTCATATAACTCACTTTGACCCGTCATTTACTAGCGATTTAACTCAGTAATATCGACCAGGTAGCCATTGCCAAAGCGTGGTAAGATAAAATCTCCTGTAATTTCATCTTTCCAACGAGACCATGTTTCCATGAAGTCTTTGATCTGTGAATTGACACTTTCGATCGAAAGTTGATAGGTTCCAAAATGAACAGCTATGGATGCGGTAATATTCAGAAATCGGTGAACATTTACAGCATCCTCCGGACTTAAATGGTACTTCTTAAGAGAATTGTATGGTTTGTAAGCACCTATGGGAATGATCCCAATATCGATTCTAGGAAATCTTTCTTTAATTTCATAAAACATTTTTTCATTGTAACCTGTATCCCCAAGGAAGTAGAGACAGTGTTCCTTACTCTCAACTACAAAACCTCCCCAAAGGCTTTTATTAAATACCACCCCTCTTCCGGAAAAATGTTGCGCCGGAGTAAAGTGAATCTTTAGTCCCCCAACACAGTAGGTATCAAACCACCCCATTTCTAAGCAGTTATGGTATCGTTTGAGGTGCTTGGAAACCCGTTGTCCCGTTAGAATTTTAGGGTAATCGCGATTAATCAGAAACCGTAATGCCTTCTTATCTAAGTGATCATAATGATCATGAGACAGTAAAATAACATCTATAGGAGGAAGTTCTTCTATGGCAAGGGATGGTTGGGTTCTCCTTCTTGCACCTATAATATTGAAAGGGCCGGCAATATCTGACCATACGGGATCGGTAAGAATCGTCTTGCCTGCCATTTGTATCAGGCAGGTGGAATGGCCTATAACATTGATAAATATTTTTCCTGTAGAATGAGTATGTAAAAATTGTTGCTCTACCATAGAAAAAAATGAGCTATTGGGTTCAAAACAGTCATTAGGAAGCGTACTCTCATCCCATTTTTCCAATACAAACTTAAACCAAGCTAGTTTTGCAATATGGAGTAGTGGAATGGGTTTTTTATGATCATAAAGGTTGCGATAACGTTTTTTCATGAAATTCCCAGAAATTGACCTGAACTTCCATCGGCAAATAATTTCTGAGCTTGAATCACATGCTAAAATATTTTACATTTCAACTAGGTGCATAGCTGTTTTACTATAAATTTTTAGAAATCCTCTTTGTTGTAAATTCTTTGCAGAAAGTCATTATTCCCCTTAGCTCAATTTGCCGAAGCCCAGCATATAGCTACAGAGCTCTAGGCCCTAGCGGCCAACTCATACTCTTCTTTTCAACAGTACTGGGTCACTCTGTTATGGAGGATAAAACTTTGTCATATAGTGAAACATTGGAAACTTTTTTGGATGAGCAATTTGGTGAAGATCTTGATATTTTGGAGTCCTTTTTAAACACCTTCACTGCTAAACATACTATCTACAGCCAGCGTATTCGTGAAGCCATGGAGAATGAAGATATTACCCATGCTGGGGAAATCTGCCACGAGATCAAAGGGATTGTCAGTAACCTGGGCCCTTCACAATGTCTTGAACAGGTAAAAACTACGGAAGAAGCGATCAAAACCGGCACCTATCAAAACGATTGGGATCAAGAGTTATTTGAGAAAAATCTCAAAGAGCTTTTAGAGTCCGTAACCCAATACCTTAGTGATAAGGGGGTACAGGTAGCTTAAGATATAAGACACGCTGGGCTAAAAACAAGAAAATAATCCGTTACGGATGGTGGAAAGTTTATTAAGATCAAAACGTTCTCTTTAAAAACTATCTTTTTTCTTACGCAGGAACGTAAATACCTCTAAAGCATCATTCTTTAGACCAAGATGCTCCTGTAACAAGGAATTATCTGCTCTTAAAAAAGGATTGCAGGCTTTTTCAGTATCTATGCGAGTGGGAACCGTTGGAATATTTTTTTTCCGTTTGGTACGACACTCTTGCAAATAGCTCTTCAGATTTGTATTCTCTCCATCGATCGCACTCGCAAATTTACCATTATTCAAGGTGTATTCATGAGTACAATAGACCTGAGTGTGATCAGGAAGTGAGCGCAATTTTAGTAGAGATTCCCACATTTGCTGAGGTGATCCTTCAAAAAGACGACCACACCCCAATGAGAATAAGGTATCTCCACAAAATAAGACGTCTTCTTCAGAGAACCAATAAGCAATATGACCAGTAGTATGACCAGGCACAGCTATAATTTTCACACACTGGCCTAAAATTTCAATTTGATCACCATCATTAACTAAATGAGAAGCCAAGGGAATGCGCTGGGCATCTGGCTCATACGCCCAAACATGACAGCGGTATTTTTCAACAAGCTGCTTGTTCCCTCCCACATGGTCCCCATGATGGTGGGTATTTAAGATTGCATGTAACGGTATATTGTTGGATTCCAAATATTGAATCACCGGATCGGCTTGAGCCGGATCAACCACAATAGCCTGACCTTCAATATTGATCACAAAAATATAGTTATCCTCTAGTACAGGTATAACTTTAACATCCATAACTTATTCCTCCACAGTTGAGTTAATCAATTGGTTCCAGATAAACCGGCTGGCTTCACCCAACGGTCTACCCTTATTCCGGCAGATATAGAACTCGGAAGCCAACGGCTTGAGATGAGTTATTGATACTAAATTTTTTTGCAATAATTCATTTTTGACAAGATGTTCTGGCATAAATCCCCAGCCTAAACCTGCCTTTAATATTTCCATCTTAGCAGAGAATGTGGTAACAACCCACTGTCTGCTACCCGAAATGATACCAGCTGACACCCCATCCTCAGGACGTGGTGTCGTAGATACAATGACCTGGGTATATCGTGTAAAGGCACTCACTCCATTGGTATCAGTTAACAAGGGATAACCGATAGCACAAACCGGAACGAGGGTAATTTTTTTCCAAAATATGGTCTCCAAACTATCTTGCCAACCGTGTACGTCACTGATAGCAATATCTGCATCATCCTTCAGCAGCCTTTCTATAGGTTCTTGCATATTCGTGACCGAAAGATTTAAAGCAGTCATGGGAAACTTTTGTGAGAATCGGCGTAGGACTTGAGTTACCGGCTCGATAGGACAGATAAAGCTCAAAGCTAAGCGCAACTCAGTTTCGAGTCCACTTGACAGGTAGCGGCCAAGTCTTTCAAACTCCTGAGATTGGTCAATCAAGCTGATAGCCTTATGATAGAGCAAACGTCCCTCCTTTGTTAGCTCAGGACGGTAGGAACTCCGGTTAAAAACTTTGAGATCAAACTCATCTTCCAAAGTTTTAATGGCATAACTAATAGCCGATTGGGCTCGGTGTAGTTTGTCAGCCGCTCCCCGAAAACTTCCTGTTTCAACAATCGCTGTCAAAACCCGTAACTGATCAAGGGTCATGGAAAGTTCCTCCTTATTTCCGCTGCAAACTATTTGACCTTGATTTCCATGGTCTTGTGAAGTACATCCACCTAAGGAGAGTGTTCCTATTTTAAAATATTTATGGCGGCATTGCTTGCCTTTTTTGTCACATGGCATCTCCTCGCAAAATATATCTGGTGTATCCATATGTCAAGAGATTTAAGGATCGGAAGATATTGTACTTTTTAATGTATGTCCATTAATATTTTGTCGCGTATGATACCACAAAGTCTTCACAAAACCTTATATGCGATGACCTTCAGTCGGTCTTTGCAGAATTTTGTAATGACTTTAAAGCTGAGCATGTCGCATTTGAATTTTGAAGGTGAGCATGATCCTGCCCCCTTATTGATAAACTACCTTTAGGATAAAGTCTTAACCACAGAGCCGGCGAGAAAGTGGGGACTCTTGGAGCTTCGATCACAGTGAGAACCTAATATCATCACAAGCTTATACCTTATTCAGGAATATCAGCACTGTAATCATCATCTTGGCTGTCATCGTTGTATTTATCATCATAGCTATCGTCCGCATCTACATCATCGGGAATAATATCAGAAGTTTTATCTTCAAACTGTGAATTATCTAGATCAGCCTCGTCTGCATAATCAAAGCTGCTAGGAACATCTGTCATTTTATTATCATTCTGATTTTTTAAAGTTTTGCAGCTAGAACCTAGGAAAAAAAAACTTAGCACGATTAATATAAGCGTTTGTTTCATACTCCATTCCTTTCATCACAGGTGAGCTAGCCCGTAAAGGGCTAGTTTTAAGATTCCTTGGATTTTGCTTTCTTACCTTTTTCTTTTTCAGAAGCTTCTTTTTTCGCTACCGGCTTCTTCTTTGATTTTTCAGACATTGTACTTACTCCCAAGTTGCAATAAATCTTTAAACCGAAAATTAAAATGCACATTATATGCCAAGCTAATAAGCAAACGGTGTTTGTCTTTTTACTGATCTTTTTTGACCTAGCTTATCCCAAACAGATGCAACTTACTCGAAGCTAAGCTATTATTCACAGCCGTATACTTAGGATCTGTAAAAAGGAGTGTTTCTAAGCTAATGTGAACTGGCCTCCTTATTCTGTGTTACAAAGACAATTTTTAGATCCCAGTTCTGAGGAGTAGTATATTGCTTCTTCTGTAGTGTATTTATGCTTTTGGCTCTAGTCAGCTTCAACAAATCTTACGCAGCCGAGGTCCTTTCTCCATTGTAGGAGGGAATGTAAAGGGGTGAGGGTCTTACAGAGCACGGGGCTGTGCAAGGTACAGCTGGAAACGGATGTAGTTCCCCCCGCTAGAAACAATTTTTACATCTTGGTTGAAATCATGACCTATTTGCTTCATTATAAACTCTCCAAAAATTACGGATCGTCTAACCGACAATTGTCTAATCTAAGCCGTCAGGATAACATATGAAATTTCTACGTTACGCTCTAATAACGATTGTAGGGTTACTTGTAGTATTCCTCGCATCTCTAGGTATACAATCTTATCGAGCCCAAGATACCACACCAGGTTTAGGACTCAACGCTACTGAGTCCTTACAGCCCTGCCCTGAAAGCCCTAATTGTATCAACAGCGAAGCAGGAGATGAATTACACCGGATGGAACCTTGGGAGTTAAAAACCGATATCTCCAGGGGGGAGGTTATGCAGCAGATTATCCAAGCCTGTGAAAAGCTTGGAGATGTGGAATGGGTCGTCAAAGAAATTCATGAAAATTACGTACACGGGGTGTTCCGCTCGACCATCTTCCGGTTTCCCGATGATGTCGAATTTTTGATTGATAGCGAAAATTCCTTACTGCATTTTCGCTCAGCATCGCGAGTCGGATATAGCGATATGGGAGCTAATAGAAAGCGATTAGAAGCCATTAAGCATGAGCTCAGCAACCTATTGGAAAACTAGCTTAATTGTTTCCTTATATTACCACAAGCCTTACCTTCAGCAACGGGAATGGAATATGGGCTTTCATTCCCTCTCAGCCAAGCATTTTTCCAAGTAAAAAATCTGCTAAATCGTATAAATTCCCAAATACTCAAAGCCTCGGCCGTAATTACGGAACCTTTTGGTAAAGCTAACGCTTTGTTAGCCCTAAGTACTACACTAGCGTTATGAAGCTGCCGATCCCAGGCATATATTGATTGCCGGAGGAAGGTATGATTGCAAAAAAATTTTTAACAGTTCTAACAGCTTCAATTATGATTCAGTCTTGTGGGACAAGCGAAGATGATGACAGCACGACAACGAGTGAGTCAGGAAGCCTGTCACTAGCCTACCCTGGCACCCTCAGTATAGGTTCTGCCATGGCAGGTTCTTCGGAGTCGGCATCATTAGCAGAAGTTAGTAGCTACGATTCACCACAAACCCGTGAGCAAAAGCAAGAAATATTAGATTCTATTCTTAATGCGACTTCGATAGATCAATGTTTTAAAATCGTTGTCGGTTCGATTTCTCAGCCAGAGTGCTTTGCCCCTAATGTACAAAAATCGGAAATTGAAGCTGCTGCTTCTTCCTCTAATCCCTTTATTATTACCTATGAGAATACTTTCAATCAGTTGTTGTATGGTGACGGAGGCATAGTAAAAACAGCGGAATCCTCTGGAGAAGCTTGTACGGCAGCAACAGTCAC
>JBNKNM010000226.1:0-8780 GCA_050293845.1 Pseudobacteriovorax sp. | reverse complement strand
CGTTTGTCGTTAAATTTTAGAAGTACTTGATTTTGTTTGTCCATGCGCTGTTTTAAGTTCTGATATATAGATGTAAATTCACTATTTACTGTTATCGCCTCAGAATCTGTCGGATGAGAACTTTCTTGGAAAGAAATTTGTATAGGTGGTCGTGATTCACCACAAGAGATAGCTAGAAATAGGTGTCCTAATAAAATCAATTTCAACGTAGTACGCAACATCAGTTCCTCCAGTGCAAGTCAAATCTATAAACTGTGAGTACAATATTTATGCCAGTGAAAATTAATACTTCACAAAATAAGGCAGTTGCTGCATGGGTCGACTCAGTAATATATCTGAATAATTTAGAAAATGATGGGCAAAGTTACTTTTTTACAGAAACCGTTACATATATACAATGAAATAGCTGCAAAGTATATATTGTCCAGTAAGAGCTTTGTTGTCAAAAGTTCTGGCACTCTTTTTGCCGGCCTTAGCTAATTTATATTACTCTGTTATTTATATTTCTAATCCAGCACTAACCCCAACCTGTTATTTAAAGTTCCCATAAAAATTTTCCTTACAATTTTTATACTTTTACTGATTGTGGGGCTAATAACTAGATTTACTAGATTATTTTGCCCATATTATTTTTATTAAATATTCTGCCTAGAAGGACGAAACCTAACATGCAGTGACCTGTAAATAACATTTCAAAAGAATTTGCGAAGTTAGCAATGAAATATGAAAATACATCCCATAATTATGTGATAAAGCTGCGAGCAGTGCTTCTGCTACTTGCAGTGAGTTCGTGCTCTGGTGGGGAAGGCTTTGAATCCCTCGAAGAAAAACAAGCCTTATTAGATACTGCTAAACCTCTTTTGACAAAGGTGGAGGATAATATTTCCTCTACTACTGAAGACACTATCAAGCTTAATTTTAATAACGAAAAGATTGGTAATGACGTCGGCATGAATTACCAATGTTTCTTCGATACTGTTATTGATAAGAAAAAAGGACAAGCTAAGAGTTGTAATGAGCTACCAGATGGTCCCGAGGTCAAGTTTGACGAGCAAAGTGGCGATTTGAACTGGGGCCCCCTCTCCACAATTGGTGAATACGAGTTGATAATAACAGGAACCAATAATATCGGTAGTGATACCACATTTGTTGGCGTAATTGTTGGTGAGAACCTGCGACCTAAACTTAAAAAATTGCTGGATCGATCAGTAGCAGCCGCACATTCCATCACCTTTAAAGCTGAAAATATAAGAGATGAAAATGATAAGAATACGCAATATAGCTGTCAGTTTGACAAAGAGATTGACAACGAAGTTTCTGCTGGACAAAACTGCCAGTTATTGGAAGGTGAACCGGCCATAAAGTTTGATGTGACCTCTGGAATATTTACCTGGAATCCCTCTGAAACCGCGCAAGGGAGCTATGAAGTTAAGGTTTCAGCTGTCAACGAACACGGTGAAGACAGTCAAGTATTTGTCATTAGTGTGGGTGAAAGCGGCGAAAAGAAAGTTAATTTAACATTTATCAGGGATCAATATATTTTCTCTGGAGAAACCCTAACATTAGATGTGTCCAATCAGCTGACGGGGAATGATGAAGGGGTCAGTTATGATTGTTACTATGATGCTGTGATTGATGGTGTCGTGGGCACTAGCCAATCCTGTGATCAACTGCCAGGCAATCCAACTCAAAAATTTAATCCGATTACGGGAGAACTAAGTTGGATACCTAGTTTGAGTCAACAAACAGAGGTTGAAGTCAGAATTGTAGGTACCAAATCTGGTGACGTTGATGATCAAATATTCCTTGTTTCTTTTTCAGTACAGAAATTTGGGGAGGTGGGAAATAGTGCCATTACATTTGATCCGACCAGCTATGATTTTGGTTCTATTGCTTTAGGTAGTGCATCGGCTGGAAAAAATGTAACTCTTACGAATAGCTCATCAGCAAAAATCTATATTGGCTCTATTACCTTATCTAACGCCGAGTTTATAGTTAATTGGACATCTTGTCCTGATGGCATACACAAATTAGAATCCCAAAGCACCTGTATTGTCAATATTTCTTACCAACCAGTGACAGCTGCACAACTGGGAGCATTTCTGAATGTGAAATTTGGTAAAACACCGGCAACAAATACTGAGTTTTCATCAGTATTAGGGCTTTCTGGACGCGGTGTGGGAACTTTGAACTTTGATGGTCTTCAAACAATCACTAATGTTACACACAATAGCTTGACTCTAAACTGGAATGAAGCAACCCAAGCAGCTTCATTTTTAATTTTTCGTGTGGTGGAAGTGGATTCTGTGCCGACACTTGTTTACCTGGAAACTATCCTCAATACCGATGGAACGGTAGTGTCAAAAAACATTGCAAATCTGACCCCGAGTACTTCTTACACCTATCGCGTCAGAGCCACAGACTATGTGGGCGTTGTCGACAATAATACCTCTGATGTAACGGTATCGACTTTGACTAATAAGAGCCCCAGTGTTAGTCCTGGACCTGATCCTTGGAATGTTTATAGTGGGCGTATCATAGATAATGTTGATTTTAACGATAATTATACTGGCAATGATCTTGACCGTGACGGTGATACTCTGGAATACACCTGTCGTTTTGATAATACCATTGATAATGCCGTGAGTGATGGGGCAAGTTTATGCAGCACTATCATAAACATTGATGCTAGCAACCCTAGTTTTAATCAATTTACAGGTGTATTAACTGGCTGGAAGCCAGCAAAGTCGGATGGTGATAGCAATCGTCAGTATGAGATAAAGATTACAGCGGAAGATGACTACGGTGCAAAATCTTCCACCATCTTTTCGACTACTGTACAAATAGGACAGCCGACGATCACCGCCGCTGCTGATCAGATATTCCCATCTAATTATCTCTTAACTAACGATACTATATCCCTAGATTTTGATAATGTAAGGTTTAGTCCTTATTCTGATATAGATATGACTTACTCTTGTGTCTTTGAGCGCTTAACTCCAGATCCACCGGCATCACAAGATTGCTCTAACCTTCCAGGAGGGATTGCTTTCTCTACCGTAACCGGTGAGTTTGAGTGGGAGCCCAGTAGTGCGAGTGCTGGTTCCTTTCGATTTACAGTGACAGGTACGAACCTTGTCGCCAGCGACTCCGAGGCTTTCACATTGAATCTTATGTCTCCCCTTAGCTTTAGTAATCGTATTCATCACTTGGATGCACGATTTGCCACTCTGAGCCGCTCAGGGCAGAATGATCCCTCATACACTGCAACCTTGAAGGATTTGCTAGCAGTTGAGGCGGACGCTACACTATATAATTTTGATCAAGCCACTGCTTGGGATGGAGTGGGAACGCCAGCAGATCCGGTAGCTTTAGTGTTTGATGGGGTTGATGACTTTGCACAGGTTTCCAGCAGTGTTAACAATGAGGGCTACGTTCGTTTTGAAACTTGGGTATTTCCAGGATCAAACGATCGGGAAAAGGTCATTTTTAGCTATGGTAATGCGACAGAAAACGGAATCATTCTGACATCGAAGCGCTTATGGCTAGGAAAGGGTAATGGTTTTTACTCAAGTGCTGTATTGGCTGACACACCTTATGTCTACTATAGGATGAATAATCTGAGTAATGGTACTGCTACAGACTATTCCGGCAATAACCGGGATGGTATTGTAGCGACGCCAACAGGTGTGTCAGATAATGTTGATGATGCCAATTTTGACTTGGAAAGCTCCGGAGCTTTATTTCAGGGTAGTTATATTGACCCCAACATTACTTCGGGGGGGGCTACTAATAAGTCACTGGATTTATCCGGGGATTGGACTGTGGAAACTTGGTTCTATTACCCTTTTCCTACAGGATGTACGTCTGGTTGCTATCTATCGCGGAGCAATACTCGGGATGATTTAAATCAATATCAAGATGACCGTGTTCTGAATGTGCTAAGCAACCAGCGTTTAAGGGTTTATCTGAGAAATAAAGGTGGGTGGCAATATCCTACTCCCACCGATGCCAGTCAAACCTATTATGAATTTACCACCTTGGAAGAAGGCTGGCACCACCTGACTATAGTTGGTACGGGAACGGGAGCTAGTGAGCAAATGGATTATTATGTTGATGCTGCGAAGGTTGCTTCCTTAAATAAAAGATCTACCATGAGCCTTAAATATATTGGTAATTTGAATGGAAGCTCCCGATATACCTTTGGCTACCTTGATGAATTCGCCTTTTATGATAAAGCTCTTAATGCGACGCAGATCAATAACCACTACGAAGCGGGTCAAAAGGGTTCCTGTGATTATCTTTTAAAAGAAGGTTACTGGTACCATATTGCTGGTCATATCGATGATACCTCGGAGACTTTGAACTTGTATCTGAACGGTCAGTTACACTGCACGGTATCCTTTTCGGGGATGACAAAATTGCTTGGTAGCACCGAGGATCTCACTATCGGGCGATCTGCTATCGGCGCGGCAAGTTCTTGGAATGGTAAAATCCAATCCCTTAACTTTTACTCCACAGGTGGTGCAGCGGAAATACTAACTAATTACAACGCATCTAAAGATAATTTTGCCTCCCAATTTCAACTTCCTCCATCTGGATTGCGGCTTTGGCTGCGAAGCGATCAAGGAGTTTATCAGGATGCTGAAAAAACAACCGTTGCTGCAAACGATGAAGATCCAGCTGTCGTCTGGGAAGATTACTCGGGTAATGGCGGGGATCTTATTGCAGATGATGATGCTAATGACGATGATACCTTGGATACCGAACGTCTTCCCGTACTGCGAACCAACGTCCTCAATGGACACCCTGTCATGGAATTTGATGGTATTGATGATTATATGAGAAACTTCACGGCCTATAATGAACCCAATACTGTATTTCTGGTAGCCCGTTATAGTACTAAAAATGCAAATTCATCCCGGGGGCGGGTCTTAGCTGGAGCTAACGATAATTGGTTTCTGGGGTTTTATAACGATAGGATCGATCAGTTTTATGCCAACGGTTGGGTTCACAATGTGGCGGTAGCGAGCAATGAAAACTGGCACATTTATGCAGCTGATCATTCAAGTGGAGATGTACAACGGCTATTTAAAAACAACGTAGCTTTACAGTCGAGTTCTGGGGGAACTGCTGGACCTCGAGGCCTAGGTATAGGCGGTTATCGCTACAATAGCCAACTCGCGACTTGTCAGGTCGCTGAAGTTATAGTCTTCGATCGTGTACTTACTGACAGTGAGCGCCAAGAAATATTTAATTATCTTAATAGTCGCTATAGTATATATTAAAATCAATACTTGCTTAGTATCGATGCTATTATCTCTCTAATAAACCAAAATTTCTGGCTTGCTATGATACATGATTAATTTGATCTTGTTCTTCAGATGGTGATAGTAGCCAGTAATAAAGTCTTTTTGCACTAACATCGTCCCTTACCTGCAGATCATACTTATCAAGATCTAAAACTATAAATCTACTACGAATCTCATGAGGTAATGAGTAAAAGAACCTTTCTTGAAGAATAATAATTGAGCTTTTTTTATTCTCCTTGAGTATTTGATTTCTCATCGATTCATATCGGGTGGCTAGCATAATGGCATCACCAAATAAATCATATTCCTTTGGACCGACTTCGGGATAAAATCCATGGATTTCTCCAAGGGCTACACCAATACTAAAATAAATGGGGAGAGGGTAGTCAAAATTTTTAACCTCTTCGGCAAAAATAGCAGTGAATCTATCGATTAATGCTAGTGCTGTAATACTTTTTTGTTTTCCGTGTGGGGTTTTAAAAGGGTAGCCAACACTGCATAAAAAACCATCTCCAAGTTCTTTGATACGATATGCATTAGCACACCTTTCCTTGGGATCATAGTTTTCCATCATAGTCTGATAACAGCGGTTGAAAAGACTCCGTATGAAGTCTTTGGTGTTTTCATGATTGAGGCTAGAACTACTTATGATATCAAAAACAATGACTGCTGCTTCGTTTTGTTCAGTTGGCATGGTCGACTCTAGTGAAACTCCTGTCTCAATTAAATCTATTTGATGAGTATAAAATACTTTTTTTAGTTGTGAAAAAAAATGCAACTTATCATTCAATGTATGTACCATTTTCTTTTCAATAGCATATTTTTCTTTTTCAAGATAATTTAACCGCAATCCTAAGCCAAAGGATAGAAAAATAGCATCTAAAGCACATCCTAATTGCGCAGCATACAATCCAATATTCGTCATAGGTATCGTATTACTGATCGACAGGCCACCTAAAATAGACCCGATAATAAGTAGAGATCCTGCTAGTAAATAGATTTTGGCCATTTGCGAACCTGCAGCCCAAATGCGAGTGCTGGCCAGTAGGGCAAATATTGAGGATAAAATTATGGAAATTATCATGAGTAATAGGGCGTGAGCGTGACTGAGAAACTGAATAAATATCGAAAATGCCAAAGATGTAAAAATAATAATTTTACATATGAGAGTCAATTTACTGCTATACCTTGGTAAATCCAAGTATTTTAATGAAAAAGCCATTATCCAAACTATGATTTGCATTGATGAAAATAGCATCATATTTTTAGTAAATGACGGATTGCTGGTCCATAAATATTGCGCTCCTATGCCGTTCCACGCTGCAAAAAATACAATGGAGCTAAGCAAATAGAGGCAGTAGAAAAGAAAGGTCTTGTCACGGGTCGATAGATAAAGAACAAAATTGTAAAATAGCATAGCAAGCATGGAGCCATAATAAAGACTAAGGATAAGACTGCGATCGTCCAGGTCATTAATAAGAGCAGAGTCAAGCCAAATACTACCCTTAAGATTTATAGAACCCGCAGATTTTACTTTTAAATATATATCTCGTTCGGATTTTGCTTCAATCACTAAGGGTAATAATATCTGCCTATGTTTTACCAATTTTTTGTCCAAAGGTACTAGCATCCCCGCCTTGCCTAAAAGAATAGGGTTGTCACCCTGTGTAATAGAGTACATTTCAACATGTTCTAATTGGGGATAATGGAACTCAAAGTAGATTTTCTTGCTACTACCTAGGTTGCGAATACGTATTTTCAACCAGTAGTAATCTGAAGATAGGCCAAAAGTCCATCTTTCGGTTTTTTGGAAATTACTATTTAGTAAGACTTCTTGAATGGAAGTATCAGTCGTGGTTATGAATATTTGTGAATACTTATTGAGATCCATTTTTGTAAAGTCATCTTCCAAAACTACTTGTCCCCAAGAAAAGCTAGGAAAAAAAGTTAACAAAAATGCTAAAATTGACTTCACAAAAATTCCGTTATATTGTTGTGATTTTATAATGATAGAAATTTAACAACAACTATTTAAAATCCAATACTAAAAATTAAGACCATGTTTTCCATGACACTTGTGAATTTCTTACATTCTTATAATTCTATCGGTAGAATTGTGAAATGATATAAATCTTTTAAGTTAATAGATTGCTATCAAGAAAAGATTTCGGTAATTTTACCTCAAGTTCATCAAAAATTTATTTTTAATAATTCATCTAATATTAATCTAGCCTTACTTTTTTTATGGAGATTCAAAGTTCATGTTAAAGAAAATTATATTCGCGTTCTTGTTAATCCATCTTAGTCAAAATTTATGGGCAAATAAGTCTTTCCAAGAAAGAGTTCCTATCATTGAAGCCAAGAGCGAAACTGACCCCATCCCAGCAGGTTTCGACGAGACGGATGACCCAGCAATTTGGGTTCACCCTAAGGATTCCAAAAAGTCGTTGATCCTAGGAACTAGTAAATACGATGATGATCCCTCTCTACCAGGGGGCTTAGGAGTATATGATTTGTCCGGAAAGGAGTTAGCTTTTTTTCCTGTGGGAAAGCTCAATAATGTTGACCTTATCACCAGCTACCATAAGGGAACAGCTTATGCTTTTGCAAGCAATCGCGACAGGGATGCTATCAGTATTTTTTTCATCACCTCATCTGGGAAAGTCAGCTACTTAGGAGATAGTCCTGTATTAGGCCCCGATGGGAAAAATAAAGAGCCTTATGGACTTTGTACTTCTAAAACAAGTCACAAACGAGAGGTTTTTGTTACTTTTAAAGACGGAACCCTGCATCGCTATAGAATGAATATTAGCGATCCGCTTAACTTGGCCTTTAAAGAAACTATAGATTTAAAATCCTATGTTACGGAAGAGCAGGATGCTGTTATTATAAAAAACATTATTTATGAGCTGACTGCCGATGATGAACTGGACGAAAATTTGGCCGAACGCTTCATTCTTGAAGGCTGTGTCTTTGATGAAAGCTATGACCGTTTATTTGTTGGTATGGAAAAATTAGGAGTCTGGACTATTGAAAACGGGGCTGCTTCTAGCTCTTCGATTCGATTATTATGGAAAATCACCGCGTCTTATACTACTTATCAGACTAACAAAGGGAATGGCTATCATTTGACCGATGATGTTGAAGGAATCTCCATATATAAGCAGGATTTTCTTCGTGGCACCATCATAGTTTCTTCACAGGGAATAGATGAGTACATATTATTTGATCGGTTTTCTTTAGCCTACAAAGGAAGCTTTAAGGTCAGTTTTGGTTTGGACCCTATCACCCACACTGATGGATTAGCTGTAAGCTCAAGCATTAGAACGGAAGAATACCCAGCAGGTTTGCTGGTGGTTCATGATGACGAGAATGGTCCTGTGGATGGACCGCTGGAACATGCAAATTTTAAGCTTATATCTTGGCTTGATGTGATGGAGAGTCTTGGGGAGTATTCTCCGTAGAGTC
>JBNKNM010000225.1:0-8788 GCA_050293845.1 Pseudobacteriovorax sp. | reverse complement strand
TAACATTTGCAGATCTTCGCATGACTTCTAGTCAATCCATTGAACCTCTGGACTTTAAGTCCAGAGTGGTTCAGTTTAACAGGCGCACCTGGAACGGGAAAAAGCTCCCTTATCACTAAGTTGGCAACGCTAAAATACGCGGTATGCAGCGAGCCCATACGTAAAGTCCTGGGATCGCAGAAATTTCTGGAACTGACATATTATATTCTGGAACTGAGGTAAAAGATTCTGCATCTTAGCTGCTATTTTAATCTAGTTTTTGAGCGCTAGCTAATTGTGGGAACCACCACGTCCGTATCGAGGGCAACCATCGAGTTTCCAAAGTGTTCGATATCCAGCCAAATAACCTAGATAACCAGAGTAATAGAACAAGAATTTATCGGGAAGCTTAGATGAGTTTATTATTCCTTTTAATCTTCCATCGGAAAACACAAACAATAGAAGATTATCACGTGCTCCTTCCAGATCAATTTCAATCATCCTTAGCCCTGAATCTCCTAGTCTGTCTCTCGTAATAATTCCTGCTAGATCGACGAATAAAGGTCCAAGGGAAAGATGGACATCCGATCCTTGTTCTACATTATCAAATGTATTCGATATTAGTTCAAATGGTATTCCATTCTCAATCATTACGGGGGGGATGAGTATATTGGCTTCTGGCTGGCGATCAGATTTCAAAAAGACAATATCCTCTGGATTTTCAGAAACTTTATATTCATCGTTAGGAATAATAGAAGGTGGTTCAAATTCATTGCAGTCAAAGGATTCCTGCATTGTTTCAGAATTATTATTTTTTTCAATATTTTCAGCAATATTTTCAGTATTGTAAGGATCATCGTGAATCTTTTTTTCTGAACAGCTCAAATTTAAAATAATTAAGAAAAAGCAATAAATTAGCCGCAAACAATATTTTCTCCATTTGTTTCTTGAAATGAGTATGCCTGCCCTCTTCTTTCTCTAATTATTGACTGCTGGGTTTTTGAAAACCTTTCACAACCTTCGATTGTACTTGAATCATATTCAACTTTGTCAGATTCAGAGCAAGGGCTAAGAATAAATAAACATAGTAATGGATATACCCACATTCAGTTATTAGCCTATTTCATTATTTATCGGCTATTTTTGAATAAATGTTTATTTGCATAGGCAATAATATGCATTATTTCGAATACTAACTAATTTTATAAAGCTAGCATTCAAACCCTTCTACCCCGATTTAATCAAATAAATACAAATAAATACGACTATTTACTCGATTCACAAAGGTTTGCATAAATTACTGACATTCGGCAGCTCAATTGTAAAAATGATCTTTTAGGAAATAACCAAATCAGAGATAATGACTAAAACTAGGAAAATCACCCAGTTCTAGCGAGGTCATCCGTGAAGATTCCGACTTCAGAGATGAAGTTACTCAGTCATCTTGGAATTCAGAGAAGGAAGCTCATCTAACGGGGCTAAGCCGGAGGCTATCATAAGCTTAAGCACTATTTGCGGCGGGATTATGGCTATTTTAAGGTGGGCCCGTTGTTTAGCAGTACGCTCGGCATAGCTGCTTTGGCGTTTACCTAATTCAGGTGTGATATTTTTAACTGCGGCTTTGACAGCCGGGTTGTGAACACGTTCAGAATTGTTTCGAATCTCAATAGCCAACTGATTAGCGCTTAGCTCATTAGCAACTGCAGAGCGGCCCTTGTTGATAGCTTTGCCAAGGATAACGAGTTCATGTAACTTCTGTTTGGCAAATGACAGCCAGTTGCGGATATCTGAATCCAGTTTTTCTTCGCTTTCAAGATCGACCGGTACGTGCAAAAGAGAGCAAGAGGGGGCGATCCATAAGCGATCCCCTATTTTTTTTACGATCGGTTCCAACAAGTAAAGGGTAGCATTGAGGTCAGTTTTCCAAATGTTGCGACCATCGATGGCACCTATAGACAAAATTTTATCTGGAGGCAGTGAGTCTACCACCTTGTTGACCTCTTCTCATCGCGAATAGCGTCCAAATGCAGACCTGATACTGGTAAGTTCACCGCCAGCTGAAGGTTCTCTTTTAGGGTACCAAAGTAAGTCGTGATTAGAAGCTTCGTAGCTTTTGGTAAGAATGTTCGAGTTATTGTCCTTGTGATACTAAGCTCTAGTTCCGAATCACTAGGCTTAATCAAACCGACTCTCAACGAAGTCTATTTTATCTCTGGACTTTTCCAAATGCATTGTATCTGCGATTCCTGAGCCCGTAGATCTTAGGTCGCATTCATACTTATTTCCCTATAGTATTCAACATAGTCATATCTGTATGGAGAGCCAAGATGCTACGTTTCCTTTTCCTCTTCCTTATCTTACTAGTTGTGAACGCAGCTGCTGTAAGTCTTCTTGGGCTAGAGTTTGGGCAAGTAAGCTACTGGGAGAGACATGGCTTTTTATTGCTTGTTTTTCTGACAATATTTCCCCGATTAGCGCTGCTTTTATCTTCAATTCCTACAGGAGGATTCTTCTGGTGGTTAGGGTTGATCTTCTCACCCCGTTATCTCGTCGCCCTTCTGGCTACTGTAAATTACTGGGAAACGAGCCCGATTCTTGTTACTTTTTCCTGGTTTATCGCCGTTGGTGGTGAAACCACAGAAAAGTACTACATCAAAAGGCAGGTGTTTGTTCGGTCACCGACGGATGGGCCGGTGATCGATGTGGAAGCCCATGATGTTCGTTAAAGTGAACTACCCGGCCTAAAAGGACCGAGCTTCCAATACTAAGCGGCTTGCGTCGCTTTTCTCTTCTTTTTTGACGCTTCTCTGCTACGTGCACGGGTTGCTTTCGCTTGCCTCGTCTTAGATGTAGCTCCACATCCTTTATCCGCAAGAAGCACGCCTCTTTTGGACAACCCCGTTCCAGGGTGTAAAATCAGTTCTATGGCTCGCTTTTTTATAAGCTCTGCCGCGTTATGATCAGCATTATCAGTGTGGCCACAATTTTCGCATTGGAATCTATCCACATCTATATTTAGAGGTTTTGTTGACGAGTTTTCTAGTTAGCTTAGTTTTTATTAGTTCTGTTTCATATGGCCACTCGGGTCGAACAAATGCTGAAGGCTGTCATAATAATAGAAAAATCGGTGAATACCACTGTCACAATAAAAAGACAAAAAAGGTGGTAGTGAGTGATTCCTGTTGCAAGATTTGTAAAAAAGGTAAAGCCTGTGGTGATAGTTGTGTAGCTATTTGGAAAGAATGTAATATAGATTCCGGATGTGCTTGCGACAAAGAAAGATAGGAATAATAGGTGAATAAATTTTTGTAGAGCACCTACTAAAATTTTCCTTTCCTAATGAAAAATTGGAAGTCGAGAATGTCCTCGAGAGTTCGAAAAGAGAGCCGGACATAATAGCACCTACTAAGAATCTAATATCAATCTTTAGCTGAAGCTAGGTTAGTAATTTTCATGATAAGAATATTTTTTGTTTAAGCAATTTTTAAATTATTATTGTCATTGATTTTACTATTGTCGTCGTTATTCTGGAAATCTTTATTAAGAGAAGAAACAAAATTAAGGATTTGTTTAGAACTCAGGTCCATCTCATGAGATAGATTCTTGCTCGAAGTAATGATTTCCTGGCTGGACCTAATATGATCTTGAAATACTCTAACCGCATCATGAATATTAGAAAATCCCAAGGATTGTTCCTTAGAAGCGTTAGTGATATTTTCAAAGATATTTTTAAGTATAGACATATTTTGGTATACAATATCTAGTGTAGACAATGACTTGTGGACTAAATTGACAGCATTGTCTACCTTACTTTTTGTTGACGTGAGATGACTATCTAATAATTCTTCGATTTTATTTAAAAGGTCGTTAATTTTAAGTGAGCTTTCTGTTGTCAACTTATTGATGTCTTCTGCTGCAAGGCTACTCGTTTGAGCTAGTTG
The DNA here is from genome assembly GCA_050293845.1 of Pseudobacteriovorax sp. Classification (GTDB taxonomy): domain Bacteria; phylum Bdellovibrionota_B; class Oligoflexia; order Oligoflexales; family Oligoflexaceae; genus DT-89. The sequence continues at coordinate 4,868 of JBNKNM010000225.1, read as the reverse complement.
ACCCACTTCATTTGCAACTACCGAAAAACCTTTTCCATATTCTCCTGCTCTTGCAGCTTCTACACTTGCATTAAAGGAAAGAAGTTTTGTTTGTAATGTAATTTCGTTTACAACATTAGTTTTGCTATTAATATGGCTTATTGTTGATACAATTTCATTAAAACTTTCTGCTATTTTGTTCACTTTATCTGAAAATTCCCTATTACTCCTATCCATTTCAAGTATCGCTGTAGACATTTGATCCATAGTTTGCTTACTATCGCCAATCGAATCGTAGGAGGTATTAACACTATTCATAGCCTTTTCTATAGAGGCCATATTTGAATCCATCATTGAAGAAATCTGATCTAGTGTGGCGACAGTTTCATCGATAGCTTGGGCTTGGCTCGTGATCGTTTGATCCACTTGGTCAGAAACATTCACCAGTATACTACTATGATTTCTTCCTTCTAATGCCTGTATTTTTAGGTCTTGCATGATATTTCCTTGAATATCGACAATTTTTGCTGCATGGTAGGATATTATTAAGCTAGGTACAGCTTGAGCTACTGCTGCGACAAAATGAATAGCGTACAATTCAAATGGATAATCTACGGGAAATCCTATGCCTGGTAGAAAAAAATAAAAGCTTAAATGATGTATTGATACTAAGATGGTTGCCAGAACAATAGCCCTAGGCATGGCATATGCTATTAAAAATGACATAAATACAAAAAAATGAAAATGAGCTTCAGGAAGACCACGCATTAAATAAACTACAAGCACAAAAGAAAAAATTGCGTTCGTAACATTAATGTCAACAAGTAGTTTGCTATTACTCCAAAATTTTAAAGCCATATAATTGGTAATAAGAATAATAAGGCTTCCAGCTATAGCAATACTAATTTCTGTTTTATAGTATACCGCAAGCAATGGGGTACCTATAACGTGAACAATAAAAAACCAATTAAACAGCTTAGCAACTTTTTTGTTATGTTCGATTCTAAAACTATTCATGAGTATATCTTCTCTAAATGCAAATCAATCAACCTAATATTTAAATCCTAATGGATCAAAATACTTTTGTAGACTTTTACTGTTGGCACAACCAAAGATTGGTAATCCTTTAATGTCTTTCCCATTTTTTATAGCAGCGAGTGTTTTCAGATCTTTCATTTCCGTATGCCTAGTAAGCATTTTATTGTCGTATCCACCAAGGTATAAAATTTTTTTACCTTTGGACACTAAAAACAACGGTACCCCGCTAATCCCTTTCAAAGCATTATCTGTTTTTGAAAATGTTTTTACTATGAATCCCTTTTCTTTTAGTTGAGAAACACTAGGAATTTCTCCTATAGCAATAATATTTTCGTTGCCAAATTTACCTCTTCTCTGTAAATACTCACCAACAAACTCAGAGCAGCCACAGCCTTCCGCTAGGACATGTGTTAAAGAATAGTCATTGTTAATTGTTGCTGGTAAATTAATATCAGTAATTTTTGCTTCAAATGAATAGTTATGGGAAGCATGAAGTATGCCGAAAAATATAAGTCCAAATATTACGTATAGCCAATATACTATTTTCATATTCTGAATACACCTTCCCTTCAACTTATTATTCGGTTATGAACCTTCTATATTTAGTAATATACTAATAGAATTGTGGATTCTGAATTTAAGGTTCAGTTATCATACGAAAATTTAGCTATTCTTTTTCTACTAATTGTTTAAAAAATGACTAATCTGTGAAGTAAAGGATAGGTAAATCGATGCTATAAATCCCATTTCAACTGATATTCGGCAGTACAATTCCAAAAATGATCTTTTAGGAAATAACTAAATCAAGGATAACAACTAAAACTAGGAAAATCCCTCAGTTCTAGACAGCATGAGATTAGTGAGAATTATCTAAAAGAAAAGAATGAGGTCGATTTAAATATTTTCGAAAAAGTACTACCTTCTGAAAGACTTGTTATGATTGATCGAGAAGGCGAAGTTTTGATCTTGAAAGATTCTTCTTCAGATTGAACTAAAATTTTCCATATTTGTTTATGCGCTTAAAGCGACATGGTGATATGTGTTTTATATCTTCGTCAGAGATTTCTTTCATAACTATCTTCTTAAGATCGTTAACAAATTCCTCAATATAAATGGCATTCCATAAGATAATGCCGTTAGTCAGTAATGTAAATGAAACTGCTTGATTGGCTTGATCTTCAATCTGACTCAAACGAATGGCTTCTTCATTAGCAAAGAACAAGAATTGGCGAAGAACATGTAGGGTTTTACCAATATTAAGCTGGCTAGTAACTCTTCTTTGCTGATCCACGCCTACCAGATATCTTAATATTGATATCGTTTTGTTGAGACTCGTCCTACTCCTATAGAGCTTTCATTATTAAGCTTTGTCGTGAATAAGATTGAAACTTAGATATTAAAAGAGATGCAGTCACTCATCCTTTATTAGTGACGCAGCAACTCTTGTTAAATCGTTGGTCATCTGTATAACTAGGTCTTTGTTAATAGTTCCTTTTTTTAGAGGAAAAATTTTTTGAAAGGTATGGCGTTTGATTTTACTGGTACAGGAAACCTTTCGCCATCTGATGAAGAATAAGTGCCTCCACCCAAGATTTTGCTCAAGTTTTGTATAAATTAATAGTCAACAACTTTATCATTCGCGGATTTCAGAGAATCTTCACGAGAATCGTTGTCTTCAAGAAAGACTCTAAAGATAGCGCAATCCATTTTATATTGATAATTGACATCCCAAGCAGCCCGTTATAAGAGGTAAGTGATTTTAATTTTAAAATTATTAGAGAACAAATCTGAAATAATTTTCCAGAGGAGGGAATAGTAGTGCAAAGAGTTAGATTCATTCATTGTTGTAGTTTTCACCGACAGTTTTCTACGTGGGTATTTTTAACGTTTCTTTGTTGTTATGTCTCAACAATCCACGCGGCTCCTTTGGTCGATGGAACGTATCGTATCGTCGCGAGGCATAGCGGGAAAGCCATTGATGCTTATGAATTGGGCACTGACAATGGTACTCAGCTGGTGCAGTGGTCATACCTGGGTGGTGATAACCAAAAATGGGTCGTGTCTGATATAGGAAACAACGAATACAGCATTATTGGTCTCCAAAGTAATAAAAGTATTGATATTAGCGATTGGGGTACGGCTGATGGTACAAAGGTTCAACTTTGGGATTACTTAGAAGGAACCAATCAGAAATTTTTCATAACGGCCGTTGATGGTGATTATTACAGAGTTACTCCTACCCATGCACCGAATTCTTGTTTAGATGTATCAGGTGTTTCAAACGCAGATGGAGCGGAGATTCATCTGTGGACCTATCAAGGGGGTGCCAATCAACAGTGGAGCTTTATTAAATCCACTGATGATGGAGGAGGAAATGGAGATGGAGATGGAGGTGGAGATGGAGGAAGTGGTTGCGGTAATATCAATGTTCCAAGCAGTGGGTCTTATAGCATTGATGTAGAAGGTACAAGACGCACGTATGTGATCGATGTCCCGAGAAACTATAACCCTAATAAAGCTCACAAACTCATTTTCGCTTGGCATCCTAATGGTGGGAATGCCTGGGACATTGCAAATCACGGATTCTATGACATCAAACCTCTTGCTGGAGATTCTACAATATTCGTTGCTGGTGAAGGAATTAATGCAGGATGGGCCAATCCTGGTGATCGCGACATAAAATTTGCTAAAGCGATGATAGATCGATTTGATTCCCAATATTGTATTGATAAGGATCGTATTTTCACTACTGGATGGAGTTTTGGCGGAATGTTTTCATTCGCTTTAGGCTGCAGCTTAGGAGAAAAAATTCGGGCTATTGCGCCTATGTCTGGTGCACTTTGGGGATCTGGCTGCGCATCGGGTAACCAACCAGTTGCCGCTTGGATTAACCATGGGACCTATGATAGTGTTGTGCCTTTACAGGCTGGAAAAGATGGCCGAGATGAGTTTCTGCGTCGTAATCATTGCGGAGCTAGTACGGTTCCTACAGATCCCAGTCCTTGTGTGTCCTATCAAGGGTGTGATCCTGGATACCCTGTTGTATGGTGTGAGTGGCCTGGTGGCCATGGAACCCCATCATATCAGGGAACTGCTATTTGGAACTTTTTCTCGCAATTTTGAGCCTGCTTTTAGGATAACCCTGCTTAATATGCAAAACGCCCCAGCGAAGATGAAAGTAGCTAAGGGTTTCCTAGATCTAATCTTGAACAACATGCTACGCGCAATCTCGGTTCTTTACGCCCGAGATTGCGCGAGCATACGTGATCCTGAACGACTAGTTGTAAGTGAATCAAGGGTCAATGATTCGATCGATGTTACTTAATTAGCTCGACTTTGGCCATTTTTTAACTATTGAAAATAAAAAGCCTTCTTGTATTTTATCGCTTAAGCAAAGAAAAAACAAAGCGATACAAGGAGGCATTAAAGTGGACAGTATATTACCCCCTTTTTCAATCAGTGTTCTAGCTATTTTTTCTGAATGCTCGACTACTCCAACAGCGTTAAACCTAAGAATAATCTGTTTGAGCTCGATTATATGCATGGGTAGAAAAACTATAGCAAACCTCATAAGGCATGCAGGTCAAAGGATTAATCTATGCCCTTCGTCGGTCAGTAGAGTTTTCTCTTGCCGTAAAATTAACAGCTGGAATCTGTCCAGAGCGCTATGTCGCTATATTGTAGAAAATATTATTGGCAAGCAAACACTTACTCTGATCGCTGATGACACATTCATGCGGCGTTATGGCTCAAAAGTTTTCGGTAGGTGTCGACATCGCGATGCAATTCGAAGTAGCAAGCGATTGAAGGCTCATGATTGGGGACACAAGTGGGTTGTACTTTGTATCTCA
>JBNKNM010000224.1:0-8788 GCA_050293845.1 Pseudobacteriovorax sp. | reverse complement strand
CTTGAGCCTACTGAAAAGCTTTATCGGTATCACCATAAGGCTGTCGGATATTTTCAGGTTCGGAAAGATGTTTTGCAGAGAGGGCTTAAGCTGCTTAAGTCTATTTGACAGCCACCCCATTTGCAGTTCTGAACAATATCAATGAGATATAAAGATGTGACGTGAACTACAACATAGGAAATCAAATCATGGCAAAAACAATAATACATAGGCTCGATATCAAAAGAATGAATTCTAATGGCAGAGAGCTTTGTTCAATCAATATCAGCTTACCAAAACCCATTGTCGGGCGTTGGGATCAAAAAGTCGCTAAAGACTATTCTCTAAAATACCTAAACTCTGAAACAGGAGATACCTTGTTAGTAGGAGCCGAAGGTCACTGCAGCTTTTTAATACCCGGATAGGAAAAAATCATATTGGAAGCACTAAAGCAAACTAGATATCCTTTTACTCAGCCCTTAAACGTACCAATTGGTAAAAGACTATATCGTCTAGAAGCAGATTATAATTACTATTGGCAGGTAGCAGGGGTATGGCATCGAATTACTGTACCAAAAGGCTACAAGAATGATGGTGCATCGATACCAAGACTCCTATGGAGTTTTTCAAATTTAACCCCAGATGGACTTATAAGAGCCGCTGCCGAAGTTCATGATTGGATTTATGGTCACAAAGGAGTGATTCCCTTCGAGTCTCACCAGTACGAAATGGGTGATAGATTCCTACCTGTGCGGAAAACATGGAAAAGAAAAGAAGCAGATGATCTTTTTCTGCATATAATGAAACAATCGGGCATTGGAAAAACTGACCGAAAACGTGCATATATAGCTGTTCGTTGGTTTGGTTGGCTTAGCTGGAGGAAATAATGCTTTCACCCATACATAGTTCTTATAAATCTAGGAAAAGTGCTTTAACACCGTTTGCGTGGAAAATTTTACTAACAGGGTTGACCGTGCTTGTGGCTTCACTTTGGGCATTATACCAAGTAGTTATTAGAAATGGATAGATTACCATAACCATTCTGGCTTATGGCTAAAATTTGTTACTTCGAAAACTGGTTTGAGAAGATTTGGAGATGGAGATGCAATTAGACAAAAAAATATCAACGTTTGCTAGGAGATTTAGCCTCACTAAAAGGGAGGAAGCTGTTTTATGCAATCTCATTTTTGGTAAAGACAAACTTGAGTACATACGCAGAGATCTTGGAATTTCCTTTGGAACTGCAGCTGCTACGCTTAACCAGCTCACATGTAAAGTAGGGGCAAGGACAACGGCTCAAGTGCTATCGAAGTTTATTAGGTATCATCGTGAAAACTAGTTTCATGCAGCAGCAACGGTTTCTAAATACAATGGATCTTGACTACGAAACAAGGTTAGTACTTGTACTGCATCTGTGTCGGTGCGATTATCGACGCATCGCTAAAGAAATTGGAAGCACAGTTCCCAAGGTAAGGACAATTTTAAAAAATATTGCAAACGAGATGGGTTTGAAAAAAATTTGTGAGATCCAAAGGGCCTATTGTCAATTCATAAGAGACGAACAAACCAAAGTAGATGATGCAAGTTAATTACTACTGGAACCTTGTGAGGCTTAATAATGACAGGCAGCCGAAAATCACTTGGCTGGAAGCTATGACAGGAGCAAGAGCTATTGAAGTTGATCAATGGAGAAAGGGGGCAATGCCCTCAATAGAGCATAATGAAAAGCTTAAATCCCTGTGCTGCCGTTATCTTAAGGGGGAAATATCATTTCTTTCTACGGGACAGTTGAAGGAAAGAGTTTGCCTAAAGTGTCAGACTAAGTTTAAAAGTATCGGCATGCAAAATAGGATCTGTGATCGTTGTAAAAAATGTAATGATCAAGTTTACGGGGGTGCAATATGTAGTCCAGCGCAAGGTCAAGAAATAGCGACGGAATATCAACTATCTGAATTCGAGCTAGATATTCAGTCAATATAACATAGAGGAACAGTAGAATGAAAGTTATTACCCTTATTTTAACTCTGATTGCGATCATAGGCTGCGAAAAAAAAGTCGAGAAGCACTATATCCCCACAGAAAAGATCGTCGAAAAGGAAGTGACGAAGCTAGTCGAAAAGCCCGTGTATGTTCCTTTTGCTGCTTATGGCACAGTTGAATTGCTACCAGTAGAGATAGCCGATCTAGAAAGATATGACGATATGCTCTACGACCCTATATTTGAGGAGGAGATTCTAAATGATATTTCAAACTATTGTGACTTTAACGATCTCTTTGAGGAGATATATTGCATAACCCCTAAGAAGGTTGTCAACATCGATGTACTACATGTTCTAGAAAGTCACCTCAATCTTTTTATTTACAACAATAGCTATATGACGTCTCTTCAAAAGAGCAGAATAGCGAAACTTCACGCAACCATAAAAAAGATTTTCTTAAATGAAATCCCCGAATATGATCTGTTTATCAAAGAAAACGATGAGATTTCTCAGATTATTCAGGACCAAACGGGACTCCCTGTCTATCCTTATTATACCAATGGCGCAATCAGAAACCGCATGGCACTAACCACGCTCTATAACCTGGCGACTAGCAACGAATTCGGCCTTTTTCTTGGACGGGAAAGTATAAAAAAAATAGTACTGTTCGAGCGAGGAGAGTTTAGGATTGCTAAGTTTGACGATGAGCTTACTTTGGTGATTGGTTGGGATGTTTCTGTTGGTGATGCTTTGGGGAAAATTGTAGATTTTGATTAAAATTACAGTAGAAACCCCTGACCTAAATGACATCCAGGAAGAGATCCATAGCTCTGTCCTGAATGCTCTTTCCAATGCCGCCGCTGAAGCTGCTTTCAAGGTTAGGTCCGATATTCCTAAGCGATTTACCGTAAGAAACGGTTACATTACCCGTGGTATTCGATACTCAAAAGCTACTCCAGGAAAGCCCTACGCCGAAGTCTATTCCAAAGATGATTTCATGGCTAAGCAAGAGGATGGGGGATCTTTTAATAAGGACGGCCATCGCTTTGCTATACCTGCGGGTGTTCGTGAAAATGAGAGATCCATCATTCCACGTAGGAATAGGCCCAAGCATATCCTGGAAAATGCTCGTGTGTTTAAGGCAGACTTCAAAGGTAAGAACCATAGATACGCACCCCATGCCGGAATATTTATGCGGATCAATAACAATAAGAATCTAAAGGTCCTCTATCTTCTCAAGGATCGTCGTAAATATAAGCCGCGTTGGGAGTTTGAGAAAACTGTCGAGGAAACCGCAATGAAAAAGTTTCGCATTCGGTTTGCGCTTGAGAAAAAGTATGGGTGGATGGATAGTATTGACTGACATCGAGATGCCAAAACTTGATGGAATCGATTTAGCATCTAGATTAAAAGAAATTAGTCCAAATCTCCCAATTATTGCATTAACTGGAGCAACAGAGATTAGGTTAGATGAGCTTAGAATATTCAATAAAATCACTACAAAACCTGAAGGCTTTATTAATCTTAAAAATATTATTGAGGATCTTGTAGGTTAAAAGTCAATTTCTATACCTTTTTCATCTACAAGGCGAACCATTGCTTTAGAAACAATAAGCCTAAATCTTCTAAGATGAGATAGAACAGTATTCTGATTTATATTCAGAGACTTACTTATTTCCTTCACCGGCATTCTTTCTAAGTAAAATAGTTTGGCGATGGAAGCACGCGGCTCTACCTGATGGCTTTCGATTAACTCAGTAAGTAATTGAATTGAATATTCAAATTTCATTGAATTCGCGGCATTATCGTAGGTAATGGCAATATCTGAACTTTCGGTTTCATCATCGTAGATCAGATCCAATCCAGAAACAGGAACTGTAGCTTTTTGTTTTCTTATTTCATTAAGACACTTATTACGAGCAATAGTTATTAACCAGCCACCAAATGCCTTTGGATCTTTAAGAGTATCAAGTCTTTCCCATGCTTGGACAAACGTATCTTGTATAATATCATCAGCTGCACCATCATGAAATCTGAAACCACGTACTATAGATGAGACCTTACCAAGGTATGCATTGTATATTTCATTGAAGCTTCCAAAGCCAATATTTTCAACATTCATAGCGATATAAACCTTATAAATTCAGAAAGTACAGCTGATTTAGAATTTACACCGACTTTATTGTTAATACGCTTTAAGTGAATCCGAGCTGTATTGTGTGATATCCCTAGTGCAGCTCCTATTTCCGATGCTTGGATTGTTCCTGAAATCATTTTCCCCAGTACCGTAGTTTCTCTCGCACTCAATAGGTGCTTTTGTGAGAATTTTTCAATTATTGGAATGAGTTTTGTCATGGTTTTCTTTTCTCCTACAAAAAACCTGCCCTGAAATACCAAACACAAGAACTTATGTCAATCTGAAATAGGCTCTATGTATTACATATTTTTTCTCAATATATATATCTCTGAATTCATTAGATATTTAGGAAGGAGTGAGCACTGAAAACCTTACATAATTTTTAAGGCTGCCAGTCCTCATAAATACGAGGTTGGAGAGTCGGGTAGTGTTCGAAACGCCCTGTTTCTTTCATCATCGTAACATATTTAGTAAGAAATTGATCAACGGGTCCACCCTGTGAATTTTTTTGAATCACAAATTTAACATTGAATTTTCCATAAAGACTGCGATGGATGTTTGTAAGTTTTTCTGTCTTTATCATTTGATCCACTGGAATATCTGAGTAAATAAATCCATCAATTCTTCCAACATTCACCTTTCTTATACTACAAATTATGCAGGTAGATGGAGTGACTTTATGAGGGAATAAGTACTCATGGCTAAAATCGGTTTCGAGAATTTTTCCTTTAAGATTGTTGATATCTAATGGATCGTTTTTGTTAGAATAAATAATAAAATTAACTGTTGTCAGTGTTACTGTAGAAAATGAAAAAGGTAAGTGTTTTGTGTTTAGAGGTTCAATAAGAGGAGCGTGAAAATCATATCTTCCTTTGACAACATTATCTAAAGAACGTTTAAATGGATAGACCTTAAAATCAATCCTTGCACCAGAAATACTTTCTAGATCCCGTAAATAGTCACAAAAAGGACCTTTTTTATTTAAATCAGCAAAGTTAGGCATTTCTGCTACACTGGCATGAATAACCTTTGGTAACATTACTTCCGTTGACATCAATTCTATTGGAAAAGTAAGAAAGAAGGTCGATACTAGCTGTATAAAGGAGATATGTTTTATTTTCATTGAATATTTTCCAGTACAAACACATATATCGATTTATCGCGGATCATTTAAAATACTTTAGCTCGATCGTTATGGCAGTCAGTGGCTTTTGCTACTTTAAATCAAACATTATATGGCGCTACTGAGCAACACAAGCGACCTGTACTTGATTTAACTTTGCTTGCTCCCGAGGGCCAATCTCAAGACGGTATTTACTCTTAACGTGAACCCATTTTTTCGTATACTCACACCAGTATTCCTTACGAGGCGGCATCCACCGGGTCGGTCCCTTAGCTCCTTTTTGACGATTTAGCTCAGCAGAAACCACAAGTAGATTTTCTGGATCGTTGGCGAAGTCTCGACGTTGCTTCTTGGTCCAGTTCTTTGCTCCGTAGGTATAAGCGTGTTTGAGCGGGACAATATGGTCGATATCTAGATCACTAGCCTTATCGAAGGTCTTTCCTGAGTATGGGTCAACCCATCGGCCCCAACTAACATTACAGGGCTTGTTTCGCTTCCATTTGATAGTGCCAACGTTGTCGCGTTGCAGAATCTCAGAGCGAGTATTCTGGCAATCGTGGTCCTCATCTACCCAATGTGGCCAGTCCTTGCGGTTGTAACTTTGGTGAAGGGATCCACTTTGCTTATTTGGAGAGTGGAGCTCCGAATTGGAAGTTGGTTTAACTGTGATTTTAGCGAGAGCATCCAATGCTTCTTGTTTATTCTTAAATACTTGTTCCTCAAGCGGCCCCTTGTGGCAGTGGTACTCCTGTTTAGAGCGATCGTTGTGGCAGCCGGTGGCTTTCGCAGTTCGGCCTTCATGGGCGGTTGCTATGGTTGATAGTAGGGCTAGAACTAAAAATAGTATTTGCATTGGTTTTAACTCCCGTTATTTCTTAAGTAGACTAAAAATCAAGTGTCTCATTTGAGAATCAGGTGCAATCACTTTTTCTTCTCTACCTTTTTTGGAAGTAGCTATTTCATCTTTTCGCATAAACTTTGCTCCTATTTTTCGTCCTTAATATTTTCGTTACATCCATCTCTAGACCGGATGAATCAAAGATTCTGTGACGCGTCCCGTCTTAATTAGAAACAATCGCCAAGCTGAATAGGAAACGGTTGACTCTCCACCAATCCATTTTCTGACTGTTCGGGGGTTGACATCTAATAGGTTAGCAATTTGACGGCCTGAAAAACCTTTAAAAGTAGCCCTTAGCTCATCCTGGTTTGGTGGAACATAGCCTTTTCCAATCTCCTTATGAGAATCAGGGAGACTGCCTTTTTCGAGTTGAGCAAGAGCATTCTTTATTTGTTCTAATGCTTCAGATTGAGCGACTAAAGCTTGTTGCTCATCAATTGATGGCAGCTGGCTCGGCAGCTGACCCGAATTTTTGTTCTTTTCTTCTAGATGCTTAAGAGCCGTTTTAATGTCGATGATGGCATTCATGTTGTTCATAAATATGTTCATTTCTTCCCCCTTTCCAGATAAAACTAGGCACAAATGTATCATTTGTCAAGGTATATAGGCCCACCCTTTCGGGTGGGGTTGAAGGCTAATTTAGCCGCTGATTGATAGCTCCTTCACGTCCTCTGTCGTAATGTAAACTAGATTTAGCGTGCCCCTGGACAACATTGCGAAGACTCCCTTGTTGTGAAGGTGAGTCAAGAGGTAAAAGAGATAGTTAGGAATTACGATGTCTAGTCTAGTGACTTTAAGGCCAATGTATTCCTTGTTGAAAACTCGTACAGGTTTTCCGACTACATCTTTTGAATGGCAACGGATTAACCAGAAGTTAGCAGAAGGGAAGTTTGTGCGGACAGTAGCAACGAAAGAAACTTTCATGACATCTCCTTGGTGGAGGTTTCGGCCTTGAGCACAACGCCCCGGCCATGGTTTTAATATAGGCATAAATGCACCTATTGTCAATAGATTATGGTGTATATATTCCTATGTCATGAGTTTATTAAATTGGGATTTAGGTATGGTAGGAGACATAGCAGACCAAATTATGATCGAAATTTTCAATTGAAGTATATACTAGATGTATATACATAAATAGCAATAATATCATGTTAATACAATATATCACTTTACAATTTATAATTTATGCCGATAATAAAAGTAATGCCACTAAGGCATGATAAGAATAGTAAAATTAAGAGGACAAAAACCAAACAGGCAAACAAAGCAAACAAACAAAGCAAACAAAGCAAACAAAGCAAACAAAGCAAACAAAGCAAACAAAGCAAACAAAGCAAATAAACAAAGCAAATAAATACCAAAATCAAAAAAAGCGCAAAAAAAATGGAAGATAAAAAATTAGAAACAAAAGTATTTAAAAGTGGAAATAGTCGTGCAATTAGGATTCCAAAGGAATTTGATATTCCTCTAAACACACTGGTTTACCTTCACAAGGAAGGAAACAAAATAGTTCTGGAACTGGACCCCTGGGCGTCCTTAAGGCAAGCGATAGGTAAAATATCTAGCGATTTTATGACCGAAAGGGAACAACCAGAGCAACAAGAAAGGCAATGGTTTTAAATAAAGTGAAGTATTTACTCGACACAAATGTCATTATATATCTCTTGAAAAATCAGCATCATAACATCATGAAAGTTATGTCAACCAAGTCTCCTAGAGAAATATGTATTTCTTCCATAACATTAGCTGAGCTGGAGGTGGGAATAAATAAAAGCAATAAACCTAAAAATAACAGACTAGTCATAGATGAATTGCTGCAAACAATTGCAGTACTACCCTTTGATGAAAAAGCCTCCTACGAGTACGGGAAGATAAGAGCTTATCTAGAGAAGTCTGGTCTAGTAATGGGCGGACTAGACATGCTAATAGCTGCTCACGCTAAATCAATTAACTCAACCTTAGTAACCCATGATGCTGCTTTTAGTAGAGTAAAAGGATTGAAAGTGGAAGACTGGACATAATCCTTTCAGGATCAATAACCCCCAACTAAGAGAGCTGCGCTAAACAGCTCTCAACAAAATCCTTCATTCAACTATATCTAGTATTTGCTCCTCACTGAGCCCAATTAAAGCTCCCATCTTTACGCGTATTAAGTCATCGATGTCTGGATCTTCAGCGTTGAGTTCTTCCGTTAATAGATCTATGACTTCTTTGATTTGTTTTTTTAGCATTGTGGTCTCCTTTTCTTGTTAGGAGATTTGTAGCTTGTGGAGGGGAGAGTTGCTAGGGACATCTTGTGATGATCAATGACATCTTATATGTTTTGTAGAGTAGTATCAGGGGAGTTCTGGATTTGGCTTGTGTTTGAGGGAGGATTATGATGGGTTTTCAAAACATTGGTAAGCAGTAACTAATATTTCTATTCTTGAAATAGATCATATCCCTCATAGTATATAGATTGAATCTCTATTACACTTTAATATAGATTACAAATCAGAACAAAAAAATACTAATTAAAGGTTGCGCGAAATTTTAACTAAATCCAGAAAACACAAGAGAGACAGCTAGTTGCTATAACTTTGATACTATGAGAATTTACATTTTTGATTGTTTTTCATAGCTAATTATTTTTGGTAGTTTTTCTGAGGTGTTGTGCTTTATTTGATGAC
>JBNKNM010000223.1:0-8791 GCA_050293845.1 Pseudobacteriovorax sp. | reverse complement strand
TGCAGAACCTTGCCAATTGTTCCAGATGTCATGCCATTATGTAAGCAACTTAAAATATTAGCCCGGCGAATCACTCGAGGTTCTTCGTACTTAAGGATTTCAGCAATTCTTTCTTCTTGCTTCCAGTGCAGCTTTACCTCAATAGGAGTCATCAGAATCCATTCCCATCTCTGTTAAAATTCTGATGACTATATCTGATTTTACACCATGATGGGAAAAAACTTTCTGGACGAAGTACTAGTTTATTGGCACCCCAAATATGAACATCTTCACCAATCTGTCGAAAGTGGTATTGAAAACTCAGCCTTCTCAACTTTCGTATTATTATTCTTATATTTAATCAAATCATTCTTGTTTCTAAATATTTGATAACATCCTCAGTAGATAAATTATCTGTATCTAGAATAGTATAAGGGATGTTTTCAAATGAAGTTTCAGCGTAGTATTTGTGGTACTTGTTAACTATGCTTTCATGCAGAGCAAACGTTCTTTCTTCATCTCTTTTAAGAGCTGTACAATACATCACCATCAATAGCTGCCCAATTTTTATGTTTACCGGCGAACTTAAAGGAAATAGTGGATTTTCCTGAGGCAGGTGGCCCGAATATAACGATTACCTTTTTTTGCTTCATACTTCGTCTTTCGCTTGAAATTTTGAAGACAACAGTAACTCATTAAGCCAATTCAGCACTATGGATTTTTTATGATATTGACATAAAGATAAGGAAGATCGAACCTGCATAACTTTAAAACCTATTGGGTAGAGCTAGCAATGGCTTTGGCTTCAGTCTACTATAACCGCACGCGCCATAAGAGGGTCAGAGTAATGAAAAAACTCATCGTAGGAAAACAGACTATAATAATAAACAGCCTGATCAAGTTCCAAAATATTTTCATTGACTACTGGCGCAGGGCCCATCGCCACAACATCATAATAGCCATAAGTATCAATATCATAGGATATCCCAGATTCGGGATGAAAGGGAACGGGGGAAATGCTGCGAACTAAAAGATATCCTACAGCTGTTTTATTAGTTGAGTGATAATGATGTCTGATCCAGCCATCAGTTTTAACAGTCTTATAGTTGATTGGAGCCTGTAGCTTATCTTGGAATTGGCTTTCCACCCCCTTTGATAATAAGCTGCTTTTAGAGTTAGTTTGGTCTATGTTATTATCGTGAGTTAGTTCAATATTATTGATGCATTCATCCTCGCTACCAACAACCGTTTTGAGTTTATTATTAGTACATGTCTTGGAATTGAGGTTGATTTTCTTACTCATTGAAGTATTTATTTCTGGCCAAGTTGTGATATCTATTCTGGCTGGTTTAGAGTAAATACCTTTAATGTTTGCTGCATAGATACTGTAGTAATATTCTTCACCATAAGAAAGATCATAACCTACGACTGATAAGTCCTTGCCAAAATAAGCTACAGTTAAATCCTTAGAAAGGATCGCCCCTTGGTGATAATTCAGCCCTTGCTCAGGTGAATAAGTAAAAGGGAGCTGCGAACGCAAAACCAGATAATACTCACTACCGGCTCCACCACTTTGCCAAGCAAGTTTAACGGCTTTTGGATAATAGCTAATCTTCACATTTATAGGTTTATTGGGAGCAGAGTATATCTGGGTATTTTCTTTAAAAGAGATTCCCATACTTTCTTTAACTTCACTGCTTACAACAACTGGCTGCTCATCATTTTTTTGAGTAAAACTGATGATATGGTGCCCTACAGGTAAGTTTTCCAGGGTATATTTTCCATCAACTTGGGGTTGTATCGGCTTAATTTTGGTCCCCGCAACTTGAATCGTTATGCTGTTAAAAGAGGAAACTCCGATCATCTCCAATCTTCCCCCTTGACTCCCTGTAAATGGCAGCATAATCATAGCTTCATCAAGGACTTCATTCTCAAAGAACTCCCTTGTGAACCTAACACCGGCATTATAGTCTTCATGATTTTCCTCATAATACTCCCCATTCCGGCGCAAACCTGTAATAATAAGTTCTCTTTTCCCGACAGGAATATTCTTTAAAATAAAGCTCCGCGGCCCTAACTTACTTAGAGTCGTTGTGTGTAAGTGCCCTACCACATAAGCATCCACTGTGTCTTCAATAACATCGTCTGGCACTTCAAAGATAAGATTCGTTCCACTTATGGGAACACTGGGAGTTGCCAATTCATCTGCTATAGCTTCGTCACCTCCCTTAGGGGAGGTATACGTAGGTGTATCCGACTCCACCACAGAGTCTTTCAATTGCTGTTCCTCTTGACAAGCTTCAAGAGTCAGCAAATAAATTAATATCAAATTGCGAATAGGGAACCCCATAATTAGCCTATAATAGCAAACCAAGTTGATTTGTTATACCTTTTCGGAATAGTTTGCAGAACATAATATCTAAACTACCAAGGTCCTCAAAATACATAACTTTTTAAGTCAGGAATGACGACTTTAAAATATTTTAATAATATCATTTTATTACCATAAGTACAGTTATCTCTAATATGCGATACCTAACAATTTGCTTATTTCAAATGAAGCGCTTTTTAGCGACTGGAGATCGCATCATTTACATTTGAAATGTAAAATTTGGCGTATTTATGAGTAGATTATTTCTTTTTCTCTATATTTCGCAAGGTTCTCTCGATCCTTTGCAGCTGCTCGGTAATCAGCTTAAAGTTTGAATCCTCGGCAGCGATCACATCCCGCGTAAATTCGGCCATAAACAAAGGAACAAAAACGGCTGTAAATCCAACAAAGCAAGTGGCTCCACCAATCATCAAGCCAATGCCAATAACTCGCCCCCATTGCGTCAGGGGAGCTATATCTCCATAACCAACTGTAGTTACGGTAGAAAATGCCCACCATAAGGCATCAAAGTAATCATCAACTCGCGGATTATTGAAATGCTCGCTCCAGTAAAAGAGTCCTGCAGAAGGGAAAAGAATAAGATTACCAGTTATCATAAAAGCCCAAACCTCTCTGGACTTGAATGCCTTGAGAAAAGAGCTATAAAACGTTGCAATATGCCTGATCGGTGATTCCAATGAAGTCCCCTCAACAACAATAGACTTTATTAATTATGCTCTAGACAAGGAGATTTGAAAAAGAAAATATTAGAAATGGGTCTGTTTTGAGTTTAATCTTGTTTTATTGCTTTTTTTTCAGGAGCTTGCCATGAATGAGAGCCAAGAAGTCGATGATTCTGTAGAGTTGCAAGGGGTACTAGCTTTCAACCCTAAGGAGTTTGTGGATCTTTGCACCAGTTTTCCTTGTTTTTCTGATGCACGCCTGGATAGTCCTGCTGAAGAATTGTTCACATTGATTTTAACAGCTTATCGCGATGATAACCTTACCGAAGAACAAGATCTTGTGGTAGAATTATTGTTTCATTTAAGTGACGAAAACTCTCCCTTTAACCTGAAGCGGGCTAGCGAAGTCTGGGCAGCCGAAGATCTTGAGGCTTTTTGGTATGTCATAGCACCTGAAGAACTTGAGCAAGAACAGTAATCTTTTATTGAATTATGTGAGAGGTAAAATATGTGGAAATCTAGAGCTACAGCGGCACTAGTCCTCAGTTACACAATGACGCTGGTGAATTGTGGAGAAGTTGCAGATCCTGACGTGATCACCCGTAATGATCTCAAAGCTCCCAGTGGCCTCAAAATTGTGGACAAAGGCAACGGTTCGGTCCAACTACGCTGGACTACGGCAAACTTCGAAGATAACTTCGAAGGTTACAACGTTTATGGTGCGGCGATAGATAATGACACCTTGGAAACCTTAGGAGTAGTCAAAGGTGAGCCCATTCAACTTTTAAATAGTGATGGTGAGCCCATCGAAAAGGCCAAGTCCATCCTAGGTGCTTTTACTTATGAATCTAAAAATGAATATGCTCTCCCAGGAACCGCAGACAATGCTGATGCCACCTATAATACTGCCGAACTCAAGTTTTCCACCCTCCCTTTTCATAAATTGAGAACAGCCAACAAGGAAGCCAATCTACCAAGCTGCAAACCTTTAACGACAGGTGTCTGCACGCCTCTGGGTAACGAAAAGGAAGAAACGGAACCCGAAAGCATAACATCTATTGGAATTGTCAGTTACGACCTACCTCAAACCCTGGAAGTAGGTCAGCAAGTTTGCTTTTTTGTTTTTTCAGTGCAAGATGAGGGTGAAGAAATATCCCAAAGCTCCAGCAATGTGGCTTGCATCATCCCCAAATTTGCTGCTGATGCTACTAGTTTCACCATGGATGCAAGCGGCAAATTCGCTCCCCCATTTTTTAATACTTTTCGAGAAAACTGTAGTCAAGATGAAACCAGTTTCGCTGTAAGTTGCGACGAAATAACAACGACCAGTACGGGCGCGGCTATAAGCGAGTCCACTGAAACCCTATCTATCCAATTCGAAAGATATGGTAATGCGAATGCAGGAGTTTCCTTATCCTCAGGGAAAAATACCGTTATCCTATCCTTTGGCTACTTTCCTGAAGGCTTTACTGACCCTGCCTTTGTGGACCTGGTCTCCCAAGCACCGGTACTGACAGACTTTAGTTCCAGCAACCTCAACCAAACGGGAGGCTACAGCCAGCCGGGACAATCCATCAGCTTGCAGGATAAGCATATCTATGTCATAGCCAATGCGCTACCTGAGGTAACACCCACCAGCGCTGATTTCTATTACGACTGGCTATTTGCAGAGTCGGTATCTTGCGTCAGTGGTTCCTGCACTGTAGATTATAAGATGCTGTTTTCCAAAAATCCCAATAGTCCAGGCCGGTAGCCAGATAAGGAGTTTTCCATGAAGCACATAATAACAAATGCTCTATTTTTAGTATTGATACTCCAATCCTGCGCCGATGGTTCCGACCCGGATACCCTAACCCGGGATGAACTATCACCGCCCCTAAATCTTGTTACCGTTACTGGAAGCGAGGCAGTGGAACTCAGGTGGAATGCCCAAAATTTTGAAGATGAGCTCCAGGGCTATCATGTATTTATGCTTGCCGATAAGTCCATCGCGCAGATTGTAGCCGATGGTACCTTGCCTGAGTATCCGGCTAAGGAATACACAGCAGAGCTTTTACGCCAAGCTTCCATACCTCGTTGTAAGGAGAATAACAGCTTTTACGCTTTATTCGGTGTGGAAGCGGGAAGCGATGAGAGCTGCGAATCATCCCTGCTTCTACAAGATGACACCGATACCGAAGATGAAAAGAGTTCTATTCTAGCTGCCAAGCAGACTTGCTACGATCCTGAAAATCCAGAAACAAACTTAGGTAATGATAATATTTCTGTGCTAAAAGTTGCTGGAAGCGAGTACAGCGACGGGGAAGGCATTCAAAGATGCCTCATTAAGGGGCTGACTAATGGAAGCAATTACACGTTCTTTGTAGTTGCAGTCCTCGGAGATGACTTCGATGAGATTAGCTGGTCGTCTAATTTGGTAGATGACACACCCGCGCCAGCGCTTCATGATGCAGATATTACCATCCCTACTCAGAATTATCTTAGCGTTACAATTTCTCTAGTGAGCGCTCCGAGCGCCACCGTTAGCGCTGCAGCGAATTGCCCCTACACAAGTAATGATGCGAATAATTTCTGTAGTATTCTTAGAAGTAACAATGAAGCCACTGATGCTGACAATAGAATATATATTGCACGCGATAACTTTAGTGACGCCTACCCGCAAAGACTAGCCCTTTCCACCTCTTCTAATGGCAATATCCAACTGATCGGGCGCGGTCCCATGACCATCGATCCCTTACTAGGAGCCGACACCATCGCTTCCAGAATTCCGGGTGATGCAGCGATTACATGGGCAGAAGGCGTCTACTATGATAAAGGTACAGTGTTAGGGGTGTATGAAAACTCCGTATTCGACTTTGTCCTTACGAATGGGGGGAGCAACTATTACGGTAAGCTCATCCTTCATAGCTATAACTACGCAAGTACTACAGATAAGTCATCTGACCTTACCGTAAAGCTAAGTGTCATCTTCCAGCCAGCAGCCGAAAATACCAACTATTTGTATTAGAAAAACCCTAACTTTCTACTAAAAAATATCTCCCATGACCAGCTATAGTCATGGGAGGTATCACATGCGGTTCATCAGTATTGATAGCACCGTATCTTTCGTCCGCCCCAGAAGAAGGAACACATTTCAATTTAT
The DNA here is from genome assembly GCA_050293845.1 of Pseudobacteriovorax sp. GTDB lineage: Bacteria > Bdellovibrionota_B > Oligoflexia > Oligoflexales > Oligoflexaceae > DT-89. The sequence goes on along the minus strand of JBNKNM010000223.1, from coordinate 2,616 downwards.
GATATTTAGAGCTGTAGCTAGTTGTCGGTCAACCTTCCCTTTGGCATCAGCGGTATGAATATCCTTATCTTCCTTGCCGCTACTGACAAAAATATCAGGTTGCAGACCACCATCCTCATAGCTTGTACCATTAGGATCTTGGAATATCATAGAGGTGAATTTATAGGCAAAGCCATTGTCCATTTTATGAATCTCCTGGGCATTCCATTTGCCAAAGGTTGGCATACCAATCAATTTAGCTTTCAGATTGGCTTTGAGGGATGCAGCAAACAGTTCACAACCAGAGGAGGTGTGCTCATTAATCAGCACAGCCACAGGATAGGAAGAATCTAGCCCAGATTTTTTTGCCATATACTTGGTCACATCACCATGACGATCCTTAGTCTGGGCGATCACCTTACCCTTCGGTACAATATAATCTAAGGCATCGATAGTAGCGTCAAATAGACCGCCTTTACAGTTTCTTGTGTCGAATACCATATTGCGCACATTATCAGCCTCAGCTGATTTTAGAATACTCTGAAGCTGGCCGACACTGCCCTTGGTGAACTGCTTAATGGAAACTAATAGAGTTTGATCTATTTTTTTGCTGGTAATATTCTGCAACATGATTTTTTTTCGTTCAAACTCAATATCCAAAACTTCATTGTCCCGCAGTAAATGTAACCGCACACTAGTTCCTGCCTTACCACGGATTTTATAGACCATATCTTTCAACATACGGTTATGAAAGGACTCTCCATCCACCTTGAGAATGCGATCACCAGCTTGAACACCAGCCGCAGCAGACGCCGAACCTGGCACCACTCCTCTAATAATGGCATTACCCGCCTTTTCGTCAAACTCAATCATCACCCCAATACCAACGATACTATCCTTCAATTCATCGTTCATAAACTGCAATTTACTTGGTGGTAAGAGTTGATTCCAGCTATGCTTTTTATTGAGTTTCTCAAGCAAGCCAGCACTAGCCAGCATATAGAGATCTTCCTTAGTTATCGATTTATCATAGTATTGCTCAGTCAAAACTTCGATTAACTGCTCAAAATTCTCTTTAGGATTTTCAAATTTATCCTTAGCATAAGTGGGTAGTGTTAACCCTAGACCTAGAACAATGGTAAAAACTTGCTGTTTCATAAATGCTTCCTTCTTTGGTTCAAGTCGTTGTAAAATTTGCAAGGACAAGTTCATTTTTATCAAAATGGGGGGTTTCCATATGGCTCTCTACTGGCTTATGGTTTTTATTTTCCATAAACACTCCAAAGGAAAGAAATCCTAAAAAGCATGCCGCAACGGCAACTAACCAAAGGTTAGATGAGCGCTGTGTTTCTTTCTTTATTGTTAGTGATACATGCTCCATAACTTGGTCATTGAGAGTTTGAGGAATCTGCAACCCCTCTGGGGTTGCATCCATAGCACGCTTATGAAGCAATAGTTTATCGAGACAACGAGGACATTGTCTTACGTGTTCCGCAACATCATCATAATCAGTCTTTGATAAAGTATTAAAGTGAAATCCGATAATTTTTTCTTCTAAATCATGGCAAGTCATGGCGTTGTACCTGCTTTCTTAGCTTTTTAATGATATTAAACATGCGCGACTTAACAGTTCCCACAGGAGAATTTGTCTGCAAAGCGATCTCTTCATAGCTCAGACCAGATCGTCTTAACTCATAAGTTTTCCGGCATTGGTTATTCAAGCAATCAACCACCTTATCCATAAGAGCCACCTGTTCTTCGTAGCTCAAAGCTTCTTGGCTATCCTCGATGGCTGCCTCCTGTCCTAACTGGGTAACGGCCTTTAGTTCGATTTGAGATTTTTTAATCGTATTAAGCGACTTATTATAGGCAATGCGATAGAGTAAGGAGCAAAATTTTTCACCGTGATAATTTTGCGCATTATGAATCAAAGCGATCCAAATCTCAGCATAAATATCCTCAGCAATCTCCATGGAGCCGGTCATATTACAAATGTACCCATATAGAGGGCCCCGGTACTTCTCGTAAAGGCGATGGAATGCCTGTCGATCTCCCCGCTTATAACGATCAAAAAGTTCCGCATCAGAATCCATGCATCCTCCATTCAAGGAGTAAAACAATTCTAGATCTAAAAGGTTCACTCGATTTCTATGAAAATTATAAACCCTAATGATTTTAGGGCAAAAGGACTTTTCTAAGAGCACACGAACACCACTAGGATGAGGCCCGCCTCTTCCTATCCTCCCTGGGAACAGGGCTTTCTGAAAGAGAATCCCCTGGATCTAAATTATAGTGCTGGGGGCTATTCCCTACGCGTTCCTGAACTAACCGATCGAGATCAATGGCCATCTTGTGCAAAAGCCGCGTGGTCACTGCTTCCAGTTTAGAGTGAACGGTCTTCTGTAAATGACTAGTGGACTGGGCTTGAGCCGTGCCGAACCGTAATGAGATCGCAAAAAGCAGGGCTAGAAGTTTAGTACTTTTTGGTAATAGCATTCTAAGTCTCCCAGGGTTTAGATGTCTTCCTGGGGTCATGAGACCCAACAAGGCTCATGACCCCTGCCCTTAAAACAAACTAAACTCCTAAAGGTTCATTTTTGACTCATCCTATCTAGAAACTTTTACCAGTAGAGTAGA
>JBNKNM010000222.1:0-8791 GCA_050293845.1 Pseudobacteriovorax sp. | reverse complement strand
ATCATTAGCATGCTAAGCAGGCACCAACTGCATTGACTATTTTCACATACCCTTTGCCGATGCAACATAAACACGTTTTTACCCACTATTATCAACTTTTGAAAACTTTTCCCACAAGAAATGACAACGCTGTCTCATAATTCATGTGTAAAAGCCCACGGCTAAAATAGCTTTGTGAAGATTATAGGAATGGCTTTTGGTGTTCATCGTTTTAAGCAGGATAAACTTAAATCATCTCAAAGACTATTGTCAGCCAAATCCCTTTATTAGTACGGTTTCTGGGTCCTTCTGGTGCATTTCCTCGATGGGTAGATGCCCAACTTCGATCTCTCTCTCTCGATTTTTAAAATTTTTTTGGGGCAACAAGTAGCATGCTCGAAACCATCAAAATATGACAAAACTAACTAAATTATTTGAAAATATTACGGATTCGATGTCGTTGGGCGTGTCGCATAGTACAATGTCAAATGAAATAGTAAAAATCTGTTATTCGGCAGTACAATTTCGAAAATGATCTTTTAGGCAATAACCAAAACAGAAATAATGTCATTAGGTGGTTGTATTTCATACAATCCAAATAGAGTAAAGGAGCCAAATAGCAGGGATGATCAAAGATGGATATGTCATCATCATAGAAATACCACGTGGTATAGGCTTAAATGGAATCACTGACATGCTTATAGCATGTATCAACCGTCCTAAAACGAATGCTCCACCTAAAATCCAGCACAGTGTAGTTGGAGCTCTATAAATTTCGATTAAGGTTAACATGATCAGAACAATGGGCACATATTCGACAAAATTTCCAAATGCCCTAATTCGATTGCGTAGGACCTCATCCCCTGCATCTCCAAAGGTATACTTACCTAATTCACCAGTATTTTCACCTAGGTACTTACGTCGCATGGATATTCTCAATGTGAGGGGGAACATAATTAAACCAAGAAGTGAGGCTATGGTAGCAGTAATTGGCAGCTGAATCATAAATTCACCTTTTTTTACAAAAATAACTGTGTAATGCCATTTATATTTTTAAACTTATTACTTGTGCTTTGCAAGCTTTATCTGTATCTTTGATTTCATGGGAAAAGAAGGCAAAAAAGGTCGTAGCAAATGTTCCACCTCTTCAAGCTTAGAAGTCATTGGAGATCGATGGTCTCTTCTTTTAATCCGCGATTTTATTTTTGCTGGTCACCGCGAATTTAGTGATTTCCTTAAGTCTCCAGAAAGAATTTCTACGAATATTTTAGCCAGTAGACTTGACTGGTTAGTTGAGAATCATATTTTTACAAAGCATCATCACCCTAAAAACAAAAAGAAATATTTTTACGAAATAACCAACAAAGGTTTCGATCTCATTATAGTAGTCATGGCGTTAGCTGATTGGGGGTGGAGACATATTCCTAAGGCTTGGTCACCTCCAGATATAAAAAAGGCTTACAAGGCCAATCCTGAAAACTTCATAAATTTTTGGAAAATTGAAGTACAAAAAAGATCAAAGAAATATATTTCGGATATGGGAACGGAAAAATAAAAAGTTAAGCGATTCTAAAGCTTAATTCTCTTTCGTCACTCGAAATGAGTTTTAAGTGCTCGGGGTAGCGAGAGCGAGCGAGGATGTTGCACAATGAGAGAGTGTAATTACCCAAAGCTCAATCAATCCTTATAAACTGATTGATTCATTCGCACCCGATTAAAGATATTTTCGGATGGTTGGGAAAATATTAAATTGGCAGTCCCTTCGATTTTCCCATACTCAATCGAAAAGTCATAGGGACGATGAATTCCCTGCAATGATCCTTTAAGGACTCCTCAAGAGGGTCAGGGTTGCAGGTAGAAACAGAGGATGTGCTGATCGCTATGTATATACCATGGGCTGAACTGCTCAAAAAGACTTTCAGCATCGATTTAACCGTGCGGTGGAAATGTTAGAGCCATCGCAGCAAACAAGAAGGCCAGTGCCATAGCCAAGATGTGGGAGCATGTTCCAATGCATATGGCGTCTAGCCTTGTAAGTATGTTCGCTTAAGAGTAAAGTCTAACTTTTGGCGTAACCGCAGCATTGCTACTTTCCTGTTCTATGGAAGTTAGTTCAGGGCTCTGCATTCCTATGGAACAGACCCCTGGTAGGTCAGACATTAGCAGTAGCCAGCTGCGATACTTTTCCTCTTGATTTATAGGCGGTTTTCGTGTTCTCGTTGATTTAAATTCCATGAATTCAAGGAGGGAGACATTGATAGGTTATATTACATTGGGAACAAACGATCTTAAGCAGGCTGAGAAATTTTACGACAATTTATTTTCGGTCATTGGAATAAAACAATTGTTTAAGACGGACACACAAGTAGCGTGGGGTAAAGATTTTTCTTCGCCCATGCTTTGTGTGACTGTGCCATACAATAAGGAAACTGCAACTATCGGAAACGGGGTGATGGTAGCGCTGAAAATAGAGAGTGATGAACTAGTTAGTGAAATGTTTGAAAAAGCAATCAGTCTTGGTGCCCAGGACGAAGGAAAGCCTGGTCTTCGAGGAAAAACTTTTTTTGGTGCTTATGTAAGGGACTTGGACGGTAATAAACTAAATTTTCATCATAACAACTGATGCAAAAATTTAGTTTTGTAGTGATCAATAAGTATGGAGTAGGGGGATTGCAATATTCTGTTTTCGCTCAGCCGCTAGGAAGGCCTCGGTGGAAGTTCCTCCTATCACCTGTCTTCTTATTTCTCAGGCAATCCTTCAAATTTAGTCATTTCAACCCCTTGATTAGTAGTTTCTCCTTTATTTCATGGTTTTTATTAGGTAGGTTTGCTGAATAACTGTGAGGAGGAGTGGATGAAACCATCAGTCTCTATAACTTACTGCAATCGGTGTGGCTGGCTTCTGCGGTCGGGATGGCTTGCTCAAGAATTGTTGCAAACCTTCGATAATGACCTGCTTCAAGTTTCTCTTTGTCCCGGAGATTCAGGGATGTTTCAAATACATGTAAACGACCGTTTGGTGTGGGATCGTGTTGCTGATGGTGGTTTCCCTGAGGTTAAAGTATTGAAGCAGCGGGTTCGTGATGTTATTGACCCCGAACGTGATCTTGGTCATAACGATCGAGGGGCAAAACAGAAAAGTTAATGCACTAAGGCAAGTGTCATCGATGAGTTTTCAGCTTACGATGATTGTTCGGGGGAAGGTGATCCCTGTGGTATAACCCTAGCCCGTAATCTAGCTTTGAGGTAAGAGAAAAATTCTTCTACAATACAATTTATATACGGGCGAATTATGTGATGCTCCCAAATAAGACTATTTTTTGATCGTTAAGCCGAGTTGATGCAACCAACCATCGAAGTTCGCTGCGTTGGCAGGGAGGATAACGCGAGTATCACTCTTAGCCAGTTTACGAAACTTTTCAAAAAACGATTCGGATATTTGTAGCTTAAGAGCATCTTCACCACCCTCTTTCGTTACAACATTAGCTACATCAGCAATCGATTTTGCTGTAGCTGCAGCAAGTGTAAGAATCTCTTGAGCCTTACCCTCTGCTTCATTGACCTGGCGGGTCATCTCACCTTCTGATCGATTGACCATTTCCATCTTTATCCCTTCGGAAAGATTGATTTTAGCTTCCTTATCACCTTCACTTCGGGCAAGAATTGCTCGCTTTTCTCGTTCGGCTGTCACCTGTTTTTCCATGGACACCCGCACAGACTCAGGCGGCTTAAGGTTTTTGATTTCGTATCGATGCACACGGATACCCCAAGATGATCCTGCATTTTCCAGAACTTCAACCACCCGAGCACTAATTTGATCCCTTTCTTCAAAAGTCTTATCCAGATCTAAAGTGCCGATAACAGATCGAGTTGTAGTCTGTGCGAGTTGGACTGCAGCATAGCGATAGTTTGTGACACCGTAAGCAGCTTTTGCTGGGTCAACAACAGAGATATAAATAACACCATCAACTTCTACGTTTACCTCGTCCCTTGAAAAGCAGTCTTGGGGGGGGACTTCTATCGTTTCTTCTTTTAAGTCAATCTTAAAAGGAATTTTATCTATAAATGGTATCAGAGCATGGAACCCAGCTTCCAGAGTGCGATGATATTTACCAAGTCGTTCGACAATATAGGCTTTCTTAGTAGGAACTAATCGCAAAGATTGAAACAGTTTAACAATAAAAATGAGAAAAATAATGGCCCAGAAGGCGATGCTAATAGTGTTCAACATAGAAACCTTTCTACTTCTTGATATTATCGGAAATTTGGTCAAATCCTTCGAAAACACCTCTTATATTTGCCATTTCATTAGGCAATACGGATACGTCAGCTTTATCGAATAGTCGACCCAGTTCGCTGACAAATTGATCTACAAGTTTCAGTTTAACCGCCGAGTCTCCTCCAGGAAGTGAAATGGATTTAGCAACCATTTCGATGCCACTGGCCGTAGCTGTCGCAATCAAGGTAATTTCTTGAGCTTTACCTTTCGATTCGTTGATTCGCTTTTGCTTTTCACCCTCTGAGATGTTAATAGCCTCCTGACGATCTCCTTCGGATAGGTTAATCTTAGCTTGTTTGTGAGCTTTGGCTAAAGTAATTTCGGCTCTTTTTTCTCGTTCTGCTTCCATCTGCTTTTCGAGTGTTGTTACAACATGACGAGATGGTTCGATATTCATCACTTCATATCTAAGGACTTTAATTCCCCAAAAGGAAGAAGCCATATCAATCTCACGCACGATCTTATCGTTGAGATTTTCTCGTTCGGAAAAGGTTTCGCTTAGTGTGAGTTTGCCAATTTCAGATCGCATCGTTGTTTGTGCAAGGTTAATGGAAGCCATGATGTAGTTTTCAATACCGTAACTGGCCAATTTCGGATCTAGTACTTTAAGATAGACCAAACCATCCACTTCGATTTGAATATTATCTTTCGATATACAGCTTTGGGAAGGTATATCGATAACTTGCTCTCTGATCTCATGGGCATAAGCTACTCGATCTAGAATAGGAATCAGAAAATGAAGTCCTGGCCGTAAAACTGTTCGAAACTTTCCTAATCTTTCAACGACCATAGCTTGACGCATTGGTACTATTTGTACTGTTAGAAATAATAAAAGTCCTATTATAAGACTTAAAATGGTTAACCCAACTAACATAAATTCTCCTATAAAATAGATTTAACGACTAATCGATTGCCGATCTGCTTAACTATAATTGCACTTTGTCCAGCGGCGATAAAGCTATCCGATTGTGCTGTCCAACTGGAATCTCTGTACTTCACGCGACCAGGACTTTCGGGTCTGATATCCTCAACTACATGGACCATAGCTCCTTCAAATTCATGAGCTTCATCTAAGTCAGTTACCGTTGATTCACCTGGCATCAACCGAAGAAATAAACTTCGGACGATCAGAAGAAGGAATGTGGAGAGACCGATGAAGGTTGCGGCAATTTGGTTAATCCCTTGGATAACGCCATAATGCATTAGAGCTGCAACTCCCATTGCCGCGATTCCAAGAAAACTGAGAATGGCTCCAGGAATTACTAGCTCAGAAATTATCAATATAATTCCAAAAACAAGCCACCCGATTATCCAATTATCCATATCCAACTCCTCTTCACGAACTTTTTCAACTCTTTACTTGATGTTGATAAAGGCTAATTTTTTCAGAAATAAATTCTAAAGAGCTTACTTTTAAAGAAATGTTTTTCCCAACTTCTCTAATATATTCCTCTTCAAGGTGGTTTAGATGTCCATCACTAAGCGCTACTACATACAACGTCCAAATTAAAAAATGTTTGTAGGCATCCCTAGGAAAATACTTTATAGAACTTTTACCAAGATATTTTTGAGTGAATGCTTTCTTAATGCTAGTTAATTCACTAGCTTCCAGATCTAATGGTGACATATGGAGAATGGCATTTCTCAACTGCAATTCGGTATCGGTAATCTTTTTGTCGCAGCCTATCAACGAGTTCACATAACGAAAAATCTCAACCAAATATCCTTGTTTTTGCTTTGCCGAGAGGTTTTCCAGGAGTAGGCTGAACAAGTCTTTCCCTTTTGCTGAATCCTCTAGACCAATTTCAGCAACGATAATGGGATCTGTCCAAGCAAGTTGAATCAAACTGCCCTGAGGGTTTGAGATAATACCAAGCTGGAGGAGCTGCGACACCTTTGCATCATTTTTACGAGGGTCGTCAGTACTTATATCTTCCACTAAGGACTGAATGTTCACTCCGTATAGTTTACAAAGATTAAATGCTAACTCCAGACTAAGCTTCAGACGCCCTTTTTCATGATCGTAAATGGTTCCACTTCTTAGACCCAAATTTTGTTCTACGGCCTTCTGAGTAAATCCAGCTTCTTTGCGGAGACGAATAATATTATTAAGAACTTTTTCTTCGTTATACTGCATGACACCTCTCTACCCACTACGCTATAAGCTCTTCGGTATTATTTCAACATATATTACGAAAAAAATTTTAAATTGATATATTTTTTTCGTTAAATAGTCGTATCTTGGGTAAATGCTACCAATAACTATCTATTTTAATTAGAATATTTTTAAGGGCATTTTGAGAGGTAAGGAAGCGGGGTCTAATTGGGAGAGGGAGGTTCATGACAGGAGCGTATTTTCTGTATTCGTCTGGGTGCAGTGGTAAGAAAACTTACTCGCAATGCTTTCTGTGATAAAGGTTCATGATCACGATATTATAGAGCAAATTGAGCCAGAAGGAGTTATACTATTGGGAAGATTTTAGTATAAAAAGTTATCTGAGGAATTGAAATGAAAGCGAATTGTCTATGTAATTCAGTAGAGTTTTCCTTTAAGAGTGTTCCCCAAGAAGTGCACGCTTGTCATTGTGCAATGTGTCGGCAATGGGGTGGTGGCCCTTTTTTCTCCGTGAGTTGCGGTGGTGATATGGAAATCAAAGGAGAGAAAAATATTTCTGTTTTTGATTCATCGCAATGGGCCGAACGGGCTTTTTGCAGTCGATGCGGAACTCACTTATATTATAAACTCAAGGGAAAGGATAGGTTTGCCATCCCGGTGGGGCTGTTTGCGAAAGAGGAGCACTTCGTACTCGAAGAACAAATATTTATCGATAAGAAGCCAGCTTACTACGAATTGGCAAATGAGACGAGGAATATGACCGAGGCTGAAGCATTTGAGAAATATACCTGAATCTCTTGCTTCTATTATGACGATGGATAGAAACGAGTATATGAATTAGATATATGTAGCGATGAAAGAATAAAAGATCTTGCAAAGCGCTTAATCAGAAAAATGAACATGTAAAGCAAATGAAGAATCATATGATTTAGGTGGAGGTATGATGAAAATGTAAGGTATAGCGGGTAAGATTGGTTTGTACTTGGTTAGTAGTTTGATAGCAAACCGTCTTAGAAGTTGGCAGCAGATTCTGCATATCAAAAGCGAAACATTAATGAACGACTGCTATTCATAGGCAGGCATTGATGGACATAGGTATAAACATATAGGTATATGGATTCAGTAGTTCTTCGAAGTTTTAAGTCACTCAGCACATTGATGCTTAGTAATAACCACAATACGCTCCAAAATATCAAAATCTTATTTCAAGTTTATTGAAAATAATAATAGAAAAAGACCTTGAAAAAAGAAGAAATTGCTCGCTTTTCCTTCTTTTTTGTATGGCAGGTGATTTACCTTTGACTAATCTATTGTGTAAAAAATATTTCGTATGTAAATTTTTAGAGTTTATCTTATTGCTACCTTAATAGAAGGAGGAAGGCATCTAGGAGTTACGAAAACATCTAGAAGATAGTTTTACTATTCATAGTAAAAAAGCTTAAATATGTTTAATAGAGGGGAACAAGAATATGCTTGAAGTGTTATTTAAAAAAGTTTTTGCATCTACTGTCTCACAGTATGTGTGCAGGGTTGGTTCGATAGGACTTTTAATGGCTTTTTGGTCAGGGAGTTCTTATGCGACCTGTGATTATACTGTAATTGATCAGTGGAATAGCGGCTTTCAGGCCAATATTAAAATAACTAACAATACAAACAGCACACAAAGTGGATGGAGTATCAGTTGGGAGTATGGAGGTAACAATCGCGTTACTAGCTCTTGGAATGTTAATTTACAGGGCAACAACCCTTATACGGCTGGTGATGTGGGTTGGAATGGAACTATCGCTCCGGGACAGTCTGTAGAATTTGGTTTTTTAGGTAGTTCAAGTGGAAGTGCTGAAACACCGGTAATAACTGGAACTTTATGCGATGGCGATACTACTAATCCTCCCAATCCACCCAATCCTCCCAATCCACCTACCAGTGGTGTATTTAGGGTTAATGAAGCTGGCAAAATCACCAAAAATGGAACAGCATTGTCGGTACAATGTGGAAGTTGGTTTGGGCTAGAGGGGCAACATGAACCTAAAGATGCAGAAAACAATCCTGATGGTGCACCCATGGAAATGTTTGTCGGCAATATGTGGTGGGCTGATACCGGGCGGACCATCCAGCAGACGATGTCTGAAATTTCAGAGCGAGGTATTAATTTAATTCGATTACCGATCGCTCCTCAGACTTTAGATGCGACTCACCCTGATGGTATCGGTGATGTGAGGCAAGGAGGAGTATTGAAAAATCACCCTTCCGTGCAGCAAGATAATGCTCGCCAAGCTTTGGAAGATTTTATTAAGCTAGCAGATCAAAATAACATTAATGTTCTCATCGATATTCACTCCTGCTCAAACTATTTGGGTTGGCGTGCCGGTCGCCTTGATGCTACTCCTCCTTATGTTGATGCTGATCGGGAAGGCTAT
>JBNKNM010000221.1:0-8878 GCA_050293845.1 Pseudobacteriovorax sp. | reverse complement strand
CTTGCGGTCTCATGACTAAAGATGATTCCACGCTCAAAGAATATCTCGGTTAAATCTCGGAGACTGAGCTTATATTGGAGATACCATCTGACGACTTGTAGTGCAATGTCCGTCTGTATTTCCAGGCGATTGAACGGGGTATTTGATCTTTCGTTGAAAGTTCGGTGACAATCACCACACTCATAGCGCTGATAGCCAAAACTAGTATGGCCTATCGAATTGAATTCCTCTGATTCGCAGTGAATGCAGTGAGTTATCTCTTTATGCCAAGTGTCCATTTAATACCTCCGAGTTTCAGTATCGGAAGACATCTTTCAGCCAATGAGTTTTGACAGATCCCATGGACAGGCTTTGGTGCAACTGATGGACAACGACGATGAAAGTTCATGTGAACCAGCTGTTTATGCTGCGATCCCAAAGATCTCTTCTATAAATTTAAATAAGCGCTGCTGCAAGTTTTCAATAGTTGCAGACGTATAATATCTTCTTCCACCATGAGCCCAGTCATACATGTAGCAGCCTTAGAACATGTATGCCAGAAGATACGTTACCCCGCATCCCAGCTCTAGGGATCTTCCATTATGTGTAACGGGTGTTGTGATTTCGGGCATTCTGAAATATAGTTTTCATGCAGTGTCCATTTAAATTCAGTGATTATCGTCGTATCTTGTAACCTTTATATGATATCTCTTCTTTTCTTACGAGGAAAGCTTTCTTCTTCTCTCTTTAATGTCGAGTCAGTAAGAGGAACTTCCCCTCGAACTGCTCCCAGATCCGTACGTGAACCTCTCGGTTCATACGGCTCCTGTTAGTACATCGGTATCAATCTTCAATGGGCAAATAGTGTGGGATTAGCTTTTATACCGCGTTTAATAAGGTTTATGGTTCGGTTCTTTTTGCCTCTCAGTTTTGAGAAAAATATCTGAAGCCTTTCAAATATTATTAGTTTCCTAATGAGGCGAGAGAGTGCGTTAGTGGATGTGAGTAATTTAAACATACCTAATTCTTGCAGAATCCTTATTCCATATGTATTCTGCAAGAATTAAAAAGTTGCAGAAACCCTTTTTTAAAGTTCCCTGATTAAGACTTCACCTATCCTTGTAAAAGGTACGCTGAATCAATTTCTCATGTAATGCTATTCATAAAATGAAAATAGTTCAGGAACTCCAGCTCCTGGTTGTGGGTAGTGTACGCTCAGTCAATTAATGCGTCGATCTATCATCAAGCCACAGCATTTTGGTTTCTCTGCAACTTTTTAAGTCTTGCAGACCCCCTATTCTCACAAGGATAGCCGGAACACTATCTGAGGGGATAAAACAACTATTAGAGAAGTATAACGTATCCGTGCTGCAACATTTACTCTTCCGTGTCATCTTAAAGAAGAAAACAGAAAACGTTGTGAGCTATTTTGCGAGGAGATAAAACATTGGAAAAAATAGACACTCTTATTGACGAATTGGTAGATCGAATTAAAGATGTAAAGGGGGTGAGTGCTGTTGTTCTGGGTGGATCGCGAGCAATTGGCACCCACACCGAAGAATCTGATGTTGATCTCGGAATCTATTATGATCCGGAGAATCTTCTCGATATTGCGGCATTGGGGATGATTGCTGCGGATTTTGATGACAAGCACCGGACAAATGTCCTGACTCCGATCGGTGGATGGGGACCATGGATCAACGGTGGTGGGTGGCTTATTGTCCAGTCCATCCCGGTGGATTTTATCTACCGCGACCTGCGTCGGGTATCAGGTGTAATAGACGCATGCCATCAAGGACATGTTGGTATAGAGTATCAACCTGGTCATCCACATGGCTTCATCTCCTCAATTTATCTGTCTGAAGTGTCTCAGTGCCGGGTACTCTGGGAGGTTGACAGCAGTATTTCCGCCCTGAAAGAACGAACCCAGCCATATCCGGCCAGGTTAAAAAAAGCGCTGTTCACTAATTTCGATTGGGAAATAGATTTTTCCTTGGCCTTAGCCCAAAAGAGTGTCAAACGTGGCGACGTAACCTATGCGGCCGGTTGCAGTTTCCGCTGCGTGGCATGTATTCTTCAAGTGCTGTTCGCGCTGAATGAACGCTACTGGATGAACGAAAAAGGTGCTGTAGCAATAGCTGGAGGTTTTCAGCAGCAGCCTCCACGGTTTAAAGCGCGTATAGAAAATGTATTTAGGCTATTGGCTGCCTCTGAAAATGCGATAGAGGATGCCCTTGCCGAACTGGACAAAATTGCCCGTGAAACGCAGGAACTCATCGCACAACATCATGGTGTGAATTGAAAGAGCAAGTTTTAAAGAGTCTATACATATCGATCAAGCTAAAAAACTAAGTCAAGTTGCAAAGGTCGTAGATGTCGGGACGAAAAATGTTCCCCCCAGCTCCCCTGGTGTATCAAAGCTTCCCTTAGTCAATAAGGGAGATGCTCCCCTTTCCGTCTAAAGAGAGAAGTGGCAGCTTGTATCCGCCCCTTCGTTGCCATAACCGGCAGAAATGGAATCACCGATGATTTCAATACACCGCTTAACCGGCTCAGGTGGCAGAAAAACACCTCTGTCACCCAGGTCAAAACCTATCACCTGGTTGACCCCAGCGAATGCTTCCGACTGACGATAAAATTCTATGACGTGCTTTCCCGATCCAAGGTTATCAGCGAGAACTTTACCCCTTATCTGAACTAATTCATTTTATATATATCCCGCAAGCTTCCATCGGGAGTAAATTCTCCTTTGTATTCTTCCCATATCATAATTGCGGTGGACTCTTAACGCCTTTCTTAATGTGCGCGGCGAAGCCGGCGTCCCAGCCCAAGGGGCGTTATTTAAGGAATTGTTATGCCTTTTCTAAAGCCTGACTAACATCTGCAATAATATCGTCGATGTGCTCAATACCTACAGAGATCCTCATCAAATCTGCACTGACACCAGCAGACTCTAGCTCTTTCTCATTCAACTGCCGATGAGTAGTTGATGCAGGATGACATGCTAGAGATTTGGCATCGCCGATATTGACCAGGCGCAATATCATTTCAAGTGAATCAATAAACCTGGTGCAGGCTTCAATACCGCCAGTAATGCCAAAACTTAAAATACCTGAAGCCTTACCCTTGGTCGTTGTTTTACAAATGGTAAAGTAAGGACTATCGGGTAATGCTGCATAATTCACCCACTCCACCTTTTCATGCTGCCGAAGGTACTCAGCTAGTTTTTCAGCATTTTCGCAATGGCGCTCCATGCGTAACCCAAGGGTCTCTAGCCCTTGTAGAATTTGAAATGCATTCATTGGTGATAAAGCCGCACCAGTATTTCTCAGCGGCGCCACACGGCAACGTCCGATATAAGCCGCCGGGCCCAGAGCTTCTGTGTAGACAACGCCATGATAGGAAGGATCAGGTTCGTTCAAAATGGAGAATCGAACCTTGTTCGCAACCCAGTCAAACTTTCCTGAATCAACTATCGCGCCACCAATAGAGGTGCCATGGCCGCCAATATATTTAGTCAAGGAATGGATAACTATATCAGCCCCTAAATCAAATGGTCTGCACAGATAGGGAGTGGCTACGGTGTTATCCACCATCAAAGGCACACCGTGTTTGTGAGCAATTTCCGCTAAACGCGCAATATCAACTATATTGCCTGCCGGATTGCCAATAGATTCACAAAAAACCGCTTTGGTATTTTCGTCAATGGCTTTTTCAAAACCTACATAATCGTCATGGGAGACCATACGGGCCTCAATCCCTTGCCTAGGCAAAGAATGCGCAAAAAGGTTGTATGTGCCTCCATACAACTGGCTGGTACTGACGATATTGTCACCCACCTCGGCGATACATTGAATGGCGTAAGTAATGGCGGCCATCCCTGAGGCAACACAAAGGGCAGCAATACCACCCTCCATTGCCGCTACGCGTTTCTCCAACACGTCTGTTGTTGGGTTCATGATGCGCGTGTAAATATTACCCGGTACTTTAAGGTCAAATAAATCTGCACCGTGCTGAGTATCATCAAACGTATAAGACGTTGTCTGATAAATCGGAACAGCTGCAGCTTTAGTTGTTTCTTCGGATTTATAACCTTCATCAAACTTCTCCAGGAAACCCGGTCTCTTTAGGGCCGGGAGGAATGGAGAAGCCCTGCGGCGAGCATCGAATCGTTGATTCGAAATCCTCCATTGCGGTTAAGGTTATATTTCTAGCTGATAATCTTGAATTAGTCCCTTAGATGACCCCATCAAAGCTGTAAAAACGATGGCATTTTCTTTCTCAAGATAACCAATCGCGTCGTCCAAATATGCTTCAGATAATCCTGACTTCTCTAGTACGTGGTTATAGTCGACTATCGGATTATTTGATTCGGCAATTGGTCCCAAAATTTCGAGTATTTTGAAAATATGATTATCCATAACTTTACTGTATATCTCCACAGTATGTGATATCTCCTACAGGATTAAGTTCAGTGCTATATCCACTGTTTCTTAAAACGAAGGGTTTAGGGCACTGTCTCTTACCTTCGCTCCCTAGCACAGCTTCAATGTCTCCATTGTCTCTTAAACTTGTGTCCTGAACCAATTGTACCGTAAACTCAAAAATGATGGAATAAAGGACACAAAACACCCAGGGACTATCTATGCGACGTATTGGCTATGTAAGAGTCAGAGGAGAAAGCCCTATAGAGGGCTTTCAGAGTGCTGATACTCGCTGCAAGGCTCACCCATGGGCTTGCTGCAAATATTAGAAAGTTGCAGCCCCCCTCCCAAACTGCTTTCTGCAAGAATTAGAATTTGCAGAAAGAGGTGTGAAGGGTAGCAAAGGCTTTCCAGTATGCCTCAAAACCAATACTAGATGACCTGGAGCATATATGCGCCCTATTCGCTTCACATCTGCACGAAATGAAGTCTTATCGTGCAATCGAACACAATTCCCTGTGAGCCACCCTCAAAATAGCATTGGACCGTGCACGATATCCCGTGCGTTATCTATAGGTACGATAAATTGAAAATCATGGATTTGGATAAGGCCTAGGGCAGAGTACAAGGTATATAACATAACTAATTTTATGTTATATTCCTAAGATCACAAACGATTTCACATGGCGGCCACAGTGACCCGTGATCTTATGGGTAAATCTTCTAGCTTCGAGCTTGTCCTACCAGGACTTGAGTCTCAAAAGACTGCCCAAGGGCTCCTAGAGTTCTTTGCTGCACAGATCCGTAATTCTAATACCAGGTCTGCATACCTTATGGGCCTTAGGGCTTTTATAAAATTTATAGACGGAAAGTCCTTAGAATCAGCGACCAGCATAGATACTGCGGCCTTTATCGAAACCCACCCAGGATCAATTGCAACCCGTAAGCTTCATCTATCAGCGATACGGACAGCATTTCACTATCTTCAGCTTAAAGGACTTATAAGCCACAATCCTGGCCAGGTCGTAAAAGCTCCTAAACTTAGGCGAACTCGAGGGAAAACCCCAATCCTTTCAAAAATTGAGCTGAAAATGCTTCTCGATGGTCTCTATGAGATCGGTGATGTCATAGCGCTTCGCGACCGGGCACTGATTGGGCTTATGGTTTTTGCCTGTCCGAGGATATCGGCTGCGCTTTCCATCCGCGTTGGCGATTATTTAAAGGGAGGCGAAGGACCAAGGATTAGGTTTTTAGATAAGGGCTCAAAGACTAGAGAGATCCCTGTAAATTCGCTTTTGGCCGAGATTTTTAATGACTATCTTTTAGCGGCTGAAATTTTGGGTGATGATGATGGCCCTTTTTTTAGGGTTACTCGCGGCTCTTCAGGGGTTCTTAAAAGAAAGCCCATGAATCGTCATGATGCCTATCAAATGATAAAGCGTCGGGCTCGAAGGTTTGGGCTGTCAGATGAAATTTCTAATCATAGCTTTCGCGGCACCGGCATCACAATGTTTTTAAAAAATGGCGGCACGATCGAAAAGGCTCAAGAGCTTGCTGGCCATGCATCGATTGATACGACGAGACTTTACGATCGAAGATCTGATGAGATTATGCGATCTGAGTTAGAGCGGATTAGTTTTTAAAGCAGAAAGATTTTTTGCAATGCTAATAACATACTTATAATAATATCAGGCCGAAATACTCAGAAATAGGAGGACCTATGGCTCAAGCCAAAATTAGCTTTTATAGTATCGAGTCATGTGGTTATTTTTTGAGGGGAAATCCAAACTCAGAGTTTGGTGATTGTACAGATTTATTTGAAGATTTTTTCAGATGGTTAACAGAACAAAACTTGACTCTGAGAGAAACTCAAACCTACCTTGCTCAGGAGAATAATGAGCTATTACCTACTTATAGACTGAAAATTTCAAAGGTCAGAGACAATGAGTATCTTCTGGCACTCTGGAATGAAATAGAAACTTCAGAAGGTAAACTAACAAGTATCTCTGGTGACACCGGAATAAATGATCCTGTTAGCGTCAATGTAAATGCGATTCCGCGAAACAATATTCCAGGTTTTTCGACATATTTCTGGATTCTTCCAGAGAAGAGGATTATCAGCACTATTCAATTTTCTGGTCGCGTTAGAGGAATGAAAGGTTTGAAGGCGTACCTATTTGGATATTTGGAAAAATTTTCTTCTTGGGTACAAATTGAGCAGGGTGAAGAGCGATCTCTAGATGTAAATATTATTGGTTATAGAAACAACGATACAGAGTTTAGCGAAGGTCAAATTTTCCCAAGGTTTGAATACCGCCTATTAAGACATAAGGGTGATATAGAGTACATCCGAGAACACCGTGAAAAGATTACAAAATTGATCAAGAAAGATAGATTTAATAGCGTAGTCAGCGATGAAGAATCACTTCTTAAGAAAATGTTAGTAACTGTTGGTATTCAAAGACCCGTTCAAATTCGGACCTCGGACTACAGTTTTAAGTTAGACTTTAATCCAAACGAGGAGGACCTTAATCGGATCATTGATCATTGGGACGCAAATTGCTCTTGGAGTGATGTCGGCTTTAAGATAAAAGGTGAATCATCGCCTCGATGGCTGAGCCACTCTGAAGTGAAAGGTGATTTTGATTTGGATGTTACTTGGTCTCATGAGGGTACTATTATTAACATGGAAACTTTTGTAAGTGCTTTGAATTCCAAAAGAAGTGAGATTCTAGGTTTAATTGAGAGTTAATATGAAGGTGCTATTTGGAATATTGGTTTTATGTTGTCTTCTTGCCGGTTTTTTTTTCGGCGAGGATATTTCCATTTCCGAGCAGTTGAAATTACTACAATCATTGAAAGATTTTGCCTCAATCGTTTTTGGAATAATGGGGGCCTGGGTCGCTATTGTTTATCCTGACTCTTTAAAAAAAGTATTTAGCCGTTCAGAAAACATAGATAACCTAAACGATAGGTTAACGCGCCTATTTTTTCCCTTGAGAGTGTCGCTGATTATAGTTGTAGCATGTCTTGTTTACCCATGGGTTTATGCGGTTGTAAAAAACTACCCAGCCTTAGTGGCATATAGAGACTTAATTCGAATGATAAATTTCTCTATTGGAACATTTATGTTATCTATGACCCTCATTTCTCTTTTATTCACATTTATCAATATTGATGACACTCATAAAAATGTTGTGGATACGGACAAGCATCTGAAGTCCGTCGAAAGAAGATCTGGTCGAAACTCCAGGAAATCGAAACCATAAAAGATAAATAGGTACTATTTTTGTAGTCGACTCGATAATTAGAAATCTGTGGTGAGTCATCTCAGATGGCCTCAAGGTGAGATTTTTTAGCCGTATTGAGATTTTCCTATCTGCTATACCCATAAGTTGAGATTTCCCGATGCCTTCATTTTTCTAAATGCAAGGTGTGAATGGATGAATATGCTGAGAGGTTGGCTGATAGCAATTTGACTCAAACCCCCAGCAGCATTCATATGCCCGCGCCGCTTC
Organism: Pseudobacteriovorax sp.; assembly: GCA_050293845.1. Taxonomy (GTDB): domain Bacteria; phylum Bdellovibrionota_B; class Oligoflexia; order Oligoflexales; family Oligoflexaceae; genus DT-89. The sequence continues at coordinate 957 of JBNKNM010000221.1, read as the reverse complement.
GGGTGATCGCTGTGTGCTAAAGGCGATAAATTTTTGACCTAGCCGTGGACCTTTCGAAGATACCCCAGCTTTAGCGCTAAAATCCATTCCAGCGTTTGTTTGATACACCGCATTGGGATTCGCATTGCAATGATTCCATGCGTCTTGAAATGTACGTGGATTTCGAATTTGACCTTGGTGGGGGCCAATAGTTTTTCTTCCAGGCATTGTTTTTATCTCGCTTCGTTAATAATGATCAGGTCGTTCTTTGATAAGGATCTCATTATATGGATAGAAAATCTAACCTTATGCCTAAATTGACAAGACGTTCCAGCTAATTTGAGCCTAATAAGGAGGTTAACAGAATGCTTTTTCTGTTAACCTCTAGCCTTGTAATGTCAAATAGACATATCTCACCTGTCGGTTTTCACATAAAGTAAGATTTCTTTGGCATATCATGAGATGATTATGCCATAATGTGAGATTTACTTATCGAATTAAGTCTTGTTTATATTCACGACACTTTGAGCGACATTCACATGCAACTCATCGTGGATCAATTCTATGCTTTTCATTTCTTCATCTGTAAAATCCCCGACTTTTTCAAAAAGGAGCAGAGTTCTACTGCTGTTGTTGGTGTCCATAAAGACGACTGTGTAGTTATCTGCTAACATCCGATTGTCTTTAAGAGCCTCAATATTAATGTCTGAGGAATATGTGTGTTTAATTCGATCTAGCCATCTGTCTTTTTCCGACAGCTCTCCCAGACCTCTTTTATTCTGAAGCTTTTCCGACATCATTTTTGAAATCGCCTCGTTGTCTATTTTAGCAAGGGTTGGGGCCTCGGATTCCCATCATTATCTGCAAGAATATAAAACTTGCAGCAACACTAAAATTCCTTATTTAATTATTGGGCGCTTCTTTGCTGCAAATATCTAAATGTTGCAGTAGTCTAATAAATTAAGGAACTTATAGATT
>JBNKNM010000220.1:0-9019 GCA_050293845.1 Pseudobacteriovorax sp. | reverse complement strand
GTAAAATGCCAACACCCAGGAAAGGATACTGTTCCAATTAATGGTAATTTCATTGGTGGACCAAGAGCCGATATTGTCTATAAAGCAGGTTTGTGGCCGGCTTTCACAACCGCCGAGTTGGGATTGGGCGACTTCGTCCTCCAGTCCGGTATTCGGTCCTCCCGCTAGCGAGCCGGGCGGCGCCCAGGGATAACTGTTGCTAAGAGCACCGGCCCAAAAACGGTGGTGTGGTTGAGCCACGGCTCTCTCGCCGTGGCCGGTAACGTAGGATAATGATAGTGGATTGAGGCCGAACAGGTAATCGGTTGCCTGAATGAAAGCGCTCGCATAGCGCTCATCACCGGTAAAATCGTAGGCTAATCCCACCAGCGCCAGATTGTTGGCCATGTTATTGTTAGACCCCCAAACATACTCGCTGCTGGTGAGTGTGGTGTGATACCCCTCACTGCTGATTACATTCACCAAATTATTGGCGATACCAATTATGCGCTGGCGGGCGGCGGACCGCTGGGTGGCCGAATGGTTCGCGGGAACAGTGGCAAGAGAGATAACGCCAGGCAGCTCCGTTTCCCCCCAATGATAATAGTTCACTGAACTCGGCTGTAGTTCGTTGGCGTAACGGCTATGGCCAGTGGCGATAAATAGCTCCGCCGCAGCCCAGTAGAATTCATCGCTCACATCTTCGTCGCCGTAGCCACCACCGCCGTTATCGTATTCTCCAGTATATAGCACGTTTGGATAGCGTTTAGCCGCCTCCCAGGCTCGCTCAGCTGCTGCCAAACAGGTGCTGGCGAAGTCAGAATCGATACCGGTCCACAAACGGGCACATTGTGCGCCCACCGCAGCGAGATTCAGGGTGGCCGCCGTTGACGGCGGTACGAGGTAGCGTGGATGGGAGTCCTCGTGCGGCGCCAGTGGTAACCCCGTCCAGCCCTGATCGTGCATTTTGTGGTGCACCATACCAGCCTTCGGTTGGCCGGCTGGTACCTGCATGGCTAGCAGGAACTCAAGTTGCCAGCGGACTTCATCGAGAATATCGGCAATACCATTTCCGCTTTCGGGGATGTTGAGTGTACCGTCGGCGAAATCGCTGGCGTTGTTGCTGAGGTGCAGCGCTCTCTCGTACATATTGAGCAGTTTCCAAACGGATATACCGCCATTGACCACATATTTACCGTGATCGCCGGCGTCGTACCAGCCCTTGGTGACATCCAGCGCGTAGCTACAGGTGCCCGGCCAGCAGGGTACATTAAAATCTCCCTTGTTGACGCCGGAATTCAAGTGCCCGGCGGGCCTCGCCCAGCGGGCGTCGGCGGCGTAGCTGCTCCTACCACCACCAGTATAGGGCGTTTGTATCTCGATACCGCTGCGGTTGTGGTAAAAGTAGCGGATGGAATCGTAGAGCGCACCGCCCATGATATTGTTGCCGATTGCAAACGAATAGCTTTCATCGCCATTAGCATACAACTTAAAACCGCTGCCTTCCCGTGTTACAGTGGAGAAATCAATCTGGTGGACCGTTTCACCCGAGGCCGCATCGAGGCCCTTGGGGGTCGTGGTGCCGGAAGCGACAACAGTACTGTGCTGACGCAATTCCCAGGCAATGGCGGCATTGCTAGCGGACCTAAGTGTAGCCACTTTGGGGCCATGCGGAATATAACCCACTTGGTTGATGCGTGGGTTACCCACTTCTGCGTAGATATTTGCTGTCCCCAGTGCAATGAACAAGACGGCGGCCAGGGATTTTTTTAGCGAGTTCCTCGATGTGTTTTTAGTCATTTTTTGATCTCCATTGATCGATATTGGCCATAAATTTCGTGCCGCTGCCTGTGTAAGGAAACGGCTTTAAAAAATCGGCACAGCAAGTAGGACACCTTCCTAGCGTCCCAGACAGTTCATCAGCCAGGTCATAGTGAGTCAAAATATTACTATCACCAAGATGAGTAATAGTCATCTCAGCACAATAGCCGTCACCCCATTGGGAGTTGACATTAACTATCACCTCGCCGCCGGATGCCAGCGCATTAGACTATGCCGGAAAGCACAGTAGTGATCACCGTAACCAGATATCTTATATAGGTTCATACGTTTTCATATTTGATTCCTGAAAGAAAGCATTTTTTGGGACATCATTAAACCATTCATAATAACCAAGCAAATAATGTGAAATGCCTGGAAGCTTTGTCAAAGCTAATAACGAATTTGCAGGATTAGATGGCCAAAGTATCGAAGATTTTGAAAAGAATCTTGGTCGCAATCTTTACAAAATATGGAATCGGATGCCTTCAGGAACTTACCTTCCTCCTTCCGTTACTGGTGACAGTCATAGAGGGGGGAATACCCCCCGCTTAATTAATCACTCTTATCACTCGTCATCGAGCTGCCTCAAGTAGGTGCCCAGGAGAGCAAGGTCACGTGCATTGACTGTGACATTTGTGTGAGCTTCGATAGCCGCTTCGATGGTTTCCGCTGAACCATCATGTAAGTATGGGGGCGTGCTCCAAATGCCTTTAACAGTGGGTGTATCTAAACCAGTTAAGGTTCCACCAATGCGGGTTCCTGAAGATATCTTGAGGGTACCAACGTCGTGAAGTTTGCGTTGAGGACTATCCGTGAAAGTACTCCCAGAGTGGCAGTTTGCGCAGCCTATTTGTCTAAATAAGGTCTCTCCTTGTACAGCCTCGTTAGTGAACGAACCATCGCTATTTTTGTATGGGCTTGGGGGAACTTTGGTTAACGAAGAAACGTAGGCACTCAAGGCATCAAGATCTGAACTAAGGCCGGCTTTGGGATTTCCCAGAGGATCTTTGACTGTGTTATAATCACTGTCATTCATGAGACCAGTTCCACCCCCCAATATACGGATCTGATTTTCAAAGTCGTGCACCTCATCAAAGTTCGCAGTCCAGTGCAGCGGTCCATGGCCCGTTCCGGATCGTCCCCTCAGATCGATGGTATTGCGAAACCCTTCGCCTAATGAGGTAAAGTCCCAGACTCTCCCATCATGGCTACCATCTAAATGGCATGAAGCACAGCTCATATAACCATTTTGGTTGAATCTTTTGGCAGCGGAATAAAAGAAGCGTTTGCCCTTTAAAACCTCTGCAGATAGCAATTCACCACTTACCAGAGGAATTTCCGCAAGAGGCTCGACCATAGCTGAAACCTCGTCAACGATTTTTGAAATATCAAAAACTGACAGGGTCCTGGAAAGAAAATTATGAACAAACAATCGCTTATATTCGTCCAGATAAAGGGAGCCATCGGGTACAAGTCCAGTAGGGATATCGGTGATTTTAGATCCCGATACAGCATCAAAAATGGCAACTTTATTGTTCCCCGGGACCGTTATAAAGGCAAATTCCCCTATCGCGGTAAAGTTGACAGCATTGGCACGCTCTCCGTCATCAATGTCAATCCTTTGATCTATCAACTCTGTATTGGTAGAGAGCTTGATACGTGATACATTTGCTCGTACAGTTGTTTCGTGGTCAAGAAGCTTTCCATCACGAAACTGTCCTCTTTCTACATTGTCTTTTTTCGAAGCAATCCAGGCCTCGCCACCACTAGGGTGAATGGCTATCCCTTTTAGATAGTTGGGAATACCTCTTGAATTGACGGTCGAATCTTCCACTGGTGAAGTTACAAGGGGAATGGTTCCTACGAGGGCCATACTTGATGGATCGACAATGTAAACTTCTCCCTGGTTACCCTTCGTAATGAGGCGGTTAATCAGTAGACGGTCACCAGTTGCATCAAGAGCCATAGCGCCTAATCGGGGGCTATGTTCCGGAATACCAGATCCTAATGCAAGGGTAGCAATCACTTGGCGATCGGTACTAGAAATCTTAATGAGCTGACCGGTAGCACTCAAACCGACATAAACGAATCTGTCATCGTGAGAGGCGATGATGCTATTGGGCCGGCTTGCATACGGCAAATTAAGAGTGGCTGTGACCCGATCCTCTACCAGATTAATAATGGAAATGCTCCATGAATCGCGATTCACCACCCAAATTTCGTCTTTAACAACGGTAAGGGCTTTAGGGGCTTCCCCTACGGGGATTTCAACAAGTTTTTTAAGCTGTATCCCATCGGTTTTCGTCACAGTATTAGAATCGGGGTTGACGTTCCAAATGCGATTATTGTGGTTTATGATTGTTTGCGAAGATTTTGGAGGAGTTGGTGTTTGATCAAAGACTGTTTGTATAAAGCATTTGTTCGCGAGTAATTTTTCAAAGGCAAGGATTGAAACCGTTAGAGAGTCTATATTTGGTCCCTGGGTCCCTGCATTAGCGGTTAAAACAATGCGATTTGAACCCTTTTCTAGCTGCACCTCCCCGGCAGAAACCGTTTGCCAACTATCCCAAGCATTGGTCGGGTCAAAGTCCATCCTCATGGCTTGTCCGTTGTTGACAGTGAGGCTGAGCGACCGCGTGGCCTGTCCACCATTTGCGTAGCGGAAGGAAAGGGGTGTTCTATGAGCCTCCTCACTATTGATTACCCATGTTATGCTGACGTTATCTCCGGTCTCTGCTGGGTAGTCAATATAACCCGAACCGGTGTATCCAGCGTGATTATTAGCAGTTGTCGGTCCCCCACTGGCTATAGCACTTTCGGCCTCAACAAGGCGGTCGATTTCGACCTGCGAGTTTTGAGAATCAATGGAAAGAAAATCAATATTTGGCCCAACGGTACCCGCATCTGCCAATAAGGCGATCGAATTGTCGCCGGAATTGAGGTCTACTTCTAGGCTTGCTATCGACCAGTCGGCCCAGGTTCCCGTTGGAGAAAAATTTATTTGTTGTCCAAGGGAATTCCCATTGACGACGATGTTGAGAGAGCGTGTGAAGTCCCCTCCATTTGCGTAGCGAATTTTGAGAGTTGTCCGATGTGCTTGGGGACGGTTGATCGTCCAGGTTAGCTTGACATCTGCTCCTGTCGCTCCGGGATAATCTGCATAGCCTGCTCCCGAATATCCCGCATGCCCGCTCTCAAATTGTACACCACCACCAAGAGAAGCCTCTTCGGCTTCAAATTTTAGCGTATTTCCCTCGCCATTAGGTAATTCCTGAAAGGCCTTAACGCAGCTTCCAAACCGGCCAATGTTTGGTGTATCAACTGTTATTTCAGTGCCACGTCCGAGCACCTCATCTGATTGAGACCATTCGTATATAACGCCTTCAAAGGGATTCTCAACCTTCCACAAAACATTTTGTCCCTTTCTAACAGGTTGATGACCCGAAACTATGGGATCTTCGAAAGGTCCGCTATTCACATTGCTAGTTGTGAATCGAAACGTATAATCGTTCTCAAGGCCGTTATGAACTAAATCATAGATGAGATCTTTTTTCAGAACAACTTCGTAGGTCCTATTCGAATCAAATGGTTGCAATGGAGTAAACGTCAGGGTGGTATATAACCAGCCCCAAGTGCCGACTATCTCCTGGCCTCCGACCTCACGAACAATAAAGCTGTTTGGATCAACACTCTTAAACTCTATCCAGTCGCTAAAAGAAATACCGATAGAAGTCGTAACCGGAACGTCAGTTTCACCCGCAGCAGGGTTTGTATACAGCACTTGAGGGGGGGTTAGATCTCTTTCTCGTTTGTGGTATGCGATCACGCTACCTACATAATGGCCTTGAAAATTTTGGTCATCCGACATTAAGACCATGTTGCCTATAGGACAAGAAAACTGGTCATCAAATCCCACATTCCTTCCTTTTATATACGATAGTTTGTTTATGTTGTTGAGATTGTTCAGATCGTAGATGTGAATTCCTTCAGAACCACCACGTAGTCCGCCTAGAAATAACTTGTTGTCGTCGAATGACACATATTCGGCGCTGGGTGTGTGGGTGGTACTTATAAGCCGAATATTTGATGGATCAGTTGTGACATCATAAAATCGTAAGGGAGAAATAAGAACTGCATTCCTACCATAGAAACCACCAATATAGGACGACGTCCCTTGGCTAGGTTTTTCGATATCCAGGACAACTGGTTCAATTGGATTTGATATGTCTACGGTTACTATGCCGGAATTGTTTTTGGGAGTTGTAACAACTAATATTGACCCCAAAGCGAATACAGGCCCTGCTTTTACACCACCAAGTTCGCCTAGAGAGACTCTTTTGACAATTTCAGGATTGTTTTTATCACTTACGTCAACAACGATAAGTCCATTGTTTGTAGCACCTAGATAGATATAGTTGCCTTGCCAACTGATACCCCAGACACCATTGTCCACGTCGCCATAGTTGATACCCGGAATTACTACTGCTTTTACATAGGAAGGATTTGTCGTATCAGTAATATCCCATATATCCAACCCCAATCCAGAAACTGTTGCTAAAAAATAACGGCCATTGGCATCACGACTAAGGGAAACTTGGTGGGATTCAGCCTCTCCGAACCTATAGCTCGATTCGAGAACGGCCTTACGCTGAGGCGAATACGGGTTAGAGATATCCCAAACTTCGTGAACGGCATTTCCTGCGAGAATTGCATAGCCATTAAAAACAATGGGCTGATTGTGGTGTCGGTTGCTCATCTGAGGACTAAATATTTTGCCAACAGATTGGGGAGGAGCATCTACGTTTGGTATTGTTCCCTCTGTTTGCTCAGCAATCGAGGGAAAAGATGTGAAGAAAAAAAAGAATATTAGTAAGGATAAAGTTAGAGGCAACTCCTGATACTTAGGAAGATGCACCCTAGCGAAAAAAGAGACGTTCATGTTGTGACTGCCTTTAGTAAAAGTCCATTCAATAAGAACCCCAAAACATCGCCTATCAAAGCATTCTATTAGGGGGCAAAACCTGCTATGTAGGAACGTAAAATTTAGATACTCGATCCGTACTTTGTCAATAGAATAAATAGCTATTTGGATAATTAAACTTTGATAGTCCTGATTTAAAAAAACCAACTAAGTAAATCTTCTTATGCCATTCAACATGTTGACCGAAAAGTTGGGTAAAAACTTCGTTTTTGTGCTATAAATTTCCTATATATTCTTAGTCGCAAACTGTGCTTGACACACGTAAGAAATAATTTTAGCTCTGTAAATAACGTTTGTTGTTTCGGAAATTGTTATATAGAAAAGTCTTGATTGGCATCTATACTTGAATGGCTTTTAAATAAAACATCGTTTCAGGGTGGATTTTTTACTATGATACTACTGATGACCTCTGTGGTCAGTGGTATACTTGATTAAAGCTGAAGGTGATGTTTACTCCTCCTTCTCTCTTAAATCACTAACTTAAGATTTGTACATCATCTTCCACTTTCCATTTTTACAGTGTAGAATATTCCTGGATTTACTACGGAAAATCATATTCACTTCGAATATATCAGCAATGTCTCATGCAATTAGACGGAGCTTTCCATAGATTCTTCAAAAAACAATCAGATTATCCTAAACCCAAGAAAAAGGGAAAAGGGAGGCTGGTATTAGATTTTCTTCTCTTAAGGAAGGAACTGTCGAGTATGATAAAGACTCTAGACGAAAGGCGCGGGTCATACTTCCAAAGATAGGAAGACTACGCTTTGTCTCATCAATACCGTTTTCTGGAAAAGTTAAAAATGTAACTATGACAAAAAAACGAGAATTTTTCATATCCTTTGGAGTCGATGCCGATTTAGAAGTCGAAGAAAACAAATCTGGGTCCGCTGTAGGGATCGATAGAGGTGCAAAATGGTATCTAGCTTTGCGTAATGGAGACTTCTTAGGTCTACCCACTCAAAAATTAAATTGTTAGAGACGTGCATTGCAAATATTCAGAAAAGATTAGCTAAAAAGAAGAGGTTTTCTTCAAATAGGAAGAAGCAAAACAATAAAATCAATAGTATCAATAATCAGATTACGAATATTCGCAAAAACTTCCTTTGGAAATCAGCTCACAATCTAGCCAAAAGCCACGTATGCGATGAAGTTTGCAGATATGGAGTTTGAACTCGCGTTATTTGAAGCGCTGATAGAATCGATTCCGGGTCATCAAATTCAAGGGATCAAAATATCCCGTATGCTGCTCTCAAAAATAGATGAGCTATTTCATGAAACGGCTGTCAAAGACGAAAGAATTGAATATCTCTCGCATGAGCTATTTTGCAAAAACAAAAACAAGGAAGACCCCGAAGCAGAGGAAGGTGCTGACGGGGATCAAGCTGAGACTGCTAAAAAGTCAGAAAAAGATGCCAAAAAGAAGCTTGAAGAAGCGAACTCTCATTTTTCATTCTGCTGCTTGGAAAATACAACAAACTATTGAATCAGTTTAACGAGTATAAGAAGAAATTCCCAAAACCACTATGTCACTGAAATAGTAGTTTTGGGAGGCCTAGTGGCAGAGAGGTCAGCATTTTCACAAAGTATGCAGATGCTGGTAGAGTTTTCTGGTCAGGAAGGCCCGACACTATGAACGCTGCAGCTGCGTTTGCCAGAGAAAATGGTGGTACTACTCTAGAAATGACAATAGCTGGTCGAGTTCTTAACGCAGCAACTACCCAGAAAAAATTGGAAATATATGAAACCGCTTTGGGATGCAGCGTCTAGAAGATTTGCAAATGGAGTATGCGATGAGCAAAAGCCACGGCATGATTGCGATTGAAGACCTCGGAACACAGAGAATGTCAAAGTCTGCAAAAGGAACTATTGATAGCCCAGGTAAAAATGTAGCGCAAAAATCTGGGCTCAATAGATCTATTCTACGATAGGGATGGTATGATTTTTCAATAAGGCTTAAGTGGCAAGCAGAAAAACATGGCGCAAGAATAATGGAAGTCGCTCCTCACAATACTTCAACCATCTGTTCTGCTTGCTCCTACAAATCCTCTGACAATCGCGTTAGCCAGGAGGTATTGTGCTGCGTGGCATGTAGTTATGAGGAGAATGCCGACACTAATGCGGCTAAAACCATCTTAGAAAAGGCGGTTGGTGCAACCACCCCAAATGCTTTGAAGGATGAAAATCCTGATAAGAATCCCCCACTATAGCGAATGCTTAGTGGAGGGAGGTTTCAAG
>JBNKNM010000219.1:1658-9109 GCA_050293845.1 Pseudobacteriovorax sp. | reverse complement strand
CGGCGTGGGTCTTACAAAGCTTTGAAAATACAGGTTCAAAGCGCAGTCGCTCCCAGTCATCCAAACAATCTGCACCGGCAATAAAACCCATAACCATGGCTTTAAACTTCGTTAAATGATGTTTCGTGGAGTTCAGTTTACCTTGGGGAAGATGGGTGGAAATGAGTTCTGCTAGACCGAGCTGATCGTAAAGATAGTTGTAAAATGGCAAACCACCCAGATTTGATTTTGTCTGATTTACAAATGCAAAGCTCAATTTGGGGCCTAATTTCATCGCTATCTTCTCCCATGACAACTACCACCTCATGACATGTCGTTATAGATGAAATTTCAATTTTTAGCCACAGGGTTAGTTGCAAGGAATGCTTGTAGCCATTGGTGGTAAAGGAATACAGGGGATTTTAGGGGATTTTTCTGAGGATTTAGGATCAAAGGGGCATGATGGATGTCTTTTCTGATCGGATCATTCACACTGTTGTTGATATGACATCTAGCCAAGTAGGAAAGACAGAAAAGCATCTTAATACCCTTGGTTACTTCATAGACTATGATCCTGCTCCCATCCTAGTGGTGCAGCCAACATTGAAAATGGTGGAAGCATTCTCAAAGGACCGCTTAGCTCCTATGATCCGTGACTCACCTACTTTGGCCAAAAAAATTATGTCAGAAAAAAAGGGAGATTCCACAATCTACCATAAATAATTTGTTGGCGGTCATGTTACCCTTGCCGGTGCTAATTCTCCTGCTTCCCTAGCATCAAGACCGATCCGCATTCTTCTTTGTGATGAAGTTTTTGTCAGCAAAATAATTTTTATAATATCTCAACAAGCTTAAATCTAACTTTAAAAATTCCTTTTTTTGTAGACTCTACTCTAATCGTCCTTCTGATGCCATCGTAGTTGTCATAGTGCTTATTTTTTAATGTTACTGATTCGATTTGTAGATGGTATTTTGTTTTATCGTAGGCGATAGGCGTTAAAGTAATTGTTCTATCATTTTTGAAATCAAAATAATAAAATAACTCAATTGGTATTTGTTTCAAGAATAAAGAAGCATATAGATAAGTAAAGTAAGCCATCTCTTGAGCATGATAGAATGTTTTCCATTGATGGCCTTTGCGTCTGTCTACGGGTGTACCGTTTTCATCTGCAACTCCGTTAACTCCTAAAAAAGTATTTGAAGATACATCATACTCTACTAAGTGATCGAAAAAAAATCTAAGGCTACTATCTGCCATCTTTAAAGCAAGCTTCCTTTCTTGTGCATTTTTCTGAATGTGAAAATTTGTTAGACCCGCTAACACTGCTTGTTCAAGCATCCAAAAATCTTTTAGTCTATCAATTGATTCTGTGTTCCAATGGAATCCCGAGTTAGGAACAAGATTTTTGTCTAGTCCATCAATCTCAATCATATGATCTACAATTTCAAATGCTTTCTCTGTATATTCATGGTTGGGAATTAGCACATTAATTCTAGCCAAACACCAAGATACTTTTAAGGCATGTCCTACAGAAGATTCAGTCTGTGAAAAATCTATTTCCCAGTCTTTATTATATTCTTCAGCAAAACCAATCTTCACACTTTCATTCTCGCGACTTTTTAATATACGGAGTGTATTTTTCGCCAGCTGATTCAAACGTTTCCTAGCATCATCATCTTGAAAAATTAAGAATTCGTTTAATGCGTGCGTTGTTATTGCATCTACAGTTGGGGTGAAACCTTTACCTGATGGCTCATTCATATCTAGGCTGTTCCAGTTATAATACCCAGTCATAGTCGATCGATTATCCCAAAAATGATCTTCTAGAGACTTTCGTCCACGCTTAAACCAATTAACATGTTTTGAATCGTGAGTGGCTTCTACCATTGCCAAAGGTCCCAATAGAGAATAATGCTGGAGAAAAGACCACTTTTGGTCATTGGGACTCCACTCATTAGGAATCTGATCTATTTTGCCAAAACGATCTGCACTAAAAAACCATCCCTCATTCCTTTGATCCCAGCCATGGGAATAGAGAAAATTAAGAGCATGTTCTGCAAGTTCAAGATATCGTGTATCACCTGTAACCATAAAGGTCTTAACAAATCCATAAGCAATTCGACTTTGGCTATTGAATGGCTTATGTGTATTCCCAGTGAGTTTCCCATCTTCGTCAATAAATGAGTAAAAACCACCCCCCTCCTCATCTTTCGCCATTGACCAAAACTCTGCTAATGGTTGCATGAATTCTTCGATTATCTTATGGGGGTGCATGAGGTAGCGAGAACTAATATGTTCTTTTTCCTGCGAATTAAGACTACTAGTGACACATGACACGGTTAAAACCAAAATTGATGAAGCCAGATAGTACCTATGTTTCATAATATCATCCATAATGTTAATTACTATATCATATTGACATAAAAAGCTAGATAGTCTATATACCCTAAACCTTGTATCTATACCCAGAAGGTTTAGCCATGATATCACGAGTACTCTTATTCCCAGCGATTATAGCAACAATATTTGCTTGCAACAAAGAATTTTCTAATAAATTTAGCAATGTAGGCTATACTTGCGGCAACTTAGGGAAATCAACTTATTTCGCACAAGTCTTCTATCCTGATGGGAACCAACTGGATACAAAAGAAATCCTTTCACTCTGGGTGGAAGGTAAAAAAGCAGAGTTTTCGACAAGTTCACAAGGTTGTTTGGGATGGGTAGATTCAGGAAAGAGTATTGTAATAGCTTCTAGGGATAGAAAACACTTATTTTCTGGACCAATAGAGATGGATTCAAGCGATATCCATAAAATCACTCTCTCGGAATTACCAATTATTGACCAAAATAGAAGCGACTTTGAAAGCTGGTTATTAAGTATCTGCCCATCAGGTACCATTTATTCTCAGATCCCTACTATAAAAATACCTGTCCCAGGGTTTCTTAGTTTTGATCAAATTGAACACATTAGTTTCAATATTTTTTTTAATGGGCTTCCTACATCTTACGAAACTAGCCTGGCGAATATTCTGAATAAGGGTCAAAGGGTTATTCGTCTAAAATATGATAATGAGGTTAATAAGGTAACATTCAGATATTCTGCCAATGATAAATATGATGATCATACATCAATGAGATCTTGTGAGATAATAACTGGGACTGATAAACCTAAGTTAACCATGCTACAAGCTAAACCCTATTTCCGAGGGCGTTATATTCAAATTAATCCAGAAGAACAGGTAACCCTTGATTATTTTCATTCGAACCCTATAGAAAGAGTTGATGTCAAGTTTATAAATGAAACTACTGGCAAAGAGTTAGAGCAATCACTTCTTCCCCTAAAGTGGAATGACGAAAACCAATGGAAAGCTATTATTCCATTTCCTTTTAATAATGGAAAGTGGATTACCGAGATACAAGCCTACGATATCGCTGGTAACATTTCCGATAAAGACTACTTTTCTATCGATTTAGGAAAAAAACTGTATTTGCCTGATGAGGTCTCTGACATTAACATATCTGAAACTTTAGCGAAGGTATTTGTTACTGCCAAAGATGGGGTTCTTAGAAGTTATGATCTTATGTCGCATGAACTTATTAATGAATTCGATTTTGATCAACCTCTGTCAAAAATTAAAGAATTTGGAGATACTAAACTACTAGTATTGGGTGAAAACACACTGTTTATATACGATACTCAAAAGAATACTATTGTTAATAAGACAAGCCTTGAGACTGTGATAAGTCAATTCCTAACTAATAGTGCTTTTGATCAAATAATACTTTTGGATTTAGGAGGAAACTTCTATCTACTAGATGTTTTTTCTCATAGTAAACTTGGAAAACCTTATAAGGTTAGCAGTATTGTGAATAGAGCGAGATGGATATCAAATAGTCAGATCCTTTTATCTAAAACCAATGGGAATGTTGAAATAATAAATAGCACAGATCCTTTAAATGCTATTTTTTCAATAAAAGCTTGTGAGTTTCCACAAGCTATGGATTCGGTTATCGATATTGATTCTGGTTTGATAACAACAGCCTGCTCTGATGGATATATGAAAGTTATTAACACGAAAAATACTACAATACAAACCAGTTCCTTATTAGTCAATTCTAGTATTCCTAGAGATATTGTCGAGATTTCTAAAAACAGCGATGAATTTATCGTAACTGACTCCAAGGGCAACCTTTTTTTAATAGACTCACTACAAAACTTGATAGACGGTAACATTAATAAAATTAATGGACTAAAACACTCCGCAACTCTAACAAGCACCAAGCTTTCTCCAGAGAGAAGATATTTACTTACTTCTTCAGAAGATAAAACAGCATCCTTGTACGATTTAAAGCATTCAACGCAATTAACATTAGTCAATCATGCAGAAGTTGCTTCGTCAATCGCTTACGATAGTGTAAACAACCAACTTTTCACTGGATCTCTTGATGGCATAGTTAAGATTGTTAATCCAACAAAGATATTGGCAAAGAAAAAATTACAAGGAGATATTTCGAATGCAATCTACTTGGAAAATCACAATAAGATCGTTGTAGCACATGGTATGGATTATAATATTAAGTTATCCATTTTAGATCACAACTATCAAACCATTTTCAGCGACAAAGTCCACGATTCATATGTAAATTCTCTTTCATATATAAAGGAAGAAAATTTGCTACTTACCGCATCCGAAGATCAATCTTCTAAAATTCTTGCTATGGATGACGATATTACCCAATTTACGGAAGATACAAAGCTTATTTTTGATCAGCCAGTTCATCTTGTCGATACAAATGGTACCTACCAAGTTGCTTTAGTTGGTGCCAAAGCCTTTGTTTATAAGACAGATAGTTCTACAAGTTTCGTTCAGTCCATAGAGAATAATACATGGTTAGACTACGGAGCTTTTATAGAAGGTAGTAATTATCTTGGATTAGGCGGCTCAGACGGAATATTTCATTTATATGACCCCGAGTCCAACAAAGTTTTATTGAAAGAACAAATCAGTAAAAATTCCATAGCTCAGTTTTCTCTATCATCCGATCGCAAAACAATTGCTTTTGTATCTTGGGATGGCTACAGCTACATCTATAGTATAAATTTAGAAGAACCCAAAATCACCTTCATCAACAGCTACAAATCTAGTCTAGGAAACTATGCTTCTGGTTTTGCTGGGAACGAATATCTAATATCTTTATCTTGGAATCAATCAGTGATGGTGATAAAAAAGTCCGATTCCACAAGCTATCTAATAGACTGCATTAATGAACCACTCAAGAAGGTGAGTATTGATCCATCGGAAGAATTCATGGCTATTTCAACTGAAAGTGGAAAAGCATATATTTTCGAAATAAAATCAGGAAAGCCAATCCAGATTATTTCTCACAACTCTACGATACAGTATTTAAACTTTTTAGATAGAGATAAAGTACTCTCTCTATCAGAAGATGGCACTTTAATTGAGACAAAATTTGATTCTTTCGGTGTTGCAACTTGCTTATAAAAATATTTATAGTATTTGCGTTCATAAAAGTAGTTTTTTAGGGCAGAATCAATTAAAACTCTCAGGATTATGAGTAATTTAACATCGCTACTCGCAAAATAACTTTTTCGATTCTCTCAATATTCTCTTATACGATTGGCTGGTTTATAGACTCGTTTAATGGCATTAAAATAATACCTTTTGTGTTTTAATTCGTTCTGAATCTCTTGGATTAGTTTATCTTGATCTACGTCCTCCCAAGTTTGGTTGTCGATCCCAGGTGCGCCCCCGTTGCGCTTAGCTCTGCGAAAGGCTTCCTTAAGGATATCAGTCCTGTAAACCTTATCGTAGAGGCTATAAAAAGCACGCCGAGGATCTTCCTTGGCAGACCGGTAAAGGGATCTCTGCAATTTCCGAACGCTATCGATGTTAGTAGCTGGACTAGCAATCATCTTGTTCTCCATTGCCTTGAACCCGTACATGTTGTAGCGGTCCTTTGCTCAAGCATCTTTCGACGCCCTCATCGCTCCTATGACCGCCTCTGACTTCTATCTTGGCTCTATGAGACTTCATGGTGGTGCCACTTATACTATAGATACCCTCCAAGATAGATCTCCCGCTGTACAACCGAGAAGATTCTCTACGTGCTGTCCCATTCACCCCGATAGCTGAGAACATTTCATGAGATCGTTCATCCATGTCCCCTTTGAGGCTTCCCGACACTACCAGCCGGTCGCCAGCTATGACTTTCTCACGAGGCTTATTCGAGTTCGTCGTCCTACGGCCCGCAGATTTGACAAGCATCGCACAATTTTCAGCCGATGCCTTTCCTAGAAGCTTCACTCTTGACGTCGCCGTCAAGAGTGTTCTATGGTCTAGAGAGTTCAACGATCAATTACTCCCACTGGACTTTCACCAGTTTCTTCCCGGTCGCCTCACGGCGCCCGGTAGCGTCAAGAATTATGTGCACTTTGAATCCATCAATCTGTTATCACCGTCATTTATCCCAGTAGAGCTAGCTTAGCTTCTCGCAATCGATTCATATCCAAGTATTTTTTGGTACCCCACTTACTAGAAGCAATATGTCTTAATCTTGCGGCTGTGAGCATAAGAGCTGAGTTGCCATCTGGGAAGTTGCCAACAACCCTGGTTCGCCTTCTAATCTCTCGCATCACCCTCTCTAGCATGTTATTAGTTCTTATCCTGATCCAGTGTTCCCTTGGAAAATGAAAGTAGCTAAAGGTTTCTCTGATCCCATCTTTAACACAAGAGGAGGCCTTGGGAAGTTTCATAGTATCAAACTTAGCTATGACCTCTTTAGCCTTGGAGTCAGCAGCTTCAAGGTCTTCACTAGCGTGAATAGCTTTTAGCATAGCTGCTACCTCTTTCACACGAGCTTTGGGAACCAAACTAAAAACATTACGATAAAAATGAACAGCACAGCGTTGCCACCTTGCTTCAGGATATGATTCCCCGATCGCTTGGATTAGATGCCCACTTTCAGTGGAATATGCATCTGTTATATCTTCGACACGCCTTACCGATACGCCGGCTAGATACATCTCGATAAGGGATTCTTCAACCGAAGCCTCCCGTCGTTTGTAGCGCTCAATGATCATGCTCTCAAAGGGCAACTTTCTCAGCCTGGGGACCTTAAGACTGACTTCCCCTGCCTGGGTCTGTAGCTTCCGGCTATAGAAGCCTGCTCGGGTATCCTTGCGGCTGTCGGTGCGCTCATAGCGCTTAGCTCCACAGATCTCATCGGCCTCTTGATCAAGCATTGTGTTGAGAGTCTCTTCCACTGTACTCCTAACCATCTCGCTAAGATGATTTTTCACTTCCGACTCGTTAATTTGCACGATAGACTTTACATCAGACATAAGTCCTCCCTCATCTGATTAGGTTTGTAAAAATTGTATTTCCTAATTTTACCAGATTGAGGGAGTTTTCCAGCCTTTTCACTAGCTTCCAAATCTGCACATAAACTC
>JBNKNM010000219.1:0-1609 GCA_050293845.1 Pseudobacteriovorax sp. | reverse complement strand
CCGCGAAAGGAATTGATCGTGGACCTTTCTAGACAAAAGAGCGTTGTAGATGGTGACATATGCGACGAAGCACTCTGGATAAAGCACCGGCTGAAATATGGCGCGGTGCGAGTCGAAATTGCAGGCCGTAGGTTGACGAACTCAAATAAGCCTCGTGAGCAAGGCGCAACTGACGACCGGCTGGTAGCGTCGGGAAGTCTCATAGTAAGCACGGATAAACGATCGTATGAAGTGTTTACAGTTGCCGGGGTGAATGGGACAGCATGCAAGGAATCCTGTCGGGCGTACAGCGGGAGATCTATCTTGGAGAGTATCTACAGTATAAGTGGCATCACCGCGAAGTCTCGTAGAGCCAAGGTAGAAGTCAGAGGCGGTCATATGAGCCGTGAGGGCATCGAAAGATGCTTAAGCAAAGGACCGCTACAACATGTACGGGTTCAAGGCAATGGAGAGCAAGATGATTGCTGATACAGCTACTAACATCGATAGCGTTCGGAAATTGCAAAGATCCCTATACCAATCGGTCAAGGATGATCCCCGATGTGCTTTTCATAGTCTTTACGACAAGGTCTATAGGACAGATATCCTTAAGGAAGCTTTTCGTAGGGCTAAGCGCAACGGGGGCGCACCTGGGATAGACAACCAGTCATGGGAGGAGGTAGATCAAGACAAGTTAATTCAAGACATCCAGGAGAAATTAAAGAACAAAAAGTACAGGTTTAGTACTATTAAACGCGTCTACATACCCAAGCCCGACGGAAGTCGTCGTGGTCTAGGTATTCCTACTATTGGTGATAGAATAGTAGAAACCGCGATGCAAATGGTAATCGAACCTATATTTGAGGCAAAGTTCTACCAGCACTCCTATGGTTTTAGGCCCAGAAAGAATGCTCATCAGATGGTAGATAAGGCCGCAAAGCTGATTAATGCTGGTTACAGCATTTGCTTGGATATCGATGTCGAGAAGTTTTTCGATCGTGTAAATCACAAAATTCTCTTGAAATCCTTATCCTTCCGCATCAAAGATGGGAGTCTCTTACGCCTTATTAAAGGAGTTCTAGAAGCTCCCGTCTCTGAAGCTAACAGCTTGAGTCGTTCAAAAATTGGCTGCCCTCAGGGTTCACCCACTACTCCCCGAACACAATTGACACAATTTCATACAACATTATAATATCACTGCGTAATCATGAAATTTATGTAGAAGGTCGCAAATTTGCTGTTTACCGCTGGGGTGTTTCACCAAAAAGTCAATATGACTTTAGGAAAGAGCGATGCCACGACGAAAATCGCAGTCCAAGTGGAAAGTCAAAACAGAGTCTGTCTACGTCTATGGACGTGAAGAGCGGATTAAAGAGGCCTTTGAAAAAATCTTGCCAGAAAAAACTATCTACATAAAATCAAAGGAGGTCGACAATGACGATCAAGCGAATCGGGCTTTACGCAAGGGTTTCCAGCAAGAGACAAACAGATGAACGTACTATTGAATCTCAGATAGCCGCTCTAAAAGAAAGAGCCTTGAACAGTGGAGAATCTATTAGGGTCTTTGCGAAACTCAAACCGACTGTGCTGCAAGCTTTCTAGAGATTTTCAGGTTCCATATACCGCAGAT
>JBNKNM010000218.1:0-9134 GCA_050293845.1 Pseudobacteriovorax sp. | reverse complement strand
GTGCCATAGCCAATGAGCAGCCTAAGGTAACCATAAGTATTGCTATTTCAGACGAAATTCCACTAATAGTTAACCCGGCAATAAGAGGCATGACGATACCAGCCGTAGCTGTATTACTCATGAATGTTGAGATCAACATAACTAGCATACTGATGGATAGAAGAAGGATAAGAGGCATAATATGAATGGCCCCAATTTTATTAAGTAATACATCGCTCAGGTCTGTAACTTGGATCGCTACGCCGAGAGAAATTCCTCCTCCCACCATAAATAAGACTTCCCATGGGAGGCGACGAAACTCTGCTTCATCAATTATTTTCAGGGCAAATGATGCAATGATGGGTAGCAAACTAATAGTACCGCTACTGACACCGATGGCAGAGGATGACATCCAGCCAATGATAGTCAGCAGAATGATTCCCAATGCAATGCGGGATTTAATACTCCAAACAATATCAGGACTATCAATCTTGCTAATATCTATACCTGCAAAAGTGGGAGGAAACATTTTGTAAAGTATGACCGCAATTAAAATCCCCAGCAACGCAACAACGGGAAGAGCCCATTGCACCCATTCTATAAAGCTAACATCGATGCCCATTTCATGGAGTGCCGCCAGTGCAATAGCATTGGGTGGTGAGCCAATTGGCGTGGCAAATCCACCAATATTACAGGCAAAAGGAACGGCAAGAAATAAGGCCTTCCGAAAGGGCTCCTTCTCGCTTAATTGATCACAAATAGGCAATAGTAACGTAATGACAACAGCGGCTGTGGCCGTGTTACTCATCCACATGGAGAGTATGGAAGACATCAAAATTACCGCTACTAAGACTCCAACAGGGCGTCCTTTTGATAGCTGTAGGAGCTTTTTAGCTAATTGTTTATCAAAACGGTAAACTTGAAAAAGTTTTGAAATGACGAAACCACCCAAGAATAACAAAATGATGTTAGAAAAAAATGGGTAAAGGAAAATTTTCATGTCGTGTTGCTTGGTTAATAAGGGAGATAAAACAACAACATTCAACCCTAGGATAATAAAGCTCACAATAAAGAGGGGAACGGCCTCAGTAATCCAAAGGAAAGACGCAAGGATAGTAATGCCAATAGCAACTTCTTGTGCAGGATTAATACCCGAGAATGTTCGGATATATAGGTGTAGGCCAAGGGTACTCACGGCGATAAGAATAGTGATTAAGAACTTGTTCACAGCGGCTACTTTCTAGAAGGAACATCACAATAGACAAAACAGTGGCCATCCTCAAATCTGCAGAAATCTCAATCCTGGATCTGAAAAGGTCTTTAACGTCATGACTGTTATCATAAGACCACTTATTTTGCTATCTTCAAATGTCTGATAAAATCTCCATTCCCACCAATGGGGGGGGAGAAAGTTCGATCCTATCATTGAGATTTATTTTTTCATTTAGGCTTTTCTTTGTAGTAGACCTTGACGGAATAAATGAGTTAAACCGGAAGCGCTCTATGTGGCGAAGCGATTTCCCTGTAAAGCTTGATTGTATATAGATACTAGAGATGGATGAGGAATCAGATTATGAAGTAAATCTCCGCGTGATCATTCCCCAATTAATCGTGAGTCTTGAGGCTCATTGTTTGGAAAAGACGCAGATTTTGGCGTTATTTGCCATGGGGGTTAAATGGTATAAGCGATCCCGTTTAATGAGGTGGGTATTGTCCTTTAACTTTGATAATGAAGTGTTAAAAAATCTAGCTCTGAGTGTAATCATAACACTTGTTCTATTATTGGCGCGTATTCTTGCCGTCAGAGCTATGGGGCGGAGCCGTGTACCTCCAGAGGCGAAGCGTCGCTTCATAGTCCAAATTAAAAACTCAAGCTACATGCTTTTCGTCCTTTTGCTTTTAGTTATATGGGGATCAGAGCTTAGAACCTTTGCTGTTTCGTTAGTAGCTATAGCTGCAGCAGTCGTTATTGCGACAAAGGAGATACTACTATGCATTATGGGCGGTATTTTACGCACTACAAATCAGCTATTTAATGTTGGAGATCGCATTGAAGTGGGCGGTGCTAAGGGCGATGTCATTGATCATAACTTTTTGGTCACAAAACTTTATGAAATTGGACCTGGTAAAGAGTTTCACCAATTTACTGGGCGGGTAGTCAATATTCCCAACAGTATTTTCTTGTCCCAAGTCCTTATCAATGAAACCGCTGTCGGTAGGTTTGTGCTCCACGTTTTTCGCGTCACTATTCCCAATGATGAAGCAGTTAAGGAAAAATATGACCGACTTCTACAGATAGCTTGTGCTGCCTGTGCGGAGTACATGGATGAGGCACGTAGTCATTTTGCTCGATTGAGCCGCAAAGAGGGACTGGAAGTGCCCAACCTTCAGCCACGCATAACTGTGAGTATTAATACTAAGGACAGTATCGAATTTGTGGTACGTATTCCCGTGAGAAGTGGATTAAAAGGGCGTATTGAGCAGATGATTCTGCTAGAGTTCCTCAAGATCCCGGATCGGAAAAAATCATAAATATAACAATGATTCTTAGGGATGCGAAATAACACCCGGTGCAAGGCTTGACAGCTTTACTAAACCGCGGCGTACCAAGGTATGTGAGGTTTTCAGATTACTTCTGGATTTGCTCTCTATTTGCTGGGCAAAATTATGATGTGGAAACTTTAGGATGACCACGATAACGTATGGTGGCGGCACCGAGGGAAGTTGAGGATAGTTTATCCTCCACACTGAGCGTGACCTGGGAAGACTTATCTTCTGCAACAGCATCGTTTCGTTAAGGGAACACCCATGCTGGTCTTAGTTTCCAATAAACCCAAGGAACATACATCGCTTCATGGGAAGAAATTTGCAGGTTTCTTACTGGGAGTTTACCTTCCCGATGACAGCCATGCTGGTCCAATTGGCAAGGCGATTCAATCAACTTCAAATAAAGTAGACAACTTCTTTATGAGAGCGAGTACGGCGAAAGATAGAGC
The DNA here is from genome assembly GCA_050293845.1 of Pseudobacteriovorax sp. Classification (GTDB taxonomy): domain Bacteria; phylum Bdellovibrionota_B; class Oligoflexia; order Oligoflexales; family Oligoflexaceae; genus DT-89. The sequence continues at coordinate 6,159 of JBNKNM010000218.1, read as the reverse complement.
GATTTCTTTTTTGGACAATCAACTAGATAAGGCTGTAAATGGGATATGCTAGCGAAGCCAATGTATGAATACCCTACTGCACTCAAGAATCTGAAAACTTCGTCCACTAAAGGATATAACTGTAGCTATACGAAACTTTGCGACGTTTTCCTCTTCCGTGGCTTATGATTCTTCCTCAAGAGTTAAGCTGAATATCTTCTCAATAGCCAATTCCTTACCAATGGCGATTAAGGAATCATTTAGCTCTAAGGCTTGATCCACAGGGGGTGGTAGCAGTAACTTGCCATTGGATTTCATGATACCCACAATCATGACTCCTTTTATATTTAAATTGAGTTCACTAAGATGCTTATTCAAAAACCTTGAATTGTCATCCACTTGCACAATAGTCAAATCAACCCCTAGATCATTTTCTCTAAATAGTTCGTAGAATTCTTCAAGTTGGGGGTTGATCATTAGCTGGCTGACCTTATTTGCACCAGCTACGTAGGGGCTCACGACCTTATCAGCTCCAGCACGCTTTAATTTATTTATAGATGATTCCTCTTTAGCTCTAGTTATAATTGTAATTGTCGAAGCTATCAACCTCGTAGACATTACCACAAAAAGATTATCAGCATCATTTGATAAAACCGTTGCAAGACATTGGGCTGAATCTACTCCTGCTGCCATTAAAACTCCGTCTTCAGTGGCGTCACCTTCGATATATCGCCATCCATTTTTCTTTATCAATTCCAATTGAGCTTGGTCTTTATCGATGATGACAAACTTTTTATTAGCGAGAGATAATTTTTGCGCTACTGCTCGCCCCATTTTTCCTGCTCCGCATATAATATAATGGTCCTTCAAACCGAATATTGTTCTTTTCATTAATTTCACCCCTAAAAAACGATTTAACTCTCCTGAAACTGCCATTTCACCGATTTGAGCAATACTATATAGGAATAATGACAAACTAGTTGCCAAGTAGCATATGATAAATATTTTCCCATAATCTGATAAGGGTGCAATGACCCCATAGCCGACTGTCGAAAGTGTTATAAAAGACATATAAAGAGCGTCAAGAGGACGCCAACCTTCAATATAGACAAAACCAATTGTCCCTACGAATGGAAGCAAAAGTAGCACTAAGAGTAAACGAAAAAATTTCAACCCGTCACCCATCCATTAAAATTACAAAGATCAGAAAATTATTGCCTTTGATCATCTACCACCGCTTTTCAGAATTGCAAACCCTAGTTTGCATTCGTTTTAAAAAAAGGTGGATTTTAGGATGAGCTATGGGACAAGAAACTGGATTGTGATTCGGCAATACAGATGGTCTTGAAATAAGTTAAGGTGCAATTTATTTTGAACATCACAGCTCCTTGTAAATCATTGAACTTCCAGAACCACTTACTGCTAAAGCAAAAACTAGTAGCATTTTCGCTTCATATCCGGAGGAAATTAAATTCATTGTATCAGCTAGTAAAGCCCGATAGGCAAGAAAAAATCATGAATCGTTCCTATACCCCGATAAGCCTTGGGTTTAGTATAATAGAATTTCGACTTCTGCTCAGAAATTAGATAAAATTTTTCGTCAAACCACCGCTTAAGGAAACATCTGTGTACCAAACTTAGAGCATGCTTTTAAACGTTTGACACAGACTCAACTCTACAGTTTCTCTACTCACAATAAAGCATTAACAGGTGATAAATATGCCTCATCGGATGATTCAAGAAAAGGGTTCTAAAACTTTTAGTGGAAGTTGTGACGGTAATAAATCCCTCAACTAAGAACAAAAGTTGATATATCATACTTTCGCTGAGTCATTGACCATTCCTTATGGGTGTAATATATTGCCCCAAATTAACATGACGAGGCCACCTATGCGATTACTTATACTTCTATTATTCTTGATACAATTTAGCTGTGACAATCAGAACATTGAAAGTGCTGCCCCAGAGCGTGAACCCCTGAGATTGCCGGAAACAGCAGAGGTAACGCACTCAGTGTACTTCGATGTAAACATTGATGGTAAGCCATCAGGGCGTATCGTTTTAGGGCTTTTTGGGGATGAAGTTCCTAAAACTGTTGAAAATTTTCGTGCTCTAGCCACTGGTGAAAAAGGTCTAGGCCTTAGTGGTAAACCTCTCGACTATGAAGGTAGTATTTTCCATCGCATTATACCGGATTTTATGATCCAGGGGGGAGATATCACCTTAGGAAATGGCTTCGGAGGGGAGAGCATCTATGGGCCTAAATTCGACGATGAAGCTTTTACCATATCTCATGCAGAAGCTGGACTTTTAAGTATGGCTAATGCTGGCCCCAATACTAATAGCTCACAATTCTTTATAACGACTATCCCCACCACCTGGCTCGATTATCGGCATGTGGTATTTGGAAAAATTTTGAGCGGAATGAGTGTAGTGGAAGCGATTGCAGCTGTAGGCTCAATATCAGGTCAACCTCAGGCAGAAGTTATCATTGTAGCGGCTGGAGAGTTATAGCAAGGGTGAAAAGACCTTATAGGAGCCAAGAATTAATCTTCAGGAAGTGCTCTTTTTTGTTTAGTTAGATATCAATTTTTCAGCTCATAATCAAAAAAATTAGCTAGAGACTCATGGATATGTATCTAGGAGCCATATGAAGCATGTGAATGCCATCCATCATATAAATTCCATGTGCTTTAGGATAATAGGGAGGGAATTTACCCATTGGACCCCAGGAATTTGAGTGCAGTAGAGCTTAGTTATTCACTATTTAAAAGGCAAAACTTATTAATCAAATTGTTTTCGTATGCATTCAAGTTACCTTTTCCCATATAACAGAACTTGATAATATGGTTATGGGCAAAAATGTTGGGATGATTTGTTGATATAAATTATCTTTTTTAGAGAGCTGTGACAAACCGTTGTGTTTTAGATAAAAAAACACCATTGATATTGCCTTTGGTGTTGTTTTCATAAAACCAATTTTTGAAAAAGAAAGGGTTTTTAAATGGAGTGTCCATCCTGTGGAAAGTCCATGACAACAAAGAAGTACGAGTCCGTGAATATTGATGAATGTACTGGCTGCCACGGGGTATGGCTTGACGACAATGAACTAGCTCTCATTATTCAAGATACTTCCCAGGACTTCACTCCTGACGAGCGAGTAAAAGCTTATGAAATGAAAGGTAGAGATCATCACGATTCCCACAATTTGAGCTGTCCTAAATGTTCGGCAACATTGCGAGTAATTCAATACGCTTACAATAGTGGGGTTTTTATTGACCATTGCCCCCACAAACATGGCGTTTGGTTGGATCCTGGTGAGTTATCAAAGATTCAAATCTATATGGAACAAATCCTCGAATTGCACAAAAAGAATCCGGAATCGTTATCGGAAAATCGGAGGATTGAAAATGGAAAAATCTGCCCTCGTGATGGAACGAAGCTGCAAGAGGTTAAATATGAAACGGAAACTATCGATGTTTGTGAATGTTGCCAAGGGGTATGGTTTGATGATGATGAATTGAGTAAGATTATTCGTTCTCGAGAGAAGGTATTTGAAGAGGATCAATTCAGTGATATTAAGGCTGAGGAAAATGCTGCAAATACACGAGAAGTTGATCTTTCTATACTGCCTTGTGTTAAATGTGGTGCACCAATGAAATCAATCAATTTCTCTTATTCTTCGGGGATTATGATCGATCGATGTTCAAAGGGGCATGGTGTTTGGCTGGATCATCATGAACTGGAACGAATTCAAATTTTTGTCGAGAGGTGGGAAGCCAAGTCCCCTCAAATTTCCAACAATTACTCAAAAAAAATTCAAACGGCAAAAGCAGAGGCGGCCATGGCCTATGATCGCGCCGTGAGTGAAGGAAGATGGCAGGGACTAGAGGGGTCCCTGCTGGGAAAATTTTTGAAGAAGGTTATGTAAAGCATTTTAGAATCGAACTTTTTAAATAGCTTCTGGCCCTTCTTCTCCTGTACTGATGCGGTAGATTTTTTCAAGAGGAAGGACGAAAATTTTTCCATCCCCTGTTTTGCCATCTCCATGTTTTGCTGACTTCATAATTGTATCAACTACGATATTGAGAAATTCATTATTACAAGCTATTTCGAGCCTGACTTTCGGAGATAGGTCAGGAGCAACCTGTTGACCACGATATAGAAAACTATCTTTCTGAACTTTTCCACGTCCGCTACAGCGGCTTGAAGTTATTCTTGTAATTCCTGCTTTTATTAACTCTTCTCGGACTGTATCGAGCATGTCCGGTTGAATGACGGCGATGACGAGTTTCATTTCTTCTCCATTAATCTATCCAGGTTATTCAACAAATATTTTGCGATATAAATGGTTCATTCTAAATGGAGCATTCCGTAGGCCTGTTCCCCATGAACTTCTGAGTCCATACCAGCCATTTGTCCTGAATCGTCCAATCTCATTTTGAACAATTTATCAATGAGTACAACTAAAATGAGTGTTACCAAACCTGAATAAAATAAGCTGACTAATACACCTTCAATTTGATGCCAAAGTTGCTGAATTAAGGAAAGTCGTCCTTCTTGGGGACGTAGGAAAAAAGCTAAACCAATGGCACCTACTATTCCTGCTATTCCATGAATTCCGAAAACATCCAAAGTGTCGTCATATCCAAGCTTATTCTTCAATTGAATGGCACCATAACAGATAAAGGAAGCTAAAATACCAAGAAAAATGGCTCCGTCTACCTGCACATCACCTGCAGCTGGGGTAATCGCAACCAATCCAGCTAATATTCCGGATACCATGCCAAGACTTGATGCTTTTTTATAATGTAAACCTTCAATAAGTAACCAAGTAAGAGCTCCCGCAGCAGCGGCAACTTGTGTAACAGTTAAGGCTTGAGCGGTTTGAATCCCACTAGCAACGGAACTACCTGCATTGAAACCAAACCAGCCCACCCATAGGAGTCCTGCTCCAATTAAGGTCATCGTAAGGTTGCTTGGACGCATTGCCGTTGCTGGATAACCACGTCTACTCCCTAAATAGAGTGCAGTGACAAGTCCGGCGATTCCTGCCGAAATGTGAATAACCGTTCCCCCGGCAAAATCAATGGCTTTACCTTGGAGGAACCCACCATCGGCCCAAATCCAGTGGCAAAGGGGGTTATAAACAAGGATGCTCCATAGAGTAATAAATATACAGTAAGCGAAAAAACGGACTCTTTCGGCAAAGGCACCAGCAATGATAGCTGGAGTAATAATTGCAAATTTTCCTTGGAACATAGCAAATACCAGAGCAGGGATTGCCTTAGTTTCACCATTGACATTAATTTCCATAACTGCGGAATCGATCCCTTTGAGGAGGATGTAATCACTATTCCAACCAACCCATCCCTCACCATACCCAAAAGCCATCGCATAACCAAACACTGCCCAAATAACACCAATGATGGCCATCGCCGTAAAGCTGTGCATCATCGTACCGAGCACATTTTTTGTCCGAACAAGACCCCCATAAAACATAGCGAGGCCTGGAACCATCAGTAGAACCAAGGCAGTCGAAATCAACATCCATGCAGTTGTACCCGTGTCGATAGGGAGCTGATTGCTAACATCAGCAGTAGCAAAATTAGGAAGCAATAGAATTACAAGCGCAGATAGCAAAAGCAATTTTCTATCCGTTGTAAATATATTTTTAACCCCATACCACTTCACATTCATTTTTTCTCCTTTCTAGACATAGCAATAATGATAAATGCTACGAAATAGCAGTTATAAGGAGTCATCGATCTTTCCCTACAAACCACTCAAACTTTAAGCTAACTATGGATTGTTTATACTGGACACACGATGTTTAAAACAAAAAGAACGTTACACGTCGGAATTTAATTTCATTTATGTACTCCTTCAAAGGAGCATAACTAATAAATATTATGTTATGGAAAGAACATTCATGTGATTTTCTCTAACAGCATTACAATATATCTATTTTCACCCATAGCCATTTTTGCAAATTTAAACCATGGATGTAAATACCTACGCGATAAGGGAAGATCGTTATGGATATCCTTCATGCCAATATTAAAAACTATTGGTTGTCTTAGCCTTATAGTCACATTCGCCATATATGGATCCGCCGCTGTTACCAGCAAAAATTATGAAGAAAAAATTGGTTACTCCCATATATTCGACCTTTTCTAA
>JBNKNM010000217.1:0-9174 GCA_050293845.1 Pseudobacteriovorax sp. | reverse complement strand
TTTATATTCTTTGAGGCAGTCAAATTGCTTCAAGCCGATGATAGTCAAGACTTTTGAGTTTCGCAAAGACTCTATTTATAAATCTTTGAAAAGAGGATTAAAACAATGCTAAGTATATTAACTTTGTAGGTCTATTGTCTAATGAAATGTTATAGCATACACCTTCTATAGAAAGATTTCATATAAAACAACACCGAACTATTACCTATAATATAAATTTGTTCTATAGGATAAATCTTTCTAGTTATACTAGATCTGTAATCTAACAACTCCAGGATATTATTACTCATCACACTCTACTGCATTAATAGCAGTATCAATGCTATCAAGAACAATCATACTATTCTTACTAGGGTGATGAGCATGGATTACAGGTATAATTTTTAGTGTTTCGCTACCTCCACATGTAGATGCAAAGTCTTCAGAATTAAAATTTTCATGGATGAGTCTGACAGGAATGTCATTCGTGCCCCATGTCCTTTCTATGAACGGACCAGAGTTATCGCTAAAATATTGAGTAGCTTTAAAACTAACGTAGCCATTCGTATCTTCAATAAAACCACTCAGTGTGTAGGACAGCATTCCAAACTCCATCCTGTAACCATCGCTAACATTTAATGGAATGGATATTTCACAACTTGCTTGTTCTGTATGTCCTATTTCTGTTGTAGCTTCAAATCGATTTGGGATAATAATGATTCCCAAATTATCGCTATCTGAGGTGGTTAAAATTGAAAGTGTTTCCGAAGGACAGGCAACTCCACTATAGTCAATATTCATCCTATTAATTTCAATCAAACCACAGTAAGCAGTTGAGGAAAGCAGAGTAAATAAATATATCCATACTACTATCAATTTCAACATTGTTATAAATCCTCAATTATTCTAGAAATTGTTTTCATTATTTAACATAATTCTATGTTTTCCAAACAAGTTAATTTTTTAGTTATTTCTTAATTTAAGTAAAAATTAAACCGAATTCTTAAAATTTATCTGGTAATTTTTGGAGCACTTGTTTCATTTTGCTGAATTTGTGAACAATTAATTGACTGCTAACACTTTTTGAAACTTCACTCACTTAACGAATATAACAGGAATATTCCTGTTTATTTCCTTCAAGGTAAAAGAAGACCGAAAAAAGAACTGTTTGGTAGGGACCTGCAAAGGTCATAAGCATGTTTTTTTGTGAGATCAATTCTGTTTTGATGTGTACGTATGGTTTTCTTCGACTTCCCTGAGAAAAACTATTGCAAGCCTCGTCTAAAAATCGAGGCTTGCATTTTTTTACAAATGGAATGGTTCATTGTAAATGTTTTAGCATTTATGACTATTTTGTGCACAATATTGACATTAACCTTCCCAACGGAAATATTTTGATCTAACAAGATTCATCAATCTTTTTAGATAGATTTTCCACAAATATTTCTTGGATAATTTAAGGTAATTACCTTGACGCTGGTTATGGTTATTTAACAAGGATTGATAATTCATAAACATACCTAATTCCAACTTATTTTTAGTAACTTCAAAATTGGGATCATAAGGAGATTGACTGCAATTTAAACAATATTGCTAAAGTAATTTTAGCTAGTTATGAGTGGTACGTTAATTGCATATTTCTAAAGTAGTGATCTAATAAGCAAATATTTGATGCAAATTCTAAATCTTTTTGAATTTGAATTTAGTAGCCTATGGTTTGAAACCTGAGTATAGGGAGAGTCCTGATGTTGCCACATGCGTGCACCCCCTACCCCGAAACAAAAATCAGAGTTATTTCTCCTCGACTTGTTGAGCTTTCCGCGCCATGGTTAAATATTGAACTTGTCGTTCCCAAAAAGGTAGTGCAGGCCCTTATTGCGCGCAACTCGAAAGGTTTTCAGTATGTGATGAACATGGTAGCTCCGCTTCCGTTTTGCATCATCAAACCTCAAAGCTCTTTATTAAACGGAATTTGGAAGCTGAACGTAGAAGGCAGTATTGAACAATCTATACTACCAAGCCTTGCCTATAACTGCTGGGATTTAGAGCCTATTTTAAATAGGGCCAAGATAGGAAACTCTAACTTTTATGACCCACTCTCCTTATATTCTTTACTAAGGAGGGAGATCAATATTGAGAATAATTTTGCCAGCCGAGATACCCGTCTTACAATCATAGCAAACCACGATGATCTGACATTCGGGCAAATATCTCAATTTGCTTTAGCTCAGTCCTTTTATCTGGAAAACAGTATAAGAGCTTCCTGCAAAATCGCCCGAAAATATAGATTCCCGAAACGACTGATTGACTTTCATTTGATTGAATCTTCAGGGAACGAGGATAACATTAAAAAAGCTCTGATGTACCTAATGGGTGCCAGTGATAAGATTCCAAAAATTTTTCATGAGACAAAGACAATTGCAGCAATATTAGCCTTTTTGGCTACACATCACAAGCTTGCATTTACTATCGCTTTAGACTACATGAGCCATATACAACAGGGTAACCTTTTTCCTATTGGTAAGCTTTTGATGCAAACAAAGCGGTTCGAAAATTCTGCAAAAGAACTTGGCCAGTTTATCATGAAAAATAGCCAAATGCGGCGCGAATTTATTCCCTTTCAAATGCTGCAGTCTATAGGACCGACAAATCGCCAGGGAACCATCGCAGCTATTCTCAGTTTATTCACTATCTATTCTTTGGTTCAAAGGTGTAATGACAAGATTATCTATAAATCCAATGAGATGCTCCAAAAGCACCCTCCCCTTGTACTTTTAAGAAAAGTTACTTAACCCTTTCGTTATTACCACAACCTTATGTCAAATAAGGTTATGTCACTTTTTTAAACTATCCATTATGACGTGAAATCTTTCTAAAAAATTTACAGTGACCTTTTTAGAGTCATGGTCTAATCTAGTGTAGGGACTAGGTAAATTAAGGAATTTTTATGTATTGGTTACTAGCTGCGCTGGTTGTATTCACGTCAAGCTGCAAAACAAGTAGTGAAAAAACAGTCGATAATTTGGAAAAACTTTTTACACGAGAGTCAACAGAAGTTGAAGGAAAAATCTACAAGGAGTCTTTTTTTAATAAGGAACTAATCCTTCATATAAAAAGTCAAAGCCCTGTTACCCCAATTGAAAGCAAGGAATTGCAGGGCATTTCTTTTAGTGTGGGATCAAAAACAAATATTCATTGCTACGTACAAACTCTCTCTCTTCCGGGAACAAATATATCGTCAATTATAAACAAAGTTCAAAGTTCTGAAAACATCGAAACTATCGTAGAGCCTTTTACTGAGGTTGCTGTTTATAAGTCTCGCCCCGTCATCTATTTAGCAAGTTTTTACCAAACGAATGATCAATTGTTAGGAGACTTTAAATTAGCCCACATCATGTTAGACAACCATTCCATAAATTGCACCCATGACGAACCTGGATACCGCAAAACCTTTCGTTCCGTCATTAAGTATCTAGCAGAGAATAGTGAGGAGTCTGTTTTATCCCATAAAATTATCGAAAAAAATGTTTATATTGTAAAATTAGGCAAGCTTCCTGCTGGATTTGTTGTTGACTTGGAAGCAAAAAATAAATCTGAACGCTTTCGCGTTAACTATCAATCTATGGCGATTCCCGTTTCAAAAACTAGTATTAAAACCTATGATTCTCAATCAATTAACTTTTTAGATCAGGATCGACTTGTTACTAGAAACATATCAATAGCTTTTGAAAATGAAGAAGCAAGTTATCAATTAGGTTACGACAGGCTCGATAGTAAAAAATACCAAATCCAAGGCGTGTACGATGATAAAAGTATAAACAGAGTGGTGAGTACAGCCAAAGATATTGTTCTCGAAGAAGATGCCATCAAGTTTTCAGTACGACAAAAAAAATTAGACTTTGACTTAGTAGTTTATCAGCCGTATGTCGCTCCAAGGGATTTCGTTACAGGAAAAGTTGTCATTGATAAAAATTTACAGCAAGGTGCTTTTACCACTCCGGATTCATCCATGACGTTTTTTCTCGATAAAAATCAAAATATTGAAAAGCAAATATTGCATGGTAAAGGGTATGATCTAAGGATTGAACGTGTATACCAAAAACCAGTAGAGATTCAAACAGCGGTACTGAAAGCCCCAAGCTAGAACTCCCCCTATCACAGGCTGAATGACCCTACCTTGCTACTTTAGTTAACCCATGCAGCGAAACGAGGCCTTTCTTTTTTTGCGATAGCTTCAACTAGGGGATGAATACTTTGTTGTGATGGAAAATCTGACTGGAGTACTCTCTCTAAAACCAATATCACGCTTCAACGATTGCAGTGAGCTTTTTCTTACGCAAATCGGTTTGAAGAGGGCTTCTTGTTTCTAAAGTGGGAGTGGCTGAGAAGTAAATACCTTAACAGGAAGCCGCTCGTCGCTTTTCAAAATCCTCATTCATTTGAACAATTTTTTTCGCTACTAATTTGGAATCACTAGTACCTTGTAGTATGGCTTTATATGATTTGATCGTCACCAAGGCTATTTGGATAGCTTCAGTTGGTGTTCTCCCCCCAGGAAAGTGTTCAGGAAAGTCCTGGATAAATTGTGCCGTTCGTTTTACCGCCTGATGCTTTTGCCGGCTCTCATTTGAGTCGTAACTGAAGCTCCATTGCCGGACCTGTTGGCTAATTTTATCTTTTGACTGCGCTATGGGATTTAGGCCAGATGCAGCGTATATACGGCAATCGAACTGGCGGCATGCCAACGGTCGATACTTATATATGGTACAGAATTCTCCTGAATACATCACACATCGACCGCTATGATCATGGCCGAGTATTTTTGCTCCTGCTGCATTTTTGATGAACAAATCTTGCGATATCTGACAAAGGGTATCGGTTTCAGAGTCATCTATCTGCACGAACATAGAAGAAATACAGCAGGCATTACAGTTTCCACAGGGAACATCCATGGGTGTATGGGATAGTAAAGAATGGCGAAAGTCTGAAAGCCAAATCGAAAATTCTCCGGCATCAATCATTATATAGATCTCTTAATCTTTAAGCAGGAAGCAAAGCTGCTGTGTTTCTAAAGCCCAACCTAATCCTCTTATCAAGCGATGGATTATCTAAAAATTGCAGAACAATTGATAGCAGAAAATAATTTCATTTAAAATCTCTATATAAACAGTCTGATTATAATTTACTCATGAACTTTGTAATGCACCCCAGAAATTAGACCAGTGACTAAGTTAAGTATTTATGGCATATAAAGTATGGATGGCAAAGGTAGGGCTACCGACAACCTGTTCATTGAAAAGTTTTGGAAGAGTATCAAATACGAAAGTATATTTCTTAAAGGTTATGAATCACTTCCCGAGGCAAGTGCAGGGATTGCGGGGTACATCAAATTCTACAACAGCAAAAGGCCTTATTCTTGGTTAGAGTATGGAACTCCAGGCTGGTGCTATCGCAGCAGAGCCTGTGATCATTGAGGATAAGGGCTTGCAAGAGATTGCCTAATCGGTTAACTAAAAGATCACTTCTACTGGTCTAGTCAATGGGGTCCACTTCAGATATGAGACTATTTATCGCAGAAAAACCAGAACTAGCAAGATCAATAACGGAAGGCCTTGGTGGCGGTTTTCAGAAAAAAGACGGCCATTTTCAAAGGGGCAATGATGTAGTAACCTTTTGCTTTGGGCATATGCTGCAACTATTTGATCCTGGAGATTATGACCCCGTATTTCAAAAGTGGAATATGGCCCATCTTCCTATTATTCATAGACCGTGGCGGTTAAAGCCGATTCAAAAATCAAAAAAGCAGCTTAAAATTATATTGGATCTTATTAAGTCAGCGGATGAGATCATAAATGCTGGCGATCCCGATGAGGAAGGACAGCTTTTAATCGATGAGATCTTAGAATTTTCTGGATCTAAAAAACCCATCAAAAGACTTTTGATCAACGATAATAACATCAATGTTGTTAAAAAATCCCTTAACTCTATGCGAGATAACCGCGAGTTTAAAAGTCTTTATCATGCTGCCTTGGCAAGGTCGGTAGCAGATCAGCTTTACGGTTATAACCTTACTCGGCTATACTCGCTTTCAGCGCAAAAACAAGGTCATCGAGGAGTTTTAAGCGTTGGCCGCGTTCAAACACCTATCCTTGGTCTTGTGGTTAATAGGGATCGTCTCTTTGAGAATCACACTAAAAGCTTATACTACGAGGTATCGGCAAGATTTAAAGGAAGTCTTGGCTATAAGGGAAAACTCACTGATATTGAAAAGGATCTTTTAGATGACAAAGGTCGTCTCATTGATGAAGCTTTTGCGAAAAAGGTAGCCGTAAGCTGTAGTGGTAAAGATGGACAAATTTTACAAGCAGAAACCAAGTCGAAAAAAGCACCTCCTCCCCTTCCCTATAACCTTTTAAACTTGCAAGCCGATGCCCATAGAAAGTTTGGCATAAAACCTGATAAAACTTTACAGATTACTCAAGACTTAAGGGAAAAGCATCAACTCATAACTTACAATAGATCCGATTGTCAGTATCTATCGGACGAGCAACACGCCGATGGACCTCAGGTCACAGAAGCGATTAAGACTAATCTAGGTTTTTCAGATAAGCTTTTAGAGCGCGTTAACCTTAACATCAAAAGTAGAGCGTTTAATTCTAAAAATGTATCTGCTCACCATGCGATTATCCCTACCGCTAAAAAAGCCAACTTAGCCTCCTTAAATGAAGCTGAAAAAAATATTTATATACTAGTTGCAAGAGCCTATGTAGCACAATTTTTTCCCGAACAAGCCTACGATCATACAACCATTATGACAGAGTGTGAAGGCTATCGGTTCAAGACAATATCTAAGGTCATAACTGATCTAGGCTGGGGAGTTCTTTATAAAAACGATAAAGGTAACGCTGATATCGAAACTGATAGAGCTGACTCCAGTGATGATCTTAGATCCCTAAAAAAAAGAGAAAGGGTGCAATGTGAGAGCTGTAAGGCAGAACCCAAAGAAACTAAACCACTGCCCAGGTACACCCTTGCAACGCTCCTAAAGGATCTAGCGAGGGTTTCCAAATACGTCGAAGATCCAAAAATCCGAAAAATTCTTCTCGATAAGGACAAAGATAAAAAAGGTGAAAGTGGCGGTATTGGCACTCCTGCCACACGGACCAGTATTATCAAAACCCTTATGGATCGCGGCTTTATAGCTGAAGTTAAAAAAAATGTTATTTCCACTTCATTGGGTCGGAAGTTTTATGAAAGCCTACCCAAAAAGGCCGTAACCCCTGATATGACAGCCTTATGGCATGAGCAACAGAAGGCCATTATTTCTGGGGAAGTTACCCTTGATGCCTTCCTTGATGGCGTCTGCAGCTATATTAACGAAGAGGTTGAAACCGTTAAATCCCAGGGTATCAGCTTTAAAGTTGATCTTCCCAAATGCCCTCAGTGTAAAGAAGGTCTCCTTAGTCTTAGAAAAGGCAGCAAGGGCCAGTTTTGGGGCTGTACTGCCTATCCAGAATGCAAAGCCACCTTTCCTGATAGTAAAGGAAAGCCCGATTTTCGTGTCAAACCCAAGGCTCAGGTATCAAGTAAATATCTTTGTGAAGCCTGTGGCTCAGGCCTTATAAGGCGAAAAGGAAAGAAAAAAGGGAGTTTTTTTTGGGGATGCTCAGCCTATCCAACCTGTAAAGAAATCTATTTTGACCGCTCATCGTCACCTGTATTTAAAGGGGAAAACCATGCCGAAAATTAAAAAAGAAAATCTGTTCTACATTCCTGGGGCTAAAGGCTAAAACTAGAAATTCCCCAGTTCTAGTGAGGTTGCCAATTAAGATTTTGACTTAAGAGGTGAAGTTACTCAGTCATCTTAGGATTCTTTTTGTGGCGAGCTAACTTTGGACCTCTCAAATTTTCATCCCAAGGCGAACACAGTATATATCGTCTTAGAGGCTGATGTTGTTGTAGGGCGATTCGATAGTGTCCATGCTGGTGACTACGAAATCTCTTTATAATATACAGGAAACCAAGTCCTTACATTTTTAACTAATCGATTGATATGAATTAGTCTCGACATAATATGTCACAACCCACAAAATAGAAAAGGGTTGCCCTGTTTTGAAAACAGGCCTTCCTCGCATTATAGAGGAAGGCTTATTTTACCTTCCATAGATAGCATTATTGACCACTTGCCATAGGGGCTTTTGATCCTTTTATCATGGTTTTAGAAATGACATCGTAGGCATCAACCCAGGCGCGTTCATATTCAGCATTCCATCGACTACCTGCCGTTTGTGCTAAAGCATAGATCATGGATGCTCCTACTGCTGGATAATGTTCTTCCTTTGTTCCATAATTATTATGTCTAGCTCCCATTTCCTCTAAAGCCGGTAGCACCTTATTAGGATTGTCAATACTGTTCACTACAAACGCAATGGAAGCCAATAGTTTATTCTTTTGTTCTTTCATATTTGTTTTAGCAAACAGGTGAACCACACTAGGATTATGTTTAAAGAGATGATGGTAGAAAGTATTGGCCAACTGATCCTTATGGGGAGCAACGATAGCAAAACTATCTCTAAGTAATTGGGCATTAAGGCTCATAAAGTTCCTTCCCGCTCCAAACCTGCTTTAGCATTGAGTGGAGCGATATGTATGTTAATAGTTAAAATTGCCATTAGGACTGCAATTTTCAAACCATTTGATATTTAGCTAATATGATTTGCTTTCATGGTATGTGGTCAGCCCGCAATAGTTGCATTTCAATAATTGTAGATCATTTGCTACTTTTCTATGGTGAGCTCCCCCGACAAATCAGTTATGCAAAAAGCAAAGGACTAAGAAGTAAATTTTTTAAGAAGAATCAACGGATTAATTATTTGTTACTGCTTAGGATCAAAATATGCCAAATTAAAAATGACTAAAACAAATTGATAGGAAACAGAATAGTAGTAAAACATGAAATCAAAAAACTACTAGGGTGGATGGCAGTCAGCTTTATACTGATTTTTTTATCCAGGATTTCGATTCTGATTCGTTAGCTATCATACTTCCTGGTGGTGGTTATACTTGTTCTGACCCACTACTATACTATGCAACAAATAGGCGATCTGGGGTAAGTAAGTATATTTTATGTACGAATCTTGTGGTTGGTAGACAAGGGAAATCACTCTCCCCACCCCCCAAGCAGAACCCGCCGCG
>JBNKNM010000216.1:0-9190 GCA_050293845.1 Pseudobacteriovorax sp. | reverse complement strand
GTTTAAGGATGGGGTAAAAGAGGCTGTCAGCGATGCCGACTCTCTTACCTCAAACACCAAATTCTGATATTTCTCGTGAATTTGAGATGATCAGGGCTCCAAGACTCTGTTTCAAAGGCAATTGGAGGTTCGCTTACGCCAGATGAATAGGTCTTTGTGAGTTTATTTAGATAAAGACCAGATCCCCAAGTGTCGTCTAAATACTCGAAGTTATAGGAAAATCTTATTTTTAGCTTATCTGCATCTCTTGATAAAAAATCTAATTGGGTGACCCGCCTATCAAGAATCGATTTAATACCAGACTTATATGATGCTGTAGGTTCTTGTATAGTATCATAGTACAACTCCATCTTATGTTGATATTGATCATCTTTTGGTCCCCAGTTTACCTCTTTTAAAAACAATTTCCCTGATGAATTTCTTTCGTAAGAATACAAAGTAGAGTTCTTGTATCTATCGATTGCTTCTTTTAAACAATATTTATAAAAACCGAGTCCACCATTTTCAACATAATCTCCACCGAAAAAATAAACTGAGCCTTCTGAATCATAGATCGAGATATTTGCATTATCAATAAACTCTAAACGTAGACGCCTGGATAGTTCATAAGGGTAATAATAGCCATCATTTCCCAAATTCATTGTTCCAAAAGGAGTTGCTAAATCATCGTCAATAAAATTAAGCTCACCTTTAGTTCGTGTTCTCACTACACATAACTTAGTTTGCCAGCCTAATCCAAATTCTGAAATTCCATTATCTTGATTATAATGAGGTGTTGGTTTAAACAGAATCGAAGATCGTTCTTCAGGATAGCTTATTGGCAAAGGAATTGAAAAGCTACCTCTGTTCAGAGAAGAGCCATCAACTCGAAAGCTAGAAGCGGTCCCACCAATACTTCCTTTTTGTGGAAGTACCATTTGAGGATGGCTTACTAATTGGTCTTTTACAAAATTCTGACCATATATAAAACTTGATGCGAAAAGTTCTATAATGAATGCGAATGCATAGTAACTTTTCATAAGTGACTCCAAGGAGACCATCCCATTAGAACTAGCTTTTCAAATACGCCCTAATGAGAATGAAGTGAAAACTATTATCTATCCTAATTCATCCAGGTTATATCTGGACCAGTTTGGAATTCAATTTCAAACATCAGGTAAATATCTTCGACGAAGTCTATAATTGGCAAGCCGATATCTGGATGAATAGAGTTTAGATAGTTAAAAAAACCTGCTGTTTCTGAGAATGCAATATCTGAAAATGGGGAGAAGCCAAAACCAGCTCGACTTGATGAAAATTGAAGTTTATCCCTTAAACTAGCTAGGTCATTTTTATAAACAAAGGCCAAAGGGATAGTTTTCGAAAGTACGCTAGAGTGCTCATCTTTGTTAAAATCGAAAAAATAGGCTCCGTTTGATGTAGGAACTCGTATGAAATCTCCCATAGTCATGGTAACTCTCCAGCCTGCGTCCTCTCTTAAAAAATCTTCAGTTATGTACGGCCCTTGAGTAAAACCTATCCCCAAAATTGTTTTTCGAATAATAGGACGAACCTGCTTATTTGACATACCGAATCTTTTGCTTGGTTTATTGTAAAGATCATTTAGTGCAATTGGTAAAACCAAATTGTCTTTAACATTTGAAATCGCTTCAAATAAATTTGTCTTACGAAAGTCGTTAATAGTAGGAAGATTGACATTAATGATATCTTGCTTTGGAATTGTAACCATGATTTCCATGGTCTCAAGATCTACAGACATTTCTAAATCTTCGTCTAATAATGCTTCTTTCAAGATTGAAAGAACATATTCTATTGACTCTAGTCTAACTGTTAATGGTAAATGAATATTCCTTATATTTTCGATATTATCTAAATATATTTGGTCTGCAACTGTAGATTTTATCGAGGGAAAATACAAATCAACAAATGGTCTCACCGAATTCATAAAAAAGTCTATTGCTGATTTAGCAACATATCCCGTATAGGCTACATCAAAATTAAGTCTACTCTTTGCATAAATATTTTGCGCTAATACCTGTAATTGATTAGATAGATCTAGGTTATTTTTATACCCTTCGATTTGTACGCCCGCTTTTTTTATTTTTAGGATTAAATCATTGGCTATAAGTTCTTTTTCTAAACTAGCCGATTCATGTTCTATCACTATGGTAAATAAATCGACTAGATTTCTTGCAGCTTTTATATCATCAGATTCTAAGACAGCCATTTGCATAATTTCTTTTTTTCTTTTATTGATCTCAATAAGAGCAGCTTCTCCCATTTGGAGTAGAGTTTCTCTATCATTATTTAGGATATTTAACCCTTCTAAGAGGGCTTCAAGAAGCTGATTTGCGGTTGCACTAGGTTCGTTATATATCTGATAACGAGCACTCAGTGAATTTCCAGAATTACTGTTTTGCTCATCACAATCATTAACGACTATCCAAACATCAGTGTCTTCTTCAGCAATTATAGTTCCGCCTAGTCCCACATACCTAATGTCTTTAATAGCGGATCTCGATTTATTTATAATTCTGCTTGGGAAAGATACAGCAAGTATGGCTCCTGCTGGTTGATTGGGAAATGGTGTATCAGTCAACCTTACTCCATTATTCAGGGAAATAGAGTGGATGATAGAAGTCTGATCGACTTCCGAAAATCTTGTGCCTTCTTCAAATCTAGAACCTGTTACTACGTTGTTTCTCACCGAAATATATTCACTTGGGATTCCAGCGGAAACGCTAGTGTTGGTATCCATATAGTCCGCATAGTTCGTGTATTTATCGATCGTGGAAACTTGAGATGAATTGCTGGTAGTTGTTATGACAAATCCACGAGCGTCAATAGTAAAATTATCTAGACTTAACTCTTCTGAAATTTTACTTTTACTTATAGCACATGTTGGTGAATAATCCCCCATAATGGCGAGTTCCAAGATATCACCTTTATCAAGAGATATAGCTTTTACAGGTAGGTCGATAAAATTTTCTAGTAATAAATTGTATGTTGCATCAGAATTAGAAATAATGAATGCATCACCTCCACCTTCTATTTTTCTTTTAAAATATCCATTTTCAGCTAGAGAAATTCTAATGTTCTTTATAATTTCTTCAAATCTATCTCTTTCGACTCTAGCATTTTCACGGATTTTAATCAGTTTTCTTTGAGAATCAATATAATCAAGGGTAAGAAGATCGATGGATGTTTCTATTTGATTGTTTTCGATTTCATTTTGTATCTTGACTCTCAAGTCTTGAAGGTTACTTTCATATTGATTTCTTAGAGTTTCAGTCTCTTGTTTTAGGTTTTGAATTTTTATGTCAAATCTTCCAAATATTACTGATCTAGTCTGAGCGTCTAAACCATTGCGGAGTTCATTTAATCCGGAAAAGTTATAAAAGTCATAGCTTTCTTTATGTGAGGCGTATTTTTTATAGCTATTAATAATCACAGCTAGTTTTGATAAAAATTTAGGTACATCAAATGGATAATTAGTGAGAGTATTTGAGTAGTTTTCCCCAAGTCCTGGTAAATCTTCTATGTTACCTGATGAACTAGGGCTCGGATCGAATCTTAATATATCAATTAAGTATCCTTGGTAATTTCCAATTGAGGTAAAGAGTTTCCTTAGACTATAATCAAGTTCTCTCTCACTTAGAAGATTATTAAAAGCAATCGGATTGTCCAAATTGGCCATTAATTCAACAATCGAATCTAACTCGCTAGCATTCTGACACGTGGCTAACCAGCAACTTAAATCTTGAACATACGTATCCATTCCTATTCTAACATCTAAGAATTCCAAAATCATGGTTATGATATCAACAAATATCAATTTGCTTTCAAATTCAGCATAGGAAAACGCGTCTCCCGCCGCTTCTATGACGAAAGCATATGTCCTTAAATATCCATTCAAATCTTCAGGATCAAAAATAATTAATTTATTGGCCTCAACGGCTTCTCTAATCGACAAATAAATTTCATTATATGATTCTTGATAACCAGCCTCATTGTTTTCCTCAACACGACTTCTTAGTCCAAATTTTGTATCCCATATTGCAACTAACTCGAATAGGTTTTTCCAGGTTGTAAGAATATTGCTGTAATTTTCATTATCTGTAAAACCTAAATTTTTGTACTCTTCTGATGAAGCTTGTTGAGCAAATCTTGTCACTAATAAACGAGCGGAAACAGTAACATCATGTTCTACTTCAGCCTTGCAAGCTACACTTAGTTGTGAATAATAATAGTCAATATCATTCAAACAGCTAACCGATTCCTCAAATGACAAAACATCCACATCGCAATAATATATGGTATCAATCGTATCGTATACTTCATCATAGTTTTGGCATTCTTCAGTTGATGTTAGTAGGGATAGGAAACCCGATTCACTAGTACATCCACACAATAATGACAGGACTAATTCAATCAGTATAAGAGTTTTTATCTTCATCGAAGCGTCTCCATGAATATCTTCTTTACAAGAAGAAGAACTACGAGATGCTCCGACTAAAAACCGGAAAGCATCCCTTTTTTTGAAAATCGTTTATATGTAATAACGACATTTGTAATTACAAAACATCTGACTTCCTAAGAAAGTAATCTATCTAATCTTTTATTAGAAAAATTCAATTAAATCGTCAGTTTGAGCGTTAAGATTGATTTCAAAAAGAACTCTTTCTTCCCCTTCATTAAGCAACCAAAGGTCGTCGCTAGATGCGCCAAATATTCCTGATGTAGAAAATTTAAATTCATAATAGTCCTTTGAAGGATTTCCTTGTATTCTTCTTTTTAAACTCCCCGTGTTTACATCATAGATTTCGGCATATCCTTTATATGTGGCAATAAACTCGTCAGCAAATCTTCCTCGGGAGATCTCGTTTGCATAACTCGATATTGTAAGAGTGTTCATGGCAGCCGTTTCTATATCAAAAACATAAACAGTCTCTTCAGTATTCCCTCTTAATAGAACTCGACTGCTGTCCGATGTGAATATAGCAGTATAATAGTGCCAGGGTTGACTCAATGGAATATTAATTTTAGTCAAGAGTTTTTGAGATAAGAGATCCCAGACATAAAAATCGTTATAGTTTGTATTAAAATGCGCAGCATACCTTCCATCAGGAGAAATGACGCTTGTCCAAGGGCTAATATTTTGAATATCTTTAGCTTCTTTCGTCTTCGGATTTGTTATTCCACCATTCCTTAATATCCAGATATCACTTGGAGAATTAAATGCAATTTTTGGTGTATAAACACCTACAGTATCTTGGAAGCGATCAATTTTTGTTTTTGTATTTATGTCATATATCTCATAATATGAAGGGTATGTTGTATCATCTTTAACAAGTAAATATTTCATATCTTTTGAAAGAAATGACAAGGACATATTCGGTATAGTGAAACTGTCAATAGTCGTATTTGTTTGAGCTAGTATAATTCTTACAATTCCATCACGTGAAACTCTAATCAGTTTCGAATCTGTTCCATCTTCCGAAAGTACTATATATCTTGCTTTATTTACCTCGTTTGACATATCAATAGTATCTGTAATTACTTGAGACCCTTGGGTAAAAGCTTTAACAGTAAATAATCTATTATTTGATAGGACAATGGGATTATCTAAGACATAGTTATTGGTGAAGCCATATTTTGTTAACGTTAGATATTGCCACTTATCCTGACAATTTTCTTTCCTATCAAAGCATACAGCAACAATCTCAGCTTCAGCGGGAGTCTCCAGTTTTAGAATATATCCGTCTTCAGCATTACCTACTCTTGGTTTATTAAAGGTGATTTTATATCTGATTGTAAGAGTGGTTTTGGTCTTGGTGATCCAATACGAATAACGTTTCTTCTGAACTCTGCTTCTTCAGGTGTAAGTTGGTCTACCTTATACTGCCGAATATTGAATGCAGTTCTTTGTAACACATGATTAGAGTTTAAGTTATATGAACCTAGTTTTGAATTTTCATACGCTTTTCTAAGTTGAGAAAATCTATCTGGTGAATCCGATGTTTCTCCTGTTAAACAAACCTCATTAAAAACACCATCGTACGGTGCATGTTTTTTAATTTCATCACGGCTTTTCATTATTTTCGACAAATATATTTTTGCATAGGTTGAATTTTCTATCTCTTCCGGAGATTGAAATAGATCAATTCCTTCCGGTACATCTGCTATAGTTCCCTGAACCACTGGAATTATTCCACATGAAGCAGATCTAGCTTTCTCGTATTTTACTGCTACATATCCAACAATAGTCGGGTATGGTCCACATTCCGCATCCTTTCTATTTTCGTAGGCAACTCGTTCTATGATATATCTACATTTTGACTCATGAACTTTTTTATAAGAACCTGAACAAAAGCCACCAACCTCAGTACCATCACATTTAGTGGAAAAACCTAAATATTCAATATCAGTAATGCCATTTTTAAGACGAAAATAATCTAATCCGAAATCGTCTTGCGATGGTTTTTCTCCCTTTAAAGGGTGTTTATCTAGTTCTGCTTGAGCATCTGCTTCACAAAAAGATTTCGCATAATCGTGATGATCAACAAAGCTACCTTTACTAGTAATAATGGATGGGTATTCAAATGTAATCTGTTGGGTAACTTGCCCGGTTGATAACCAACAAGATTTTGCTCCACCAAGGTTAGCGTCTCTCTCTGATGGGACGACTTCATCATATTCAGTAAAATCAACTCTCTTTGGATTCCCATTTGCATCATAAACAGGCCGTAAAATATCAACATCTGGCGTTTGCTCACCAGGCACTAATTCCATTTCCCAATAAATTACATTTCCTGAGTCGTCATGGTCCCTCACCGCCGGAACTGATTTAACAATTTTCCCTGTGGAGCACTCTTGATATCTCATAAACTGCCATGGACCTGAACAAACATCCCTGCCATATCTGTTCAATATAGTATCGTCGGTAACGCTATAAGAACTATTAGTAATAAACAGCGAACTTACAATAGTCATACTGAGCATAACTTTACTTAGCTGTGTCATTTATTAACTCCTTTTTTCAACAACTAAATTATTGATGAATTGATGACAATAGAAACGAGCAGGTATTGCGATGTGAACAGTTAAAATAAACTTTGAGCATGTTTTTTAAATGCGATACCGTATGCAAGTCTTAGGTCGGGATACTACCAAATCAACAAATACTCATCAATTTAAGTTATTATTAAAGTTTAATACCTTTTTTATTCGCAATTGTTACATTCTTAACAAAAATTTGGGATTCGAATAAAAGCCACTAAACAAGTCAAATTTTATATGCGGTCAAAAAGTACTTGTTTTCGGTTTGTTGCAAACATGAGATATCGATATTTTGAAAGAAAACTCAAATCTTTATTTATATGAATAAGTGTTACTTTGTTTAAAAGACCGATTCATGTAGGAATTGTTGCATAATAATCCCAGAAGAACTGGGGTAACTGTTAATTAGCAATGAAAAGCCACAGCTCTCGCAGATATTTGAAGTGATCTATTGGAAATCGCGAGAATCTAACCATCCTGGCGAAAAAGAACAGAGGGTTCGGGTTAAAGTGCTCGACATGTAAAGATTATTTTACTATCTACGGCAGGTGCTACAGAGGTCACAGGTATTGATCGAAGAGCAGTTCGCAGGACATACGTTTCTCTTGGTGCCATATGCATAATGTGAGTCCTCGGATATCAGGCTTTTCCTTGAGAATAATTCTCGATAATTGTTTTTCTCATGTACTATCTGTTCAAGTTTATCTGAAATTTCGAAGTCAATAGCTCAAGTTGGTATTGCTTAAGTAAGTGAGCACGATGTTCCAAAGGAATGAATCCTATTTCAGAATTTGTGATTAAGGTGGTCATTGTTACCTTATTTTAAACGTCAACCTGTATTGATTACAATTAAAGCACCTAGTCAGTCCAAACTGCTTGAAACAAGATTCAAGGAAAATATTCCTTCAGCAAAAGTTACTCGGTTTAACTAGTATTCACTCAGCTCTAATTTGATCCTAGCCAATCATTTCAATTTATTAGAAACTTACAGCTTGACTTCCTGCGATATTTTTTTGCTGCGATAATGATTTGTATCTATATCACAAACTTGGCTACAGAAAAAAAATTTAGAATTTTCAGTAAAAGTAATTGAAAGTGTCTCGTTCAACTTTTTTGTCGATCTAGAAACAGCCTTCAATAATCAATTTTTCCGAAACACACAGACCGTATAGCAATGATTTTGGGACAAAAGTCAAATTCCCGTTTTATGGAAACTACTCTGCTGGTATTTTGAATCCTTGAAAATCTTTATGGGCAACGCAGCAAAATTTTACTGCGTTATACAGCCTACAAATCTCTAGTTTCTGTATTTATTTTTCATTCCACTTTTTTGTGGAATGAGAGAAGTTCGTATTTTGACGAGATATGAGTCGTTTCTGAGAACGGACAATTTACTAGGTCTGATTTTTACGCTCTGGGAAAAAATTCGCCGATTCAGCTTGTTGGTATCCATGTCAAAACACTAAACGCACTTTTGCATGCAGCTAATAATTTCAGTGGAATATGCACTATCCCAGCAAAAGTCATATCTCGATGGACCTGTCAGTTCTTCTGATTAAGAAGATATTAAAGTAAAATTTTACTTTAGCTAGTCATTCTCGGAATTTTAACTCTCCACCAACGCGAATTCAGCTTCTCCTTGCTCCGGTTGCAGGCCGCCTCAACCGGCAAATTCGCCATTTATTAGAACAGCCCAAGGTCCGCAACCTAATTCGTCCCACAATTCTTGTTTTTGTTTGAGAAATCTCTGGCATTGGCTAGCAGTGAATTCACCTGTGAGAAGCGGTAAATACTTGACAACTTTTTTATCGTTCATTAATTCGATTATTTCATTTTCTGCTATCTCAGAAAGAGGTACAAACTCAATTTTATCCATAAACATGCCTGATTCGAACATAATTTTTCCATTTTAAGTTGGGTTAGGAATTGCCTTTTCAGTTTTCTTCTTTTTTTGATCAATAGCCTTAGCTATATCAAGAAGGATAAGGGGATCAATCGCCAAAGGTTTTTTAATCTTAAGTTTAGCGGTTTTTTCATAACTTCTCCAACCCTACGAAGATAAGAATGAGTATTACGCTAGAGACCTATTATTCCATAGAAAAATCCTTTAGTGCAATTCCCAAAATCTCTC
>JBNKNM010000215.1:0-9233 GCA_050293845.1 Pseudobacteriovorax sp. | reverse complement strand
CTTCACTTATTTACCTTGAATTTTTATCAATGACATCAGTAGATGCGACTAAATTACATTCAGAAAATAACCATTACATCACTTTCGATTTCTTTAACTACTTGCATAGAAATACCGATCAGTTCTCTATACAACGATCATATAGGGACCAGAAATTTATTTTGCAATTACTTTATTTGACAATATTTCTCAGCGTATTGATTCAGAGCTGTCGTTCTTCTGATGTCGAGACGGTGAGCATAGCTGACAAAAAAGATATAGAACTGCAACAGAAAGTGACATTACCTGTTACTTTCAATCGAGATTTGGCCATTTTAAGTAATATCACCAACACAATTATGGCCATTGAAGGCTGTCAAAGTGGTTTTGCTTTGTCCAATACTAATATTGTCAACGATGTTGAACTTTATCTTTATGATCAAGGTTGCTTTGCAAAGTTAGACTCTTTTAATCTTTCTGGTACAGAGTTTAATTTGAATGGGACTTGGGACCCAAGTATTGGCGGCAAATCCTACTTTATAAGTGGCAATGGTCAAGTTGCAGAGGTTTCTGTAATCAATCAGCTGTCGAGCCCCCTACAGGAAACCGATCAGATTAGTTTTATAATCCAATTGAATGAAAAAGGTATTGATCAGATATTAGATGGAGTCGCTAATGTTGTAATTATAGAAGCTCTGGCTCCAAGCATAGCTGAAGAAGCTGGAGTTGCCAGTTTTATTGCTAAAAAAGTAACTGAAGTAGATCAAAATCCACTAGTCATCAATATTGAACTAAGTGGTAGCGTAAAGGAAGGTTATGACTATACAGGTGTTTCCACTTCCGTCACTATTCCTGCTGGTGAGACCAGCACTCAATTCTCTATTACTATCATCGATGATAGTTTAGCTGAAGCTACAGAGTCACTTGTTGTGGCAGCCAGTACTTCCCCATCCTACTTTACTTACGGTAATGCCCAAACTATTATTACAGATACAGACACAGGATTTGTCAGCACTGGGCAAATCATGCTAATGAATCAAAGCTCCGTGTTACTCACAGGCAGCAGCGTCGATGCTTGGAACGATTTATCAGGGAAAAATAGTCATGGAACACAGACTGGTAGCGCACGCCCCATCTTTACCTCTGGAGTTGCTTTTGGATATGATGCTCTTTACTTTGATGGTTCCGACGATATGCTGAGGGTTGCTGATTCAGTGGACATCAACACTGGTGGGCCCTACACCGAAAAAACAGTAATGATGGTTATAAAAACTAGTAATGATATTACCCGCAGACAATTGGTATATGAACAAGGTGGATCTGTTCGTGGTATTTCCTATTACATCGAAAGTGGAAAGCTATATTGTAACGCTTGGAATAATACATCTGATGATGCTACCACTCCGTGGGCTGAGAAGTATGTGGGTTTAGACATTACTGAAGATACTGTTTATGTTGTAGGTCTACGCTTCAATAAAAATGATGAATCTTTAAAGTGCTACGCAAATGGAGCCTGGATTGGAAGTGTTAATGGCTTAGGAAACTTATTCACCCATACTGATGATATAGGGATTGGAGGACCCAATGGTGGGACTTTGTTTCCTGATGGTAGCTCCAATGTTTCAGGCACTTTTTTCGACGGCTATATCGCAGAGTTCATTGCTTATAACGCAGGATTAGATGACAATGACTTTATTGGTATATTTGATTATCTTAGCCGTAAATATGGTTACAATCAGCCTAGTGTGTCTATCTCTGCAGACGAACTTTCCGTTAACGAGAATGGTGAGTTTAATCCTAGTATTGTTATTACACGGAACAATATTGACTCCCAAGACTTGACTATCAATTATACCGTATCGGGAAGTGCACTAGAAACTTTGGATTTTGAATTGATGCAGGGTCAAATTACCATACCCGCCTATGATACCTTCGCTACAGAAAAGATTATTCTTATCGACGATCTCTCGGAAGAATCTATAGAATCTATTATTGTTACACTTACTCCTTCAGCAGAATTTCAAATAGCAATGGCTAGCGTCCAAATCGAAATTGTCGATAATGAAAGCTTCAACCCTTCAGGAAATGCTTCCATGTGGCTTAAAGCTTCGGAAAATCTAACCTTAAGCGGCAGCAGCGTTAGCAAATGGGGTGATAAACTTAATCTGCAAAATGTTTATCAGCAAACTAGTTCTGCTAGACCACAGCTAATTGCCGGAGGCATCAGCGGACACGACAGTATCTATTTTGATGGCTCAAATCATCATTTTGATTTTACAAACTCTGCTGAAACAAATATCCAAGGGCCTTACAATGGTAAAACATTTGTGTTTGTTCTTGAAACAGGAGCCGATATAACAAGTACCCAGATGGTATATGAACAAGGAGGTCGTTCCCGAGGAATGAATATTTATATTGAAAATGGGAATATTTATTTTAACTCATACAATTTTCCGAATGATGATAGTGGAGCCACAACTCCTTGGGGGCAGAGCTTCTTGAGCCATTCCGTCGATGTAAATACAACTTACTATATCATAGCAGAATGGAATCAACCGATCGACTTGATTTCTTTAACTTTAAATGGAGCTGTCGTTACAGGCAGTGGTATTGGTTTGCTTTACAATCATAGCGGGGCAATCTCAATTGGATGTGTCACTAACAATACCATCCTACACGATGGTAGAAATATATCTAATGCTACTTATTTTCAAGGAGAAATCGCTGAAATTATCTTTTACAACGAAGCCATTTCCAGTTCTGAAAAGGCATCCGTTCAAAGTTACATCGGTGATAAATATGGTCTATAGATTTTTATAGTTATGCTGAAATCATCATTGGGTCCTTCCAAGTACCTATGTCGAACGGGGACGATCTCTGCCCGCTTTTTTTACCTGTCAACTCTGATAGGGGGCAACAACAATCCCATTATGACTCGTATGAATTTCATTCAAGTAACCCACTTAATATATTGATAATAATTTTCAGAAAATGGAAATAGTCTGTACTTTTGACTCTATCGCAATTGACTTTTCACCTTTAACTGTGCGCAAATCTAGTCGTAAACTGCAATGCTTGGTATTCCCACATGATGACGTGAGTGTTTTATTGCCTGCCAAAGGAGGTTCTATGAAACACGTAACAATTTCAGATCTAGGAGACCATACGGGGTTCACATACCGAACTATCAAAAGGAGGCTACAAAGCTTGAAACCCCTATCCTTGCAAATCCAAGGTACATACGAAAACTCTGAAGATGCACTAAAAGTAATCGTTAGCCTTCAGCAAAAAGATGAACTTTCACTTGCCGATGAAAGGGCAAAGTTAGCAAAAGCCCAAAATCAAAAAATTGAACTTGAGTACAAGGTCATGAAGGGCGAGCTAGTTTCAGCAGAAGAATTCATCGAAGAGTACTCAAAACGAGTTGTCGCAACCAAAAATAGATTTCTAGGAATTCCATCCAAACTCGGAGCTCGGTTTCGATCTTTTGGCGAAGCAGAGGATCTAGAAGAGGAAGCAGAAGAATTAATCCACGAAGCCTTAAGGGAGATGGCCGTAGCCGATGCTAGCGCTTGAGTGCGTTGATGCCGTTTTAATAATCTTGCGCCACAACCAAAGATTAATCTTGCAGAGAGGGCAGACAAATATAGGCAGGCTAGTAGTAACCTCTAACAACCTAGTAAATGACATAGAAATTGAAAAAACATGTCCGAAAAGCTTCGTTAAAGAGTTAGTCTCTGCCCGGCATATAGGTATTAATGACGTATGATTAGAATGCAATTCATTTTTTCAACGACACGTTCATTTTTTTTACGAAATACTGAATCTCTGACGGCCACATTTCCGCTAGTATGCTTCTGATTTTTCAGATAGTTATCTTATTTTCAACTATGGCATTGAAATTGATTTAGCACCATCGGACACCAAATAATCTACTACGCCACTTCGTTTTTTTTGCTTGAACCAAAACGAAGAATAAAGTAGATCAACCTTACTAATGACGGAAATTCAGGAAGGACAGAAAGAAATGAAACATTTTATCCCCGTTTGCGGTTTAGCGATGTTAACGGCTAATTGTGGTACCTCGCATGAAAACAGGGTTATTGCTGATGAAAATAGCGAGCGTTTAACTGAAACTTCTGAATTGAAGCTCGGTATTTGGTTTGACGAAAATCGAATTCCTGAAGAGATTTCAGCAAAAATTAGTAGTGCTTTGGGCATTGACGTTAACTCCTTTGAGTCGAAAGAAGAGCTTATTGCAGCGATCAATTTTAAGCAAAGATCCTCTTCGGATATTGATGACAAGGAGCTCATGAATAAGATAAGCAGTAATATTTCGACTTTCGAACCTGCATCTTTATCGATGATTGATATCAATTCAGCTGTAATGCTTGTTGCTAACTAATTAAGGTATAAAAATGACCAAAATCTTGAATCTACTACTTCTAATAATCGTCGGATTTTCTATGAATTCATTTGCGGCTCCAAAAACACCAGATTTGATAGTTCACACTTCCGTTCATGACCACAAGCCTTGGGATCAGCAAGCCGGTGCTTACCCAATATTTACTTTTGGAAACGCTGTATTTGGGAAGTTCTTACATGTTTCTAGAGACTATGAAATATCTTCAGGGCATATTAGCTCGTGGCGCTGGATTTACGATAAAGAAGTTTATGAGTTAAAACTAAAAGATGGATTAGAATTTCATAATGGAAGAAAAGTAAAGGCAAGTGATTTAGAATTTTCTTTAATTCGCCCTTTTATCGCTGGTGAAACAAAATTGTTGGAAGAAAAATGGATTCAGATGATTCAAGGAACTGAAAATTTGAAAAAAGGTCTTAATTATAAACCAGGAATGATTAGTGGCATCAAGGCCATTGATGATAGAACCGTGCAAATAAAATTGAAACGCAAAGATCCTACTTTTCTTTTTGCTCTGGGAAAAAGCATACCAGGTTTATACCCAATAGAAGAGCTTAAGGAAAACCTTGTCGACTTCAAAAATTTACCGATTGGGGCGGGCAAGTACAAAGTTACCTGGTCGGACCCAAAATCGAGTAGAGTTCAATTGGAGTTAGTTGATACATCATCTCCAACTTCTCCAAAAGTTGTTGATCTGATTTCAGGGCCAAAAATACTTGAACACCATCCCGATGTGGTTCTGGCGGGACTAGAATTATCTGGAATAAAAAGCGACGATTATAAAACTGAAAACGTAGGTACGGTAATCGGAGTCGCTTTGATGGATTTTAATTTTTCCACAGAAGCTGGTCAGAATATAAACTTCAGAAAAGCAGTTCAGTATGCAATAGACCGCGCAGATATATTAGTCCATTATAAGCATTTAGCAAGGAATAGTTTGTCAGAGTTAGTTCCCTACCGCTTTTGGGGACATTTAGGATTTGATGAACCTTATAACCTTTCGAAAGCAAAAGAGTGCTATAACAAGCTCCCTTCTGACTTGAAGAATAAAAAATATAAGATAGCCTTTAGAGGGGCAAAAACAACTCATCTAGATATCATAGTTGAACAAATGAAGAAAATTGGTTTGGATATGAGTTATGAAACAATTGAAGATTATAAACTGACCGATGATAAATATGTTTTGTTTGCTTACGGCGCCATGGCCGAATTTATCGATCCACTTCATATGTTTTCTCCGTATTTACCTGACAGTCCAAGAAAGTTGCAGCATCCCAAGGATAACATCGAATTTAAAAAATTGTTTGATGAAGCTCTATTGTCCAAAAATCTTGACGACAAAGTGATGAAGATAAAGAATATATCAAAGTATGTTCTAGAAAAGGCCTACAACGTACCATTGATGGATATAGGAATGATGTTTTCAGTCAAAAAAGGAACTGTGGAATCTCTGGGTGACCAAAGCTATGGAATAGGATTAGAAATCGAAAAAGTGAAAATGCGAGCTTCAAAATGAGTTGGATTGCAGGTAATGAAGGTACTGAAAAGTTAGTCCCCTTAATATCTAGTCTCCAAAACCGGCTGGTTGAAGTCACCTCTAAAAACAGGGGTATAGAATTTAAATACTACGCTCCTTGGATGTCATCTTCCCTTATTTCGGAAACTTTTGATCCAAATTTCTTTCGTTGCCAAAATGAATTAGTAATTACTGATCAACAATGCTTGGAATATCTGAGAAAACAATATGACCTGCATCGTGAACCTTTGCTTTATGTAAAGGAAGAAAACGAAGGGCAAATTGTTATTTGGACTGATATAGAAAGTCAAAATCTCGATGCAAAAAATTATATTTCTCAATCTTGGTCTCTTGTCGAATCGACATATGAATGGCTCAAAACCCTTATGAAGGTCTTAATTAAACATGTAATACCTATTACACCATTAGTTCCTGTCAAAGGAATTTGCAGTATTTCAAGTCATCTGTCGTTTGGGAATATATACTTGGGTTTACCTGATGATTGCGATGAATGTTCCATTATTGATTTAGCTATCAGTATTGGTCATGAAATAGGTCACCATGCATTATTCACCTATCAATTTGGGAGTAAAATTCTAGAAAAAGGTTATCACTTAAGCGCCTATTCGGGTGTTCGAAAAACATATCGTCCAATTATGATGGCATTTCATGCCTGTGTTGCACTCTATTATATGTCATTAGTTTCTCAGGCCTTATCGAGAAACTCACAACTCTCTCATAAGGGGAGGGAATATGCAGGCAAACAATTTAAAGTTATGCAAAATAATTTGACTAAAGGCTTAAAACCATTTGAAAAAGTACCTCTGAGTGATATTGGATTGAAAATTTATGAGGAAATGCAATCTTTGGAGCCTATTTGAAATCGGATTCTCCGCTTGTTTCACTTAAAGATTTTGTAGCACATCGAGCGCTACAATCGTCTATTCTAATCAACAGTGTTATCTTTTTTTCACTGCTTTTTATCGCTTTATATTTCTTATTGCATTCACAGTTAATTGAGACAGAAAAGCTATTCAATAGCTATCGAAGTAGTGTCGCTCAATCCATAGCCTTGGGTGACGCCTATCAGATAACTCGTCAAATCAACTCTTTCGTTACAGGTGAGATTGCTCAAGGGATCTGGGTTTACGATAGCAAAACGGAGCAAATTATCGCGAGTAGTGCGATTATAGAAAATTTTTACCCTGATTATGATTCTCAGAGTTCGTTTATTCTGCATTATCGAAGCTTATTTTTAATTGCTAAATACCCAATCTACTATAAAGATCCTCAAGAGATTGTTGGTACAATTTTTATCATAAAAAAAATTCCAATTGATATAATCCTTTGGACTTTTTCGGGGATTGTCGTACTGCTCAGTGGCACAACATTTATTCAATGGTATTTACTACGCAGGATAGGTAACCAAGTGGTCGATCCCTTAATTTCCTTCCGAAACTATCTAAAAAACTTCTTAGTTGAAGGAGGAAAGTTTAAAAAAGAATATGAATTCGCTGAAATTTCAGAGATTGCATTTCGATTTTCAGAGCTAATATCAAAAATAAAGGAAGTAGAGACTAAAGAGAAGAATCTTGCAAGAAAAGAAGCAATTACTCATGCTATACAAATGCTGGCTCATGACATAGGAAGCCCTCTTTCCGTTATCGAAAAGGCACTATTATCCAGTGAGAATGAAAAAGCTTCACGCTCTTTAAGAAAAATTAGGACGATGATAGAAGGCTTCAAAAGAGTCGATGAACAGTTAATTATTAAAAAAGAATGGATAGATGGAATACTTTTAAAAGAGCATATAGAGGAACTTAAGGAATATGCAAGAGCTAAAAGTATTTCGTTAGAAATTTATTTTAATCCCAATATTGAACTGCTACAGTATCACTTAGATTTTGAGAAATTCGAAAGAGCAATTATTAACATTAGCAGAAACTCTTTAGAAGCGGCTAGTAATTTAGTTGAGCTTAAATTTGCTTTGTTAGATCAAAAAGACTTGCAAATAATGGTTTGCGATAATGGTCCAGGAATACCTGCTGATGTTTTACCCAGAATCTTTGAAATTGGTTTTAGTTCTAATAAACCCAACGGAACTGGCCTAGGCCTTGCATATGTAAAGAATGTCATTTACGGCCATGATGGAACTATCGATTACAGTCGAGAAAACGGGCGAACCGTTTTTACGGTACATCTTTACGACGTCGCTGCGCCGAAAATTCAGACAACCAATAACAATGCAAATGAGGATAAAAAGACATTGCAGAATAGCAAAAGCGATGAAGAAAATTATAGGCCTTTAATCAGCGTTATGACCAATAATCAAGAGTTTATCAGAAAGCTACAAAAAGCTGCTCAAACAAATCAGGAGCTTGAACTTTTTGTTGGTGAATTCGACCCTTTAAAGCACTCCATTCTAGTGACAGATGAGGAAAACCTCATTTTAAAAACCATAGGAAAAGTGGTACAGATGGAAATAGATATGGAAAAGTCGGTTGATCAGTTAGCTTTAGAATTAAAACTGAGTGTGTTAGCAGCAAAAAATAGGTATAAGCGTGGACAAATACAAGTTTCTAGTCGTTGATGATTCAAGTACGGAGTTAAAAGACACTCTAGCAATTATTAAAAAATCAGGTCATGAGGCCGTTGGCGTCTTATGCCTAAGTGATGCCTTGATTCAAATGAAAGAATATCGTTTTCATTTTATACTGACGGATATTCACCTGTCAGACCAAAGCGATGATAAACCACTGGGTTTGCAACTCCTGCAAGATGTTAAAGCTCTACACCCTAGTGTTATTCCTTTAGCTATGTCGAAAGATCCAGATGTTGCTATATTTGATCGAGCTATAGCCTACGGAGCTTTACAGTTCTTAAAAAAGCCGCTGAAAAACTGGGACGAGTTAGCTATCGCAACCAGTTTAGCAAAAAGCAGACGAGCTTTACAGAATTCCAATTTAAAAATTAACCAAACAGGAAATCTCCCTGAACACCTTAAAAGTAAATATCCAGATGGTATAATTCTCCCCGAGTCCATAAGATTTAAAGCCAAAGCCTTAGCCACTAACCCAGAAATTCCTCTAGTCGTTAGTGGTGAAACTGGGACCGGCAAAGAGGAAATTGCTAAACTTATTCATAGGGAACGTGTTATTCAAGAAGGCGACGTACCTTTTGTAGCCGTCAATTGTTCTCACTTTAGATCGGATTTGGCTCAATCGCAACTTTTTGGCCATAAAAAAGGAGCTTTTACTGGAGCTACAGAAACTACGATTGGCTTGGTCGGCAAGGCTGATGGGGGTATTTTGTTTC
>JBNKNM010000214.1:0-9240 GCA_050293845.1 Pseudobacteriovorax sp. | reverse complement strand
CGTCGATCATGGGAGTGAAGATTACCCCTCACTATATTAAGGATGATGAGGTATTAAATGCATTCTGCTGGAAGAACCTAAGTTATGCTAAGGCTTGCACATAAGTGCTGCTGCAAGAATTAAATATTTGCAGACGAAATCGCTTTTACTCCCCCAAAATATGAGTTTGAGCAAAACCTACCGTTCCCATTTAACACTTTGCAATTGGCAAGTGTTCCCATTTTGTTGTGTAATGGGAAGAATGCAGCTTACTAGCCATTTTCCAGCTTCTCGGCAAATTTCATCATTGCATCAAGCCCCGGACGATTTGCTTTAGCCCCCGATATCTTGTCTTCAAAGATTTCTTGGCATCCTACATCTTCAAGTGATTTGATTTGTAAATCTGAATTTTGCTCATGGGTGCTAACCCTAACATAGCCAATACGCCGCCTAGATAGTCCCTGGGTGTTTTGTGCCGTTTTTTCCATCTTCTCTGAGTTTACGGTACAATCGGTTTAAGACACAAGTTTAAGAGACAATGGAGACATTGAAGCTGTGTTAGGGAACGAAGGTAAGAGATAGTGCCCTAAATCCTTCGTTTTAGGGGACGCTCAGCCTCAAGGCTTCCGCGCCCCCACCCTTCACTCATTCAAGGTTCTTGTGTCAGAAGAAGGAAAAGGGTCAAAGCCTCAAACAATCTATTTCTGCAGCAAAGTAAAAAGTATCGATTCTGTCCATTAGGTCTTGGGCCAAAAAACCCTGATAGGTATCAAACCGGCAGAAGTTTACGGAAATTTGTTAACATTTATGGTAGTGAAACAGAGCATCCAGATTGTATCGGAGAAATTGTAGTGACAATTACAACAGCGACCATTGAATATTTCAAGGGTATACATTCCGCACAACTCGTTGATTTGGGCAAGGTCAATATCTTTTTCGGTAAGAATAACTCTGGAAAGTCTACGATTCTTCAAGCAATTGAGATGTGTGGCTTATCCCAGGAGTTCAACAACTGGAACCAGTATAAACCAATGAAGGATATCAAAGAGCTTTTTAATGAAGCGGGACCATTTAAGGTTCAGATGAATATTGGGAATGATCAATATATCGTTGAAAAATCGGCATCTAGCGCTCCAACTCAAAAAATGAACACTGCTGACTATCGGAAGGTCCCACATCAGAATTTAAAGACTGTTCTCATTCGTCCTGACGTCCTTCAATCCCTTTCGAACAATGAAGCTCCTAATGCAACCAGACAAAAAATTAATTCAAGAGATTTTGGCAATGTTACTTTATCTCAGCTCTTATACACGGTATATAAGTTTGAAGAACAGAATGAAAAAGTAGCTGCACTTGGTTTTCAGGAACTAAAAGTTAAGATTCTAGCAGTTTTCGATCATCTAGACGACTTTGAAGTCAATATTGATACGCAGAATAGGCCATATATTGTCCTTCACGAAAAGGGAGAAAAGATTGATCTCGTCCAGGCTGGAAGCGGCATCTATCAAATCATGAACCTTATTACTTATATTCACCTGTTCGAGTCAAATGTTGTACTTTTGGATGAGCCTGAAACCGGGCTTCATCCCGATATTCAAAGAAAGTTCTTCAGATACATCATCGAACTAGCAGAAACTAAAAATATTCAGTTTTTTATTACTTCTCATTCTCCAATTTTTCTAAACGGTGACTCCGACTGTCAATATTATCGTTGCTCAATCAAAGATGACAAAAGAGAAGTCACGAATATTTCAAGTGATGCTCTAGAAAGCCTTTTTGGCGATTTAGGGTTAAGGCCGAGCGACTTTTTTAACCATGATATTTGTCTAATGGTTGAAGGAGCTACTGAGGTCATCTTCTTTAGCCATATCATCCACGAACTCTATAAGGACGAGTTCAAAGGTATTTCGGTTGGAATCGTTCAATACGGAGGTGGAGCAGCAGAAGCTATTGTAAGCGGTGCGATCAAGATTGAAAATCTAGTACGAGGTCAAAAACATCTTCTCTGGGTACATGATAAGGATTCAGGTATAGAGGAACTGCCTTCGACTTCAACAACAAAACTAGTTAACAAACTTACTCAGGGCGGACAAAAAGTGATTACACTTAAGAGAAGAGAAATCGAATTCTATTTTGGTGAGGAGGTTCTAAAAGCAGCTCAGCAAGATAACCTAGAGCATATCGAACGTGTTATTGAGCTATATAATGGTAATCAAAATAGTAAATTTCGAGATTCAATTCCAGAAGGGGCTTGTTCACCTTCGGGAGTGTATCTACGGCAGTTGCTAAAAAAATATATGACATCTTCTGAGCAAGTTGAAGTCGATATAAAAGACATCGTGGGGAAGCTAAAAGAACTAGCTAATGATCTGTAATTGGCACTCCCCCTCTTCTAAAAGAGGGGAATTGGCTGGTTTCCTTGCTAAGCAATAAACTGCATTTTTGGTGTTTTTTATAAAGATATCCTCGAGTGTGCCTTAAAACGGTGGTTTTAAGAAGCGTCAAAAAGATATGCAAATTGGAGTCTTGTTTGCAAACGTCACATTGTGCAGTTGTCTTTGAAAGATTGTCCGAAATTGAGGCCCACACTAAAGCCCACCAGTAAGCAGGCTCAATCTGGCTAGTTATTACCAGCGACCGCCGCGATTGCGATTGCCGCCACCGCGAGGCTTGTCCTCTGCCTCATTGACTTTAATATTTCGGCCATCAAGCTCGCGACCGTCCATTCCAGAAATTGCTTTTTGAACGGAGTCGTTGTCGGAAAAGGTGACAAACCCAAAGCCACGTGAGCGACCGGTTTCTCGGTCTGTGATCACTTTCACGTCCGAAATTTCTCCAAACTGGCTGAAAGCATCGCGAAGCTCTTCATCTCCAGTATTCCAACTCAAACCACCGACAAAAACTTTATTACTCATAAATTCACTTCTTTATATTCTATCCAAAGATATGTTCTTCTTGTGACCACTTCTATAGTGGTCACATAGGAGATGATGTACCATAATTGCGAGTGAATTTCCTCAATTTTAAACTTCAATTGACCGTTAATGGCTGTGTTCAGCACTTAGAAGTCTGGGCAACGATCCAAAATTGTGCCATTCGTCAGTTCGATTTCAAATATATCGATTTTTCCCCATAGCCAACTTTACCGCAAAGGTTTTGTATGGTGATTATATAGGTAGTGTTTTTTGTCTAATGTAAGTAGCTTTATTTACTTTGAATTATGGACTATCCTAGGGGTTTTAGGGACTAGCGATCTTCTAAAGGACAGCAACTTTTCTTCATTTAGCCCGTTATCGCATAAATCGGCTCTATTTGGCGTTTTTTCAAATGCAGAAAGTAACGTTATAACCGCCTCAATGACTAGAGTAAAAACCTTAGGCTCTTGTTTCTTTATGCCCGACATCATCTTCTTCATAGTATACATGCTTGGACTCGAGTTCATGATTTTTGCCGTCAGAAAACAACTCTACCCAAAGGAGTGACTCTTTATCGCTCTTTGGGCTGAGTTCCTGTTTGAGATTGTCGAACAACGGTCGCTCGTGAATGGCTAGAAGTATCTGTCGATCGAATTTCATATTGATTTGTCTAAGGGTTCGAGCCATTTGCGACACCTTAACATCGTCCATACTTTGCACTGGATCATCTAATACAAGGACTTGATGGGGACCCTTTTCCATCAAGTTAAGAGTCAGGAAAAGGCTCAACGCAGCAGTGTTTATATTTCCCGTGCTTAAAACCGATTTCACATTGTCGAAAGCCCGAGTAGATCCCATCATAGCGTTTACACCTGACATCAACTTGCCGCGATCTAGATAAGGTACGGTAATCGCCGGTGTGAATCTTTCTGTGCTAACAAGCCGTTTGAAGATGTTTGAGTACAGCGAGTTGAGAGTATCGCTAAAAATCTTCTTGTAAATTTCTTCTTTGGATTCTATAGCGCTTCGTCTAATCGATCTATATGACTTAATAGAGGTTTCAGCAGATTTTTGAGCCTTCTCGAAAGCTTGTAGTCGTACAGTTGCTTTAATTTGTGTGTCTTTTAGTTCCTCTAGCTTTTTAGCCGTGGATAATGTTTCCCTCAATGTAAAGGTTAATCTACGTAGAAGCTCGGACCTACGTTCGGCTTCCTCCACCAACCTGTCTAGACTTTCTCGGAGTGGTTCCCAGAATCCATCTTTCGAGTTTTCTTTGGTGCCGATGTCTACATCGATAGACTCTGCGATATCGAATATCTCATCGATTTTTTTACTGTACTGCTTCAACTTGGATTCACTCATACTTCTCTGCGTCTTGAGCTTAACTAGTTCACTATAGATCCTCTCAAATGCTGGAATTAACTCGCATGACTCGTCGACTAAAACCTTTGCTTTGTTTAGCACTTCGAGAGTCTCGTTTATTGAATCCGGCAAATGAAATGACTTAATTTGACGCTCTATTTCTTCCGAACGAGATTTGTAGATTTCTATTTCTCGAGTCAGTTCAATATTGCGCGAGGATACTTTATTGTGTTCTTCGATGTTGACACCTATCTTTGCTAATTTTGCATCTACATGACTTTTGAGTGTCCCGCTTCCTGTTTCAGAAAAATCCCGATCACATACCGGGCAATTTTCAGTGTCGTGCGAATGCATCAATTGTGAGATTATATTCAGTAGTCGGAATGAATCTACTTTATTGGTTTTCTCACGAAGTTTCTCCAGTTCAGTTTGCATTGCCTTAGTTTCATCATTCACTGCTTTTAGGTTCTGTTTTAAAACGATCAACTGATTCATTGACCCTTGGACCATGCTTCGGTGGGACGTAATGTAATCGAACAATACTCGCGATTTTTTATCGAGGCGATCTGGCTTGTCGTGTTGATAAGGGTAAATTTTGATTTGCTCACAAAGAGCTTCTATATGTTCCACGGCTCGACCGAGAGGTATGGAAATAGTTAGTGTCTCTTTTTCCAATTCGTTAATTCTTCTGTTTAGTTGGTCGATTTCTTTCAGCTCTGATTCTCCACCTGAATCGGCCAGGAACTCTAGAGTATTCGAAAGCTGAGAGCTCAGTTTCTTAAACTTGGTCAATTGGGTGTCTGGATGTGCATCAGGACTAACGTTTTCTACTTGTTCAATGCATGATTCGACACTTTGAGGAGTCTGCTCCGACAATTTGATTTGAGAATCTGGGAAAAATGTCGCTAACATGCCGTTGGATTTTGAGAAGTTTTCAAGGGAGTCCACTTCTAGGGATCTGATTTTAGAATTTATTTGGCTTAACTGTGTACGGACTTCGTCAATATTTTTGTCAATCTTAAAAAAAACGTCGACGGATTTGCCTACCGAGCGCTTGTTAGAAAAAGTGTTTAATCCCTCAATAAGGTCGTCTAGGAGTTTGCTGCCAAAAAATTCTTTGAGAAATCCCACACCTCCAAGGCCGTCTTCTTCGAATGTAGAATACAAATCCAATATTCTTTGAAGCTTTGATTGCGATAAATAAGACCGATTGAGAAAACTATGAATGTCATCATTGGATAGGTGGGTATTCGATTGAACTTTGTCACTAATATCTATCGAAATAGGTGTTTCTTTCTCGTTGAGTACTACGTCAAGTTTGACTTCAGCGATCTTAGAGCCATAATTGATAAGCGATCGTGGGTAGTCGCTTCCAAATGCTAATAGGTCGCTTGCATTACCTGTTAGAGCTGTTTCAATCCCGTGTAAAATCGAGGATTTACCTGAACCATTCGGGCCGTAGAGAAGAACAATGCCTGAATCTAATGGGACATCGATATCCTTTGCAAATGCTCTGAAGGAGTCAAGTTTTATAGATTTGAGTCTATTGATCATTGTTCTCACCTAATAGTGGTAGTAACTCTGTTTCAAATACGTCGAGGGCTGCTTTTTCTATTGTTGACTTGTGTTCTTCAGCCCTCTTGAGGGTCTTTTCGAGAAGCTCTGTTTCTTGCTTGTTCAACTTCTCTTTTAAAATCTCATTCGCATCAAATTTGAGCTCTTCCGGTTCCGGTATATTGATTGGCAAAAGTTCAGCGATTGAGTCGGTGACATCGTCGGTTGGAAATATGTTTATCACCCTACAATACATTTCAATCTCTCTCAGTTGCTTTGGGAGATTGTTGAGGCCAGTAGTGATGAGTGTTAACGACCGGCTAGAACGAATCCGAATTAGACTTCTTGAAAGCACCCTCACTAGGCGAGACAGTTTTGAAATGGAATCTTCAGTGATTTCAACAACCAATACGATTGATTTACTGTCCTTTGGACCAACAAACCACGAATTGAACTCAAATTCGGTGTCTTTGATAGGAAGAGGTCCTTGATGCTCTTTGAAGTCTGCTTTTTCCTTTAGGGTTCTTACAATTGTTTTGTAGTGATCAGTGCTCATTTTGCCACCGTTGCTGGTTTTAGTTCGTTTGACATGGCGTCAACGGCGTCGTCTAAATTCCCATTTTGGATCAAGTCTTCCAACCAGATTTCAACCGCTATTGGCGAGTCCTTATGAGACCGAGAAGGATAACCCCTTCCAAAGATGATTGCAAGATGCTCGACCTTGTCCTTGTCAATAATGTTGTTGATCTCTAGTTTCGACTTTTTGATCTCCAAATCTAGGATAAACAGTCGGACGCGCTGCCCCGAAAAATCGATATCCAGCTGTGATACTTGATTTACTTGTAGCGTCGGTAAGGACAGAGTCCATTTACCCCGATTCTCTCCTTCAAAAAGTAGTCCAAGGATTGATAGGGCAGCATCGAAATTTGAAGCTGAAAGGTTTTGGTCAGCAGTAAAAGTCGATAAGGACCCAGGGTGCACGTTTCGGTATTTGGATAGATCGGTCAACACGCGATCTCTGTATAAGTTCAGAAAATTTGCAAGGTACTTCAAAATTGCTTTTTGAATTTTCACCCAGCTCTGGTCTGGAGACCTGTCATCATATAGTTCATTTACTTTGTTGATGAGCTTTCGGATTGCGTCGTTCGCTAGATCAAGTGCGAGAACGTTTGAGCTAGTTAATTCACCAGACTCTACAATGAGCCTAAGTTTATGGCGGAGTACTGCTAGATACAGGCCACCAAGCAGAGGTTTTGCATAAAGGGGGATTCGTGCGTATTGATTGATCTCATCACGGTTGGCGTTGTAATAATTTCGGCCATAAACACTTTTGAGTAAAGTTTTTTGGTGTCCTTCTATTTTAGAGGTCGTTATTAGTCGAGGAGGGTTATGTTCGGGAGGTGCGATGTTTGCACCACCATAGAAGATCGATTTTAGGTTGAAATCTTGGCCAGAGAGCCCAATAAAAAGGGATCTGCTACTTGTCAACTTTTGAATAATCTCGTTCTTAATAGGGCTGAAGTCGCCTTTCCCATCCGCCCACTCAGCAATCTCTGACTCGGTACCGATTACGAAATCAATATATTCAGGGTTTTCAGTGGCCTTTCTAGCGCAGCCATGAATCTTAAATATTTTTCTTGGATACGTTGTGGAGTTGACTAGGTCTTGATTAGAAGCCATCGGAGTGATTTTGGGAGATGTATCAGGACGAATTTTCTCATGTCCGACCTCGATCATTGACTCCCAATTTGTCGTGATCATGTACTGACAACAGCCTTCCTCTACCAACATGCCGATAAAGAAGTGCTCAGCATCAGGTTCTAGGGCTGTGTCCGCATATTTCGAAACTATTTGCATTAGCCCTTTACCTAGTTCGCCTTCAGGAACGTGAATTTCTAAAAATCTTGAGTAACGATCCCAGAGCCATTTGAGAACTCGTTCTCTTTCGGTAGTGTTCCATGTCGAAATGTTCTCACGAAGATTGATGCCATTCAGATCACATCCATTGAAGACTTCGTTCAAAGCCTCTCTGTACGGATCGGGGACGGGCTCAGAGTTTATTTTATTTTGAAGAAGTTCAATTCCTTCTTTGAGTAGATCGCTTAACCCGGGAGCCCCCGTGCCAAAAGAAATTGCGGAGCCTAGCCACAGGATTCTCGACCCGTCACCGATCTGCTCAACAAGATAGGGATATTGGGTGTCGATTATTTGAAGAACTTCATTTGGGCTTGCTTGCGTCATTAGTTGGTTTGCTCGCTAACTTTCTTAGGGGTGATATTCGGCAGAAGGATTTCAAAACTATCAATTTTCCCTCATAGCCAACTTTTCAACCCAGCCTTGTATGGTGATCATTAAACTTATGTTTAATACTGCTGTTTTAAGGTGTAGCTCATACATGGTAAGGGCTCTAGGGATTTAAAATCTTTTCAAAGGTCTTTTCAACATCTCCGTTTTTCAGTGTGAATAGATTCCTAATTAGTACACTTTCAGACCTATAATTTATTGGCTTTGCATATAGACTCCGATAGCCTTTTTCTCTAGCGAATGAAATCAGAGCCTTGACTGCATTACTTATTAATCCGTTATGTGACTGAGAACACCAATATCCGATCTCACCGTCGAGATCCCTCGATTTAATATCTATAGCTGCAACAACAAGGTTTGTACTCTTATCAACTATCAGAAAAACATAGTATGAATCGCTGTTCCAGCCATCGCATGCCCATTCAATGAATGACTTAGATTTTTCAATGGGATATTCATTCAGACCCCTAAAAAGATTTAGGATCGGTGGCTCGTTGCATATTTTCCTAATATTCTCATATTGATCTTCAGAAGTTTCAATATCGGTTGCCGGAACCATTAAGTAGTTTTTTCCCGACTTATAGTTTTCTATTTCGTACTTTCTCATCCTACTCCGCCCTTATACCTCTTAAGTATAAAAATTCAATGATATCATAACAATGCTCCACTAAAGCAGCATTATTGAACTTATGTTTTATGTCTGAGATATTAGACGCAAGTATCTATACTTACAAAGAATTCATGAACGCCAAATGAACTTCCTTCTCTTGAATCCCAAGATAAGAAAGAGCCAGTTTCTGAGTTTATGGTTAACACTATGGGTTTTTTGGGATTTCCCCCGAAATTTCCCATGGAGGCAATCTATTGATATTATTAGCTTATATCTAGGAAATTGCAACCTAATCGTCATCAAGAGTTTTTTCTATTTTTCACCGCTTTTTCTTCGATCAATGTAATCATGTACGAAGGAAGCGATATGGGAACTAGATAGGATTTACGAGTCAAAATACATACTCGATTACATAGATGATCATAGTATTCCGCAAAACGTTCAGAGATCCCTAAATCAAGGAGAACTGTACCATGGATTGAGACGAGCTATCGGTGGAACTAATGCTGGGATCGG
>JBNKNM010000213.1:0-9247 GCA_050293845.1 Pseudobacteriovorax sp. | reverse complement strand
GGAAGCGCTCCGTGCAGAGAAACAGAGAAATTTTGGAAGCGCTCCGTTCAGAGAAACCCGTTCAGAGAAACCTTATGTGGAAGCGCTCCGTTCAGAGAAATGGCTTCGTGTGGAAGCGCTCCGTGCAGAGAAATTTAGCGCTCCGTTCAGAGAAAAGAGAAATGTTTGGAAGCGCTCCGTTCAGAGAAATGCAGAGAAATGTGGATAGAGCTTCGTATGTGGAAGAGCTCCGTTCAGAGAAATGTGGATAGAGCTTCGTATGTGGAAGAGCTCCGTTCAGAGAAAGCTATGGATAGAGCTTCGTATGTGGAAGAGCTCCGTTCAGAGAAAGATCCGTTCAGAGAAACACAGAGAAACAGAGAAACACACTGGAGTGATCTCGGTGTCGGCTAATGGCGATATAACTTCAGTCAACCGTGCAGCGGAAAAGTTGCTAGGTATATTCTCGGATGTCGCTAAAGGTCACTCTCCAACTGAAGTATTTAAGGGCTATCTTTACCGTAGTTTTTTTGGCAGCCTATTTACGATCGTATAGAGGAAAGTAATGTTTTTACGGACAACAGGAGCAAATCAAAAAAGTCTGCATAATATCAACATAAGTCATCATCTTTTCAACGTTATCGATAATTTCTTGTAGATCCTTATGGCAATCTACTTAATATTTAGCGATTAAGGATAAAAATTAAAAACCACCTATTGGTATTGGAAAGTGCCAAATTTACTGAAAAATTGGCTACAGTAACAGCCTATTTGTTATATAAGAAAAGGGCTGCGCGGACGCTTTGTATCCAAACGTGCGGCTTAAAATTTCAGAGGTAAGCTTGCGACTTTTGCTCTGGTGTAGTGATAAAATAAAGGAGTGAGATATGAATTTAAATCAATACGGCATCGACTGCCAAGAAGTCTACCATAATTTACCAGCGCCGATTCTGTATGAGCATGCCATTCGCTTCGATTCAGGAACTAAACTGACGGATCAAGGGGCTTTAGTTGCTTATTCGGGAGAGAAAACAGGACGCTCACCAAAAGATAAGCGCATAGTCGATGATCCGGAAAGTACTAAGAATATCTGGTGGGGTGAAGTAAATATAAAAATTGATGCAGAGACGTTCGCCATTAATAAAGAGCGGGCGATTGACTATTTAAATACACGAAACCAGTTATATGTCGTCGATGCTTTTGCAGGGTGGGACCCCAACTATCGCATAAAAGTTCGTATTATTTGCAGCCGACCCTATCATGCCTTATTTATGAAAAATATGCTCATACAGCCTAACGAAAATGATGCCGTGCCCTTTGAAGAGCCGGATTGTGTGATATTTAATGCTGGGGCTTTTCCTGCTAATGCTAAGACGTCCTATATGACAAGTAAAACAAGCGTTGACCTGAGCTTTGAAAGTAAGGAAATGGTCATCTTGGGAACTCAATATGCCGGAGAAATGAAAAAAGGTGTGTTCACAGTTATGAACTACCTCATGCCCAAGCAGGAGATATTATCTATGCACTGTAGTGCAAACTGCAGTCCTAGTGGTGATACCAGTTTATTTTTTGGACTTTCTGGAACAGGCAAAACAACCCTGAGTACTGATCCAAACCGCC
The DNA here is from genome assembly GCA_050293845.1 of Pseudobacteriovorax sp. Classification (GTDB taxonomy): domain Bacteria; phylum Bdellovibrionota_B; class Oligoflexia; order Oligoflexales; family Oligoflexaceae; genus DT-89. The sequence goes on along the minus strand of JBNKNM010000213.1, from coordinate 7,648 downwards.
TTCTTATCGGCGATGATGAAATCTGCTGGAGCAACGAAGGAGTATTTAATGTCGAAGGTGGTTGCTACGCAAAATGTATCGACCTGAAAGAAGAGAATGAGCCTGATATTTATCATGCTATCCGCTACGGGGCCCTTCTTGAAAACGTCGTTTTGGACCCTGATACAAGGAAAGTCGACTATAGCGATGAAAGCATTACCCCAAACACGCGAGTATCCTATCCCATTAATTTCATCAAAAATATTAAATCTCCCTGCGTCGGCTCACATCCCAGTAATGTAATTTTTTTGACAGCTGATGCATTCGGTGTCCTGCCGCCAGTAAGTCGACTGAATGAACATCAAGCAATGTTTCATTTTATATCTGGTTATACCTCCAAAATTCCTGGGACTGAAATGGGAGTCTTGGAACCAAAAGCAACCTTTAGCCCTTGCTTTGGTGGGGCATTCATGGTGTGGCACCCCATGAAATATGCCGAACTGCTAAGGGGTAAAATTAAGCTTCATAATACAAATGTCTGGCTGGTTAATACAGGATGGTATGGCGGTGCCTACGGAATTGGAAAAAGGTATTCCATTGCAGAGACTAGAAGCGTTATACGTGCTATCCAAAGTGGAGAGCTTTCAAATGCTAACTTCCAGAAAGAACCCTACTTTGGTTTAGACGTCCCTTCGGAACTAGCTCAATTTCCGCGTGAAAAGTTGCTACCCGAGAATGCCTGGCAGGATGCAACTGCCTATAAAGAAAAAGCTAAAAAACTACGTATGCTGTTCGAAGAAAACTTCAAGTTATATGCCGACTACATGGAAGATGAATTTATGGAACGCATTTTTCGTTGAAGCCCAAAAAGAAAAAGTTAGCTTACGCATGCTTTACAGTGGTATAGGCTAAGGAACTACCGTGGAGTGCTATAGCTACTAAGTCTATATAGCCTGACCCAACTACGTTTCATGCTACCGATGCCTTTTTTGCCAGATCAAGTGATTTGGACTTAACATCATCACTTTCGCTATAGTCATCTGGCTAAGAGGCAGCCCACAGCAATACGGCGAGCAATTGCGGCGTAAGAATACGCAGACACATCACCAGAGGATAAACCGTTGCGTAAGCCAAGGCTGAAGCACCTGAAGTCGCGTGAATAGAATTGGCAAAAGCCAAGGCTGGTGGGTCGGTCATCGAGCCGGCCAACAGACCACACAGTGACAAATAATTTAAGTGCAGAAGCATGCGCCCGATAATACCAACACCAACTAGAGGTATCAGAGTAATGGCGGAACCGTAAGCCATCCAACTCAAACCATCGCCATCAAGTAAGGTAGAAACAAAATTAGCACCGGAGTTTATCCCTACTACCGCCAAAAATAACACAATACCAATTTCGCGTAGGGCTAAGTTAGCGCTTGGTGGCATAAACCAGTATAAGCGTCCGATACTACCAATACGAGCAAGAATAATCGCTACAATCAAGGGTCCACCAGCCAAGCCCAGTTTCAGTGGGGCGGGGAGATTCGGCACATGGAACGGGATGGAACCCAGCAACACCCCCAAACCAATGCCTATAAAAATCGGTAGCATTTGCACATGTTGCAGCTTGCTGCGGGCATTTCCTATCAGGGCACCTACCAGCTCAATTTCTTCGCGGGGACCAACAATATTTAAAATATCGCCAAACTGCAGCACGGATTCCTTGGTCGCCACCAATTCCACACCGGCGCGATGCAGACGCGAAATAACCACATTGTGGCGATGTTTGAAATCCAGCTCATACAAATGTTTGCCCAACACTTTTTCATTAGTGACAACCACTCTTTCGCTGAGCAGATTAGTCCCTTTAGTTGATAGAGATTCGCTAACTTCAGAACCTACAATCAACACCGCCTTATGCAAGACATCTTTGTCGGGTCCAACCAAATGTAAAAAACTGCCTATTTGCAATTTAATATCAGCGGTGGGAACGCTCAATATCCCATCTTTCTTAATGCGCGAACAAAGAACATCTTCACCAATTAATTGTGCGAGTTCAGAAAAGCGCATGCCATCGATATTAGAATTTTCTATTACCACATTTACCGACTGTAACGATTTCTTGTTAGCGCCGCTGATGCTATTGAATTTTTCTGCTTCCTCATCAATGTTGATTTTGAAAATAATGCGCAGACACCACATCGACAACAAAATGCCGAGAATACCGAAAGGATAGGCCATGGCATAACCGAGACCAAGCATATCAACCAACTCCGATGGCATACCCAGTTCGTTTAAGATTTGTTGGCCAGCAGCCAGCGAAGGCGTATTGGTAACAGAGCCAGAATAAATACCAAGAAATACATTCAGCGGCAAATCGAAAATATAATGCAAGATAACGGCCGTTAAACCACCGAGAACAACGACACCAGCAGCGAGACTGTTCAGTTTTAACCCACTGCTTTTTAAAGAAGCAAAAAAACCGGGTCCAACTTGAATACCAATGGTGTAAACAAACAAAATCAGCCCAAATTCCTTGATGAAATGCAAGGCGTGGCCATCGAGTTGCCAACCAAATTGATTGACAAAATGACCAACAAAAATGCCTCCAAAAAGAACACCGCCAATGCCAAGGCCAACACCTCGGATTTTTAAACCACCCAACCACAAGCCAATAACTGCAACGATAGACAGGGTGAGGGTGGATAATGCAACTTCGTTCATAATTTAATTTTCCAAATTAATCAGTCTATAAAATGCCAAGCCAAATAGTTTGTTAGAGTACCTAGGTAGTTTTCAAGCCCATGCCATTGCCAGATTTCGATTTGGCGTTCCGTTAGGCACCTTAGTAGAATTAACCGATACTGCCAGAACAACGATAAGTTTTAATGGCGCCTCCTTGGCCTATTCCGAGATATAGGGCGGCCCTCACAAATCCTACACCGGCAAGACAAAATCACCAGCGGAACTTTTGTCTAAACCAACACCGACGGTGAAACATTTACCAGTCTTATCCCTGCTGGCGATACCTTTGGCTTTGTTGATAGTTTCACAGCCTTCTCCGAGACCGAAATAATAGATCCTCCCTGGAACGGATAGGTATGATAGTACAACTATTACATTATGAGATAATTTTAAATGGAATTAACGAGCTCGCTAACTGCTTCCCCTTGAGAGAATGCAGCTCATGTGATGGGTGAATAGAAAATCGTCTTAAATTCAACATTTAGGATACTTTTAGGCCATAAGAGACCCTGGTTTACCTAGTAAAAGCTCTCATACCGGAAATCCGAAAAATTGGAGAGCAAACTATTTCATTAAATCGAATACGGTTCGTTTTGGCCGTTAACTCGATTTGCAGGAGGGTATCAATGTGCTTTTTTCACGGCAATCTCTCGTTTCTTTGCTTTTTCCTTAAAAATCAAGAAGCCAAAGAATGGCTATGGTACTTGTAGGTATATCAGGTTTCCCAGCACATAGCGCAGCCACGACGCTCTTCGGTCGTTTCAGTAGATTTCTATACAATTATCAAATAGCCGGCACGTAGTTAGACATACCAGTCTAAAAAACCAACTTTTATGTTTTTTATACGTTCTACCCATGCTTTAATCCTCTCGAAATGTCAAGTTTTCATCTTCCTTCTTTATTCCTAAACTGATAAGTTTTTTGGTCATAGTATAGAAGTGAATATGGAAATCGACGGTAGTATGAGCGAAAGAGCGAATATTGTTGGCTGCAGTTTCAAACGTTAAAGACTTGGAATAGAATTAATGCTCCCTAAAAAATATTCAGCAGCTACGGCGCTTTTCAAAAAAGCAGATAAATACCTTCTCGTAAAACCTACTTATAAAGATGGTTGGGAACTGCCAGGAGGGATTATAGAGGCTAATGAATCTCCATGCCAGGCTGTTATTCGTGAAGTCAGAGAGGAACTTGGTATTGATATCCCTACACCTAAACTGATTTATGTTGATTATAGCCAGGCTAACAAAAAAGCAGGTGATGGCTATCATTTCGTATTTGACTGTGGTGAACTTGGCAAGGATATCGAGGAGCTTAGACTACCGGCTGATGAGTTATGTATGGTCGAATGGTATTCAATTGAGGCTGCTCAGAAACTTTTGGATTTCCGTGTGTATGAACGCTTGAAGCGTGTTTCTACTGGTCTAAATTATTTTGAAACCCACGATGGTATAGATAGCATGTAATACCTAGCAAATTTGGGAAAATGCAGGTAACGCAGCCGGCAAAGGTATTGTTACCTATCCTTACGGGGTCATTCCTATAATTTTAAGCGCCCAAATGCCTTTAAAACATGGAGTGCATCGACGGTCACCCAAGGGTTCATTCTGGACTTACCACTAGGTCCCCAATTTACAAAGTCATGGCCAAGACTTACTTCCTCGGAAACCTTATAATACTTTTTTTCTGCGGGCCATCCACCATGGGGCAACCTTTTTGATTCCAAAAGATCTAGAGCCTCGTGGCAGCGTGGGTCACTGGTTTCACCAATCTGGGCAAAAATCTTTAGCGCACCTAAGATATCGTAATGCCAATATAGTGGATAATGCAGTTTTGCAAATTCTTCTCTAATAACTTTATCATCGGATTGGCGCTTAAAAAACTTTCTTTTTAAGAAAACTTCCTTAGCTCGCGCGGCAGCTTCTATGGCCGGTTGATAGGAATATCTCTCACCAAAGATTTTCAAAGCCTTCATCGTGGGCAAAGTGTGGATAAAGGTTGATTTACTCGCCGAAGGGTTTGAATCGCAATTCCAACCCCCGTCAGGCCATTGCCAATGAAGTAACCGATCTACCAAAGGGCTAGGATCTAAATCAGGATTTCCTAGAGTTAAAATATTAATTAAAGCGTTTCCTTGATAGGACGCACATACTCGATGTCGTCCCTGGATAACGGCAATGCCGCGACCTTTATTTTTTGGCTTATACACATCAGATTTTTCTAGTGCTTCATACTCTTTAAAAAAGTGGTCACGAGTAAAAAAATGAAGGGATGCCTTTAAGTATGGTTGCACTTCTTCTTCACCGCTGGGATATCCGAGATCGGCTAATGTCATCAACGACCAGTGAATGCCTTGCCATTTCCTGCATAGTTCCATTTCTGGATGCTTGCGAAAGCCTTCGATGAGCTGTCTCACTTTAATACTCGCTTTTACCTCTTTTGCCAGTTCCTTCATCGCCGCTGAATTTGGACTCTCATCTAGAACATTTTTACATAACTTCCAGCGTATGGCAGGTTCCCCGTTGCGGAGCAAGGTATCAATTAGCTCAGTCGACATATGTTTTTCCTCTATCCCAGGAGTCGTTCCAGTAAGTTAACTTCTTTATACTGAGTGTTTAGGTTTTTGGAAAGTCATTTCAACTCTTAGAAAAACGGATTTGAATGATGCCGCTGGTGTGAAATACAACATAACAGTATGCTTTATTTAGGGCGTAAAACTGCGATCACTGTTCTGGGAAGCGTATTTTGACAGAACAATTATCTGCTCTTTGTTTCCAATTTATCCACGATTTTCTTATAGTTCTCCCGTGAGAAATTTTTTAGGGAGGGAATACAAATGAAACAAGTAATTTTAGCTCTATGTGTCAGTCTTATTGCCGTTATACTCCAAACAGGGAGTTCTTTCGCTGAAGAGACGCTTCCGACAGTTGATTTCGAAGATATTGTGTACAACGGTTCTGGTTGCCCCGTAAGTACGGCATCAGTTAACATATCACATGATAGTCAGGGTTTAGCTATTCATTTTGACGAGTTTTTTGCGTATACAGCACCAGGATCTACTTTTGCGGATAGCCGAAAAAATTGCCAATTAACGCTGGATTATAGAGTTTCTGAAGGCTACCAATTTGCCCTGGAGTCCCTTGATATTTATGGCTGGATGTATTTAGAGGAAGGTGTAAACTACAGACTGAGTTCGAGACACTACTTCCAAGGATCTCCTGGTACTATAAGGGGCACCGTAAAAACTTCAGGTTATTACAACGATGATTTTCTATATCGGCAAGTATTTTCCATTGATTCGTTAAACTGGTCACCCTGTGGTGTCAAACGAGCTCTAAATATCAATTTTTCACAATTTGTACGTGCGGACGATGGGGAGGGGATTGGCTTCGCCAGTATAGAAAAAATTGATAATTTAAAACTTGTATTTCGCAAGTGCGCCCCATGAAATTCATTCCCATAACATTGGTTAATGTTATGGGGGGCAGACTCAAGAATGAGCACAGAATACCTTTCAACCATCAAACGTTGTTCAAGAGTTTTTTGTCTCACCATATATAACTATCTACATATTATTTCCTAACAAACTCAATAAGTCTTTCGAAGTATCGTTCGTCAGCTTCCCGCAGCGAAGCCATACATTCATTTCTTAATTCACTTATAGAATCGATTTTCCACCTAAGGACTGAGTTCTCCAAGTAAATGGTATTTGCTCATTTGAGATTAATACATGATCTGTCATCAATCGTGCATGTCTTCCGTTGCCATTTGGAAAAGGGTGAAGGAAGACTATTTTATGATGGAAGCGTACACCAAGTTCATCTACGGGATATACTTTGTTTTCTATCCAGAACTTGGTGTTCTCAAGAAGGTCTCTTATCTCCACAGGAACTTTCTGCCAATCCGTCCCAATGCTTTTATCACTTAATCTATATTGTCCTGCCCATTTCCAGACATTTTTTAACATTCTTCTATGAAGTCTCATTAAGAATCTATCAGTGTGCAGGTCTTTATGCTTCTTCCCTGTTGCCCTGGTCGTTGCTTCCAGAATATTTTGTTGCTCAAGTAAATTTAGTAGAAATTTCCCTAAAAGAGTAATAATGCCAAATGAATTTTAATGAATTTTTTTAAAGGACCTTATATCCACCATTTGAAAAAGGTGGGATTACGGCGCATTGTTTAGGCGATCACAACAGGTACTTTTGTATCGGAAATAGTTCCCTATTGAGGTTAATGAGCAACTCTGCTTTTAGGCGCCGTTATATTGGCACCATTGTTGGCTCGATAGTATCCAACATGTTTCGCACGGATATGACAGTTCTCGAACATGCAGCCGCTTACCAAAAGCTTGTTGATGCTGGCTTAACGGTTCAGGAAATAGCGCGAAGGCTTACCAAGGATCGCAAGACAGTGACCAACGGCCTTGCTGTAGCCGCTCTACCTTTAGAAGTAAAGGATTGGTGCTCGTTGGCGATGGAATTGAGCATAGGGTTGGCGATTTCTGAGCCACCGGAGTCTAAGACGACGACCCTCTATGCAAGTCGTAATGTATAGCCAATACTATGTCAACTGTTAGCTAATTTTTTCCGGTAAGTCTCGCCTTTTAGAACAACCGTCTCGCTAGGATTTCGGAGCCGATCTGTGATGGCTTCTCCGATAACGGGGTCCTCATATAAGCTTTTCCAACCGTCTGGAGCTACCTGGGAGGTAATAATCGTAACTCCCTTCTGGAATCTTTCTTCTAATATTTCTAGCAGGGTATTAGCCTCTCCATGAGTGTAGTTTCGAAGAGCATAATCGTCTAATATTAGAGCATCTACTTTTTTCAGCTTGTTTAGAAATTTAAGATATCGACCGGCTGATTTTTCTGCTGCAACCTCCTCAAATAGGATATTAACTGAGTAAAAGAGAACCGACTTCCCGTCGTGGCAAAGCCTTTCTC
>JBNKNM010000212.1:0-9377 GCA_050293845.1 Pseudobacteriovorax sp. | reverse complement strand
TCGATGCTCGCCGCAGGGCTTCTCCATTGCTCCCGGCCCTAAAGAGACCGGGTTTCCTGGAGAAGTTTGATGAAATTTTTAACGATCGGATATTGAAGATCAAAGATGGCTTCAATACGATTACTTATTTTAAAGGACTTAATCAATCTCATCCGCAAATGATATTGGCTAGTTTAGAAGATGCTGTTAATAGAATTCCCTAGTAGTATGAAAAAAAAGATCTATCCTGTATCGATTCATTTATTATGAATGTAGATAAAGAGAACTACAAACAAGTTTTGGAAGATTTAAAGAAAGAATTTGACTTAACCAAAGTAAAGTTAGAAATACAAAAGGCTAATATGATGATTCAATTCAACGTTCAAATTTACCCTACCTACTTAAAAGATTAAGCGAAAAAAATGATGATGTATAGAAAGGCGATGTGAACTTTGTATACAGATAGTTCCGAATTCACCGAATATTATTGCATTAGAATTTTCAGACTATGAATGCCGCCTCATCACTAAAAGCTTTACCAAAAAGAGCCATAACCTCTTTCACGACATAGCTCGTGTTTCTGTGTTTAGATGGTTGTAGAACCCTTATCACAACCGGATGACATGGCGACTACATGCCATTTTGTGTGAGCATATCCGCAATTTTATGCAAACTAGTTATTGCTTTTTTCCTTTACTTTATTTACTTTTTAGCTCTTGCCTGGCTAACCAGTCAGGCAGTTTTCATAAAGGAGAAATATATGTTCAGAAACACAAATTATTTAAAAGTCGGATTAACATGTGTGCTGGGAATGGGCCTCGCCTCTTGTGGGCAAGAGGCGGAAACAAAGAATTCATCATTAAGTATCATTGATGGTACCGTACCTTCCGATGGTGGTTTGATTGAAAGATCTACTGTCGCCCTCGTGTCTCCAAGCGGCCAGATTTTTTGTTCCGGTACTCTGATTAAAAGATCGGAAGGGGATACTGACAGAAGATCAGTAGTTTCCGCTGCGCACTGCGTAGAGGATTACTCAGGCACTTTATATATTGGTTTTGGTCGCAATTCCTCCGAAATGAGCTTTGTTGCGGCAGCTAATTACACGGCTCACCATAACTATACCGGAAGTTTTGGTCAGGCAGTACCTTCCGATATTTCTAGCATAACTCTCTCTAAAGATGCTCCTAGAAACTACGACCCAGTACTGATAGCTTCGACTCCTAGTACAGGTTCTACTATATACCTTGCAGGTTATGGCCAAACTGAGACAGGAGGCTCAGGGCAATTATTTTACAAAGGTGTAACAGTTCAAGGCAATAGTGGTGATGAGTTCAGTGTGAGCAATGGTGCTTGTTACGGTGACTCTGGCGGTCCCGCATACGTATATGATGGGGAATCCCTATCTGTAGCCGGCGCTACGTCTCGTGGTAGTACAGGATGTGTTGGTTCTGCAATCTACACTTCTGTGAATTACTTCTCATCTTGGTTGTTTTAAGTGTTGTGACTGGGTAGTAGGTGAGGTCTTCTCACCTCACTCGCAATATGGTTCTCTACCAAGACGGTTCGTCGGTTCTCCGCCTTTTGGTTAGGCGTTTAATATAGGAACCGGATACAATAATGCCGCTGTAAACATTCTTTTCTTAATCTATAAAAATTAAGCTGCTGTTTATTCTAACTCCTGTTGATCACGATATATTTCCCCCCCTATTTTTTCATTTTAACTAATTTATCAACACCCCCTGGGCAAACCACGTAATTTGCAGAGGCAAAGATTGATTACCCTTGCAATATTGAGCTTTTCATTTTTATATGAATTCTTTTGTCATTTTATGTGAAGGACAATCCACAAGCTATTCATCCTATGACCTTGGCCCACTTTTTGCCTTAAACTAACTGGAAGGGAGGGGCATCATATCCGCCTATTATTGAGAGACTCAATGAAACACTGCCTGTAGAACCTGATTTAGGATGATCACTGTGAGTTATAAGCTTTCATGGAAACCAAATTTTTCCAAACAATCTCAGAATATTATAAGAACAGAGTGCTACGAAGAAGAGCTAGACCCGCAACGTCTTAACTATGGCAACTTCGTGAAGATAAGTAGCGTTATGCATTTTTTGATAGAAATGAATCGCCCATATCGGGCCACTATCGGTCAAATTTTGACCGTTTCTGTATTCGCCCAGGTGGTCAGTATCGCGTCAGTTTTCATCGGTGCTAGCACACTGAAAGAGGAGCCTTGGCTGACTTTGCCCCTTACGATTGCGATCTATACCGTATTAAGGCTGATCCATACCATTTCAAGCAACTGGATTATTTTTAAAGGTAATCGCATGGCGGCAGAAATGACTGGGAATTTGGTGATGAGGCTGGGACATCATATTGCCAATTTATCGCCTCTCTCCCATAAAGACTTTTCTAGCGGCAATCTAAAAACAATGGCCATTACTGACGCCCAGACGGTTGGGGAATTGGTGCATACGATCGCTAACAGAGGAGTGGGTTTTATCATGGCGCCAGTTTTGGCACCTTTTATTTTATATCATTTTGCGGGTCTTGCGGGGATTCTCGGTTTCTTAAGTATGCTCCTGATGATTCCATTTAGCGTATTAACGTCGAAGAAGATGATGTCCTACTTCAATGCTGAAATGGAACTCGAGGATGAATGTACTACGATTGCTGGGGAATGGCTCAAGCATCAAAAAACTTCACGAATGATGCAAGCAAATGGCTTTTTTGCCAACAAAATTAATACCATCAAATACAAGTCCTTTGCAAAGGCACGCGTCGGCATGGGATGGGCAGCTTTTATTTTTGGCTTTTCGACACGCTGGTGGGTGGTTCCTCCCTTGGTGATGATCGCGGGCAGTCAATGGCTTGAGTTGCGTCTACCGATTGAAAATATCATTGGAAGTGCTTGGTATACTACAATACTAACAGGACAATTGATGGCTATACCAGAATTGATTGTTCGCGGTGGTAAGGCCGTTGCTGCCTTCAAGCGTTTGGTTCGTTTACTAAAAGAGCCTCAGGTGAATTCTTACTTGCTAGAGTCAAACACTGTAAAACAGCAAGCCATATATGATTATGTGCGTTTTCAGGGTGTATCGCTAGAATTAGATGGGGTCTCCATTTTGAATCAGATCAACCTCACTATCGATCTCAAAAAGAAAACCGCTATCATTGGACAACTCGGTGCTGGTAAGTCTTCCCTTCTTGCTTTGTTATCGGGTCACCTATTTGCTAGTTGTGGAAAGATTTACATAGAAGAAAATGGTTCGATGGAGGAAATCCAAGATCGGGCTACCTATGAGAATTGGCGCAAGCAGCAGGTACTTGTAACCCAAGAAGCCTTTGTTGAGTCAAGTGACATCAAAAATAATATTGCATTGCAAGATACGTCGGACTCGGGTTCCCATCTTTTGCAAAGCTTGTATGATGTTGCCATGCACCATGACATAAAAAAATTCAAAGGAGGAATTTACGAACCGCTCGGTGAAACGGGGCTCAATCTTTCGGGAGGGCAGAAACAACGACTGAACTTAGCTCGGGCCCTCTACACTAATCGCTCCTTTCTTATTTTGGATGATCCCATGAGTGCGGTTGATGAGGTGGTAGCAGATCACTTGTGGCAACGTTTGATTGCAAAATATCAAGGATTTGTGATAACGACGCACCGCATGAAATATGCTCAAGCCTGTGATCATGTGATCATATTGCATCAGGGGCGTGTGGTGGAGCAAGGACGTCCTGAAGACCTTTTGAATCACCAGGGTTCAGCTTTTACAAGGATGGCAGAATTTACCGCATTAGAAGGAGAATTAGGATGAGTCAGCTCAGCTTAAATCATCAAAAGGCAATGATGCGATCTGTCTTTAAAAAACTGGCCTCTTCACCTAAGATTATTGGTGCCGTGCTTATTCTTTCACCCCTTCATACTTTGGCACCCCATGTTTATAATTGGTATCTGGGAAAATTGGCAGATTGTAACGGTAGTAACTGCCACATAATTCTGGACCTTGAATTTTTCTCATTGGAAATTCCGGGCACACTCACGATTCTTTCTATTTTTACATTTTGGTGTTTGGCATCACGAGCTCTTTTTTGGGCATTGTTCGAAATCAAAGCCAGCGACTTAATGCACGGTTTTTTTGAGCAAGTTATTGATAGACTACAGCATGTAAGAGCAACTTGGTTTGACGAACATCCTAGTGGCAAATTGCTCAACCAATTGTTTGGTGATTACAGCAATCTGCAGCGACGTTTTGTCTTCAGTTTGAGCGATGGGCAGGTTTGTTATCTAGAATTGATTTCTTGTTTTATTATGGTTGCTTGGATTAACCCTCTCCTCGCTATTCCCATTATAGCCCTTTGGGTATTAATATTATTCTGTCAAATAAAGGTAAATAGGGCGTTTGATCATGTTAGCAGTGTAGCTTCGAAGAAGAAAGGCCAGATGATTGAAGTCTTGTCTGATGTTATTGAAGGGGGAGGCGTCTATAGGTCCTACCAATCGGAGGACCATATTCTTAACAGGATGCAGCATCGTGTGTCTGCATGGATTAAAGTCGAATTTTTTCAATGGCGATTGATGACTTGGTCGTGGACTTGGATGTGGCTGTTAGCAGAGGTTGCCATTGCCGTTGTTCTTACTATCGCTGCTTGGGCTTTTCAACAAGGTCATATTGAAGCAGCTGTTGCCGGGATGATATTAGTAGCAGCTGGTCAGCAGCAGACCATCATTGGTTGGACTCTTGATAATATTGGGGCTTATCTCACCGGAAGAGCTAAAGCCTTACGTTTTTTAAGTCTTGCTCAACTGCCTCAGGAGCAGGATGAAGAGCAGCGAGATAATAGTAGGTTTCACAATGTGAGTCGGGAATTTATACCCTCTGAAGGAACTATAGAATTTAAAAACTTTACAGCAAGTTATCGAAAAGATTCGGCAGTTGTTCTCAGTGAGCTGAATCTGAAAATTCCCCAAGGTACTAAAATCGCCTTAATCGGGAGAACAGGTTCTGGAAAATCGACGATCATTCAGGCGTTATTTCGCATGTTGTACGTGCATGCGGGGGATATTACGGTAGATGATTGTTCTCTATATGACTATCCTGCAGAAAAAACGCGCTCCATTTTTGGCATTGTTCCACAAAATCCCTGGTTGTTTGCGGGAACCCTTAGGGAGAATATCGATATAAAGGGGGAATTTGGAGATGACAAGATTAATGGTCTTCTTTGTGAGCTTGAATTGGACTATTTCAATTTGAAGGACGAGGTACAAGAAGGAGGCCTAAACTACTCGGTAGGTGAGCGGCAAATGATTTGCTTGGCACGATGCTTACTTAGCGATCAGCGCATCATTGTAATGGATGAACCTACCAGTAATATTGATTTGGAGACCGATGCGAAAGTTCAAAGAATGATTCGAACAAAACTGATTGATCGTACTCTAATTGTTATTGCTCATCGTAAAGAAACTGTTGCTGACTTTGAGGTGATCTTCTCCATGGATCAACACGCTAAAATCACTAAAAATCAGAACTAACAGCAGATGAACTACTATTGATAAACGTTGAAAGGGTTTGTATGAGTGGAAAAATTATCGCACTTTGTGGGAAAACCGGTTCAGGTAAAACCAGTTATGCGACTAAATTGGAGTTGGAGCATGGATTCTTGAGATTTTCCATCGACGAGTGGATGATTCTCCTCTTTGGTCATACTATGGAGCGAGAAAACTTTGATCGAAGTTTTATGAATTGCCAGAAACTTATTTTTAGAACCTCTAAGGATGTTGCAAAAAAGGGATGCGATGTGGTCCTAGACTTTGGGTTCTGGCAGCGAAAAAATCGCTTAGAAATGCGAAAATTATTCGAAAAAAGTGGACTTAAGGTAGAGCTTCATTACCTAAGGTGTGATGATATGACCCTTCGCCAACGTCTACAGCATAGAAACGCCAATATCAATCTCAGGACTACATATAAAATTACAGAAGACATGTTTGATATCTTCTCAAAGAAATTTGAGCCTCCCCAGGAGGATGAAAATCCGATAATACTGCGACAATAACATGATCGCGATTATTGACTCAAGGGTGCATAAATGAACAAAAAAAGAAGCTTCTGGCTCTTTGCAAGTACTGAAGCTCAGTACCTTTAAATAAACTTTAAATAAACTATTTTTCAGCATTCTCGTTTGCAAAACTAACAATCATTTACATACAGGACCATAAAAAGTAGGGGATTCTTTCAGATTCATCTAAAACACTTTGAGCCCAATAAAGAAAGGACTCTCCCTGTGAGGTGAGATGAACCTCTTGAGCCCGGTAACTGTCCCATTCCAGAAGGACAAAGCCGGCCTGATCCTTTAAATTCCTTTACTGATTGCCGACTTTGCTCGATGCAGAACCTTTGCCGATACAGAGAAGCTGCCCTCATCTGCTACAGCTTTAAGATAACGTAACTGTTCAATACCAAACCACATAATCGCCTTCACAGATGTTCTTATATTAGAACATTATGTTCGTTTTTATGTTCTTTTAAAAGTACATAATTTGTCGATAAGGTATCTACATTCGGATTTTTTTACCCGAAGCGTTTGCTAAAGTCATACAATTATAAGGAGGTAGAGATGAGTACCCTAACACAAACCCAAACCGAGACAGGTCATATGGTTTGGACGGGAATTCGTGTTTTGAGTGGATTGATGTGGTTGATCTTTGGCCTCAATGGTTTTTTTCAATTCATTCCCATGCCGCCTCCAGCTCCTGAGGCAGGAGCCTTTATGGGTGCCATGGCCGCTACTGGCTACATATTTCCACTGATTAAATTGTCGGAAATCGTCGCGAGCCTAACCCTGCTATCTGGAAAATTTATAAACTTCGGGCTTTTGCTCCTTGCTCCCATCCTAGTTAACATCATCCTCTTTCATCTCTTTTTAGATCCAGGCGGTATTCTAATGGGGTTGATCCTTGGTGCTATGCATATAGCCCTTGTTTATCACAGCTGGGATGAATTGAAAGTTGCTTTTAAAGCCTAGAAAAAAGGTAGGGAACAAGGACTGCCCCCAATCTATGGGACAAAATCTATAAAATCATCTTCAGTAACAGTTCGTAAAATAGGGGAGGTACATCAGATTGCTACCGTGTATGCGGAAAAATCAGCCTGGATGTCCATCATGGGCGAAAAGCATCCATTTAAAGCATCTAAAACCGTCTTAAAATAAGGATTAAAAATGAAATTACTCCATATCGATTCTAGCATTCTTGGCAACTCTTCAGCCAGCCGTCAACTTACAAACGCTATTGTTACTGCCCATAAAAAGGTCAACCCGTCGCTGGAGGTTACCTATTACGATCTGGCTGCGAACCCGATTGATCATCTTAATGGTGCTGAGTTCATGGTTTTTCGTGGTAGCAAGCCCCAGGATGAGGCTGTCAGGCAGGCGGCAGAGCGCAATAACCAAGTGCTGGATGACCTCCTTGCTGCTGACGTTATCGTTGTGGGTGCGCCAATGTATAATTTCTCTTTGCCTTCACAACTTAAGGCCTGGCTTGACCGGCTGGCGGTAGCGGGCAAGACCTTCCAATATACTGCCAATGGTGTTAAAGGATTAGTGAAGGACAAGCAGGTGATTGTAGCCTCTACCCGCGGCGGCTTTCATAGTGAGGGCTCTCCAACGGCTTTTCTCGATCACCAGGAAAGCTACATCACTGCCATGTTCAATTTCATAGGTCTTTCCGATGTTCATCTTGTGCGTGCTGAAGGGCTTGGAAACCCAGAAAGACGCGAAGACTCAATGAAGGGCGCTATGGCTGAAATTGAAGCCTTTAACTGGGTTCGGACAAATTAATCTCTAGGTTTAAAAGGAAGTAAAGCTATGAAACTCGTCAATCTTGGATCACAAGGCCTTCGGGTACCCGCAATTGGTTTGGGCTGCATGGGAATGTCTGATTTTTACGGTTCCTCTTCAGAAGCTCAAAACCTTCAGGTTCTCGACAAGGCGGCAGACTTAGGTTGTACTTTCTGGGATACATCGGACATGTATGGTCCTTTTACAAATGAAATCTTACTAGCAAAAGCCCTCAAAGGGCGCCGTAACCAAATCACATTGGCAAGCAAATTTGGTGTTTCTCGTGGCGCAGATGGTAGCTGGAAAGGAATTAAGGGAAATGCTGAATATGTTAAAGCTTGTTGCGATGCCTCTTTAAAGCGCTTGGAGACTGATTATATCGACCTCTATTATCAGCACCGTGTGGACCCCGCAACCCCGATAGAGGAAACAGTCGGTGCAATGGCTGAACTTGTGCAGTCGGGAAAAGTACGTTATATAGGCCTAAGTGAGGCGGACCCAGAGATCATAGATCGCGCCCACAAGGTTCATCCCATCAGTGCACTACAAACCGAGTATTCCTTATGGTCAAGAGAGGTTGAAGCCGAAATTCTACCAACGATCAAACGACTTGAAATCGGATTTGTCGCTTATAGTCCTCTCGGTAGAGGTTTTTTGTCTGGAGCCATCCGATCACGAAACGACCTAGAGGCTGGAGATTGGAGGTTGGAGAACCCTCGATTTAGCGAGCAGGCCATTGCTATGAACAGCCGGTTAGCTAAAATTGTAGCAGAAATTGCTGAAGAGGTTAATGCTACACCAGCTCAAGTAGCCTTATCGTGGCTTATATCCCGTGATGATCATATCGCCGCGATACCAGGAACACGTAAACTTGAACGGCTGGTGGAAAACTGGGCGTCGCAAGATATAGCTTTAAAATCGGAACACTTGGACCATCTTGAGGACATCATCAATCAAGGGGTTGTGGGTAATCGGTACTAGTACTCCGTCCAGAAAGTTTCAGAGATGAAGTTACTCAGTCATCTTGGGATTTAGAAAAGGAAGTTCATCTGGCGTTTACAAATTCTTAGTAAAGATAGATATTTGTATACCAAAACCCAGACAAAAACCCTAGTCTAATAATCACCATACAAAGTCCGGTTGAAAAAGTTGGTTTTGGGGGAAAATTGATAGTTTCAAAATCCATACACCGAATGTCGCTCCTATTCATTGTACTTATTGCTTTTTTATTTTTACCACAATATGTTCTTGCAGAATCTGACGAACATAGACCTTCCTTCATACTGTCAGAGGTGAGCCTAGACGTTTCTGATTTAATCGGAACAATCCACCTCGAAGACAATGATGGGCGTGAAATAGATAATATTGACTCCAAACTTTCCTCTAGCACCGGCATATCCCTGGCATTCTCAAATTTTGATTTGTCACTGAGAACAACCTTTCTAGATACTTTACTTGGGAAGACCAAATCAGAGGCAATGGATATCAAATTATCCTACCGCCATGATCCTTTTATATTCAGTTTAGAATTATATCAGTTCAAGGGATT
>JBNKNM010000211.1:0-9471 GCA_050293845.1 Pseudobacteriovorax sp. | reverse complement strand
GCTAGTGGTCTGGTCAACTAGTCTCCCTTGCGAGTCACCTCACAAGCCCCCTCCTTTAGGTGGGGGTAATTGACTATACCATGGAATAGAATCTCCCATGGAACGTGTTGGTTTTGGAAAGCCAAAAAAAAGAGTTAATATCAGATGACATTTCCGGACGAGGCATTGGCATGGATGCCAATCGCAGCTTTTTAGAAAACGTCCACGGAAGCATCTACATTAGATTTAAAAGCATGGGTAAAAAACTGTCTGATAAGTATGTTTCTTTTAGTTGATTTGCCTAGCAGGTTCTCTTCCCCCTTACTGCTGCAAATATCAAATTCTTGCAACACCACTAATGTTCTTATTATAATGACTGTGTTCTATGTGATAAAGAGCTGCAAATATAAAAACTTGCAGCAACTTTTAAAGCAAGCCTTAGCACACCCGGGTCTTCCACAGGGTTGGGTTGTGCTCGTTCACGACTATTCTAAACGCTTCACCTTAAAATAATCAAAATCTACGAATCCACCCGTAAGTTGCGTCCCATAATTAAATAATCCATAGCGATAGCCCATAAAATGGGGAAGGGTATAGCTCATCTGCAGGCTATTGCCTATAGGATTCCAATTTATCTCATCGAAGCTGTAATAAAATCTGGCCCGATCTATTTGGTTTTGGAAGTCCATCTCGATTTTTAGAAAGACGCGGTTTTGATTAATATCAATCTTCGCCAATTCCTGAGGACGACCATTAGAGGCATTTACCATAATTAGCGATCGGGTCGATCCTACTTGTTTTACACCAACAAAGCCATAGTTTTTTTGTAGGGCACCAAGGCCGGCATAGTCACCGTTCTTCATATTGCCGATTTCCATAGCTACCGAAGCTGCGCTTCGAGGACCAAAGGCCCTTTGGGTTAGGGTGTTGCGGGTTCTTACGAAACTACTATCAGTCCTTTGATTGGTAAGACGCATAAACCCTGGACGAGCAGATAGAGACCAGCCAACTGCATTAGGGTTATGATTCCATTGCCAGTTGATACCCAAAGTGGCCTGATTAAATTCGTCGGATTCCACAATGCCCTGTATGCCTTTGTCTTCGACGGTAAAGCCTAGGTATTGGGGAACACGTC
Source organism: Pseudobacteriovorax sp. (assembly GCA_050293845.1). Classification (GTDB taxonomy): domain Bacteria; phylum Bdellovibrionota_B; class Oligoflexia; order Oligoflexales; family Oligoflexaceae; genus DT-89. The sequence continues at coordinate 8,357 of JBNKNM010000211.1, read as the reverse complement.
CTCCATCTCCGAGTACGGGCCAATCGTTTTCCCAGCTTACCGGTATAAGGTAGGGGATACGTCCTACAGCACCACTATCCCTGAACAGCATTGCATACCACTCGCCATTAGGGGTATCTATGAAGCCCCCTTGGGCAACCCCGCGATCCTGCAGGGCGATCCGTCCTTCATAGGGCCCCGTTAGGTTGCGAGAGCGATACACGAGTTGGGTCCTCATACCACCTGAAGGCCAACAGATTAGGGACAAATAGTACCAGCCATTAATTTTCTGCATATGGGACCCCTCAGCGCGGACGATGAAACTGGAGCCCGCTATTGAAGATGAGTCTGGGACGATGAGCTGGTCCAAACCACCAGGGCGAATGCCTGAGGCATCAGAGTTTAGTTCGATAATGCGGATGTCATCTACCCCATATATCAAATAAGCCCTGCCGTTTTCGAAGAACAGGGAATTATCATGAAATACACGGTTTATTGCTGTTGTATTCCATGACCCCTGTTCGATATTTGGGGTGCTGAAAATATAGGTTCTATTTGTGGAATATGAAAAGGTACTGACATACCAGATACCGTTCACATGGCGAATACTACTGGCCCAGGAACCGGAACCGTAGGCATCTTGACCATTATTAAGATTCAGTCCATCAGTATTGCCAAGTGATTGATGAGCGTAGTTTATGGTCTGCCAGTTATAGAGGTCAGTGGACTTCATGATAGGGGCGCCAGGGTTCATATGCATTGTGGTACTGGACATATAGTAAGTATTACCCACTCTAATCAGAGAGGGGTCAGGAACATCAGCCCAAATAATTGGATTGGTTGCCTCGATTTGCGGGTATTCAGGTTCCGAGTCATCAATAGCACCATCAGCTGAAAATATGGCAAAGCCTGCAAGGGTAGCGTTGTCTGCCAGAGTTTCTAACCGGATGGACAGTTTGCCATCAGTAACAGGGATATCGCTTTTTTCAAAGGTGTAAGCGGTATCATGTCCTACCAAAGCATATAGCGATACATTGGTCATGATAAGACTGTTTTCAACATATAAATTAAACAGCCGTTGGCCATCTTGATTGTGGTAAATTTCTGCAAAATGTAGGCTGATTCCATAGGTACCGTCGGTAACGGGAATCTCGTATGAGTAAGAACCATAGCGCTCGCTCTGAAACAAGGTATCCTCGCTGGTTCCTTGAATAGGGTCTGTGGTGCTATATGGATTTCCTCCGATGAAATAGCGATCGGAGTGGTAGATTATGCTGTTATAAGAAGTTTCTTCGCCGCCAGCATTGATAGCTATAACGAGAGGATCCTGGCTTGGGGATTTGCCAAATACGTCCGCTGATAGTGACATAAGCCAAACGGCGAGTATGTTTAACATTACTAGTTTCAACATGAAATCTTGATTATTGCGATACGTGGGGTGATTCATAGCTGCCACCTTATCTTGTATGTTCAAGTAAATACCTTATTTATAGGTAGCTATGCAGAAGAAGCAAATTAATTTAACCATCTTACAACGCGGCCAAAATTTAAATTACCATTTACAAACTCTTGTGTAGGAAAATTGGGAAATGTATCTGTTTAGCTATTGAAAAACTATTTACGTGGGAGCATTTGTAATAAATTATGGGCAAATTTGTTCATTCTTTATGAATCAAAGTTCCTAGATTAACCTTCCTCGAAAAGTTAGAAGCTATGCCCTTTCATCTATAAAGCAATCAGAACCTTGGTTTCAGAATCAATTTCGCCATGTGGATCTTTGCCCTCATACCAGGAGTTCCCGTTGTGAAGAATACCACGCAGTCGCATAGGGCTGGGCTTATAAAAACGTCTAGCCCCAAACCAGTCCAACAGGCAGTATTTAAAAGTATCGGGAATATCACTTAGCTCTCCTTTACAACCTATCACTAGCACTATTCAAGATATGGTTTCTTACATTCTGGCTGGTTATCGCCTTACAGCAAAAAGAAAGCTGCTCAATCTTCGCGTTTCTGGTAGTCCTCCTTTGTAAAAGTTGATCGATCTGTACTTAAAGCAGCCCTAGACAATCTAATATCCAATGGGATTCACTTCACGTGCTCGCTTTCAAATTGAGCTGCCACATGTCGTCTTAGATAGGGAAAAAATAAGAAGCTTCTATTCCTGAGCTTGCTTAGTGGCTGTGTCAGCTTTCCCTCAATTCTCTAAAAGAAGATAGATTCTTCGTTCTAGAGCCATGCAGGTTCGCAAAAGTCAAGGAAAGAAGGCCATAGCATCCTATGCAGCTAACTTAAAAAAAATGCTGGTCAAAGGTTTAGAAAAAGGTCCGGAAAATGCGATCAATGGTTGTAAATTCACAATGGAACAAATGGAAAATCATCCCGTGCACCGTACTTCGCTTATGTAACGCAATAGCGCGAACAAATCGAATTCGCTTTTTAGAGAAGAACTAGAATCGTTTCAGCGCAAGACAAATAGGGAATGGCAGTTGGTAAGTGATGGAAAAAACTCTTGGCTAACTAGCTCCTTTTATATTTAACCCTTGTTTTTGAGCAGTCATAGGAGATTCCATAGCAAAAAAATTCAAACCAAATTGAAGGACTTTTATCCTAAAGATCGCTCGTTGGGATATAAAATAGCTGACTTTCGTGATACTTTTTTCCGAAATTTCGCTCAATTGTTTGAGGCCCAATCTACGTCGTAAAGGAGCTTGATCTTGAAATCGAAAATTATCTCATTCAGTATCTTGTGGTTCTGCTCAATGTCTTTTGCAGCTGTTCGCAACGAACCGATTCAGCCTATAAAGAGGGTGATGGTTGAAGGAAATCTCGCTAAAAAGGTAGAAATTGGCAAGATGCTATTTTTTGAACCCAGGCTGTCCAAATCGGGGCTTATTTCTTGTAACTCCTGTCATAATTTAGCAACGGGTGGTGTAGATAATCTACCGGTTTCTGTGGGGCACCGGTGGCAATTGGGATCGATAAATTCACCAACAGTTCTCAATTCCAAGTATAATATTGCCCAGTTTTGGGATGGACGAGCCAAAGATCTTATGGAACAGGCAGGAGGACCTATTCAAAATCCCATAGAGATGGCTTTCAGTCACGAGTTGGCTGTCACGACTTTGGATAGCATTCCAGAGTATAAAAACTTGTTTTTTGAAGCTTATGGCACAAAAAAAATATCGATGGCACAAATACAGGATGCCATAGCGAAGTTTGAAGAAACTCTTGTTACACCAAACTCTAGATTCGATCGGTGGCTAGAAGGCGAAGAAAAGGCGCTTTCAAAGGTTGAGCTTGAGGGGTATGCCCTATTTAAGAATAAAGGTTGTACCAGTTGCCATAATGGTCCTGGCGTCGGAGGGAATTCATTTCAAAAGTTTGGATTGGTAAAACCATACAAGGATCAAAAGGAAAAAGGTCGTTACAATGTTACGAAAAAAGATGAAGATCTATATGTGTTTAAAGTTCCTTTGTTGCGAAACATTCAGCTTACGGCTCCATACTTTCATGATGGTTCCGTATGGGACCTCAAGTCAGCTGTGAAAATTATGGCCGATATTCAGCTAGGAGTTCCAGTTTCCGATGAAGAAGCCGATAAAATTGTAGCTTTTTTGAAAACTCTCACAGGAGATCAACCTCAGATAAATCAACCCAAATTACCACCGCGCACAGCTAAGACTCCTACGCCAGATCTAGGGGAAAGGTTGTAGTAAGCCGAGCTTTTGCTAAACCAGGATATTCTTTAAAATCAACTTACTTGAGAGGATAGACTCTTGATGAGTTTATCCTATTCCTTCTATGAGAATTAGCGTTTTCAACGATTGTTTAACTATAATCTAGTAAATCCATAGTTTCAGCAGGATACGCGATATTCCAGAGGTTGATATAATAATGGGTTGGTATTTCGTAAAAAGGTTTATGGCAAGAGACCTTGGACTGAACTGCTCCAAAGAACTTTCGGGATTGATTTAACCGTTTGTCCTTGCTGCGGTGGAAATGTAAGAACCATCGCAGCGAAAATCAGGATATTGCTGGATCAACTCCCACCAGAGTATACCATAATGTAACAGTTATAGAATTCTGGGAATGGAATTTATAGCATCGATTTACCCTCCCTTGCATTATCTGGCTAAAATGACGATCTTTTTCCCAAATGCAATCCATCTAACTACAAAGGGTCGTAGGGGCTGTGTCGTTGGACAGAGTGAGTTAAAGTGAGGTGGCGGGATCCATTATTTTCACTAAATCAGACCTGGCTATCCGAGTGATGATGAGGAGAAATTAAGAGTAAAAGTGTAAGGATGCTAAAAATATAGATATTTGGAGGAATCGAGCTAAAAAGTTCGTTAATCTTAAGAATTGATAACCAGTGACGATGAGCCTCTAGTCTAATGAGGAGGAATTAATGAATTTAAATTCGTCAATTGCCAATACTTTAATCTGCATGTCATTAATTGGATGCGGTAGTTCTGAAAGCTCAAGTAGTTCGTCGCAGGTGATCACAAGCGGAACCTTAGAAATTTCAGCGACTGAGGGAGATCCCATTAGTCTAAGCGCTCAGAATCAAGAACAGGTTAGCCTTGCAGAGCTTGATTTAGACGTAAATTTTAATGGCCAGATTCAGGTGGATACCTCAGGTTTAGCCAATTTATTAAACTGTTCAACAATAACTCAAACAGACGATCCACCTACAGAGGCAGGACTTGATTGTGACCAAGATGGTGGCGTTGCGGCTTATCAAACGCCAACAAAGTATGTGATAGCATTCAAAACGTTATCTCTAATCATGGCTGAGGGTGATCCCGTCGATGTCATTTCTTTTGATTCATTAAGCTCAATTCACCAGGGTGGAATCTTTACCTTCACTGAAGAAAGCTCTATTGCCAGCATATCGCTGGATCCTTTAGCAATTCGTTCGAGCATAACTGCTATAAAAACCGAAATCTATTACTACGAATTGTCCCTAAATATTTATGGGCAAGCCGAGACTATTAGAATCTATCTCAGTGATGATGATTTTGCATCCGAAGGTTCAAAAGGTCATCATCAAGGAGATATCACCTACTTTGATGACAATGGAACCGAGCATTGGGCTTACGGTGGAGATAACTGGTTTGCGAGCCCTAATCTCACTTCCGCAAGAGGTGAGTATGCAAACGGCGATGGAGGTACTGATGCCGAAACGGGTCACGCCAGAGGTATGTTTGGTAACACAGATTTTTGGGATACATCAAGCTTAAAGCAGGGTAGCGAGCAAGATATATATACAGAAACATTTACTATTTCCAATTCCGGATTGAAGTATACACTTGAATTTGACATTTCAGATACTTGGTACTACGAAGACTTCGATTCCAGCAATGCTGATAGCTTCGATCCTTGTATTAATAGTAGTCAAGAAGCCTGTGGTGGAGAGTGGTCGCCAATTTTCCCTTCAATCTCTACCGAAGCGGAGGAAAGCGCAATTGATGAGTCTGAACTTGTTATTGAGCTTGAAAAGCAGCATCACACAATCGCAGCTGGCGAACTATGGGAGCTTGAAGCAATACTCACTGGAGCTACGGAAACTGTTAGTCTTCCTGTGCCAACAGATATTCCAACTGGATTGAGCTACACTGTTAGTGATTCTGCAGTGGCGATCAGTTGGACTCCAAAAGAAGGTGATGTAAGTACTGATCCCTACCTTATACCAATCATTGCACAAGATGAGGATGGCTCAGGAGTTGTTAGAACAGTTGCTGTCATGGTAGAGTGATTGATGATACAGCAATTGATTGAGCAACCTGCTAGCGCGTTCGTTCGATCATGAGAAGGCCTTAGTTGTTTCTATGAGAATTAGGCCCCATTACAACAAGCAGGTCGATTTCAATATTCTTCAATGGCTTCTCAGAACTTGATCGATGGGGCTGATGACGATAACGATGAACTACCAAGGATAATATTGGATCTGATTCTAATATGGAAGACACTGATGGAGATGGTATAAGCGATTACGACGAAGTTTGCAATGATTCAAAATGTATGTACAATCCTTACCCTAATGGTAAAGACTTAGATGTGTTAATTCCAACCAAGATGGTGACGATATGATTGGTGGATATAAATGGGTGGTTGGTCGATCATTTGTAAATGAACCTGTCTTGATCACAGTAATAAATAGTATTCTTCTTTAGGTTGAAATCTCACCGGTGAACCAATTCACCGGTTTCCTTGTTATCCTTTAAATACCTATTTATCGATGAATGGGATGCCAATTTTGATAAAGACAATCTAAAAAAGCTTGATAAAATGATATCAGGTCTTGCCCAAACAATGATAGTGGTGGAGGTTGTGGTCATCGATAGTAGTTTTTATTTTGAACCATCTAAAAAATCTGAATTTCTTTCAATTGGAAACCCAATTGATAGTGAGTCAATAGGAAATTTTATAACTCTTAAAGAGTATGGGTGTCTTAAGAGCGAGCTATTTGGCAATTTTAATATCGTATTTAAACCTAAAGATTTACCTTCGTATGTTAAGAGAATTGCAAGAAATCGAATTTCCAACTGCCGATTTCCACTTGAAAGCACCTTATCCTTAACACCAAGGCTTGCAAGAGTATCATATCGCTGAAATTATCCAAAAGTATGGCCTCGTGCGGCTATTCAAGATCGGTTATCGTACCAAGCAAGGCTAAATCATGAGTTTCTACCACCAGAAACTCATTCCTAGGAGTCCATAGCCGTATAAATTGTATCCCCACTTCCCCTCTCCAGAGGACAGCAGCTGCCCCCTTAGGGATTGTTCCACACCAAAAGAGCCACCCAAGTCGAGATGGCTCAAAACACGCCAGCTCACGCCCAACTTCAAAGACCACCAGCTCAACCCACGAAAGGTAGTATTGATTTGATGAGAGCTCCCGCGAATGCGATGGGATCCCTGAGCCAAAGATGAGCCAACAAATCCAGCACTTTTCGCCGTCAGACGCTTTGATAAAGCATTTGAGATCACGAAGTACGTGGCATCCCCATTGCTTCTGTGAGATATGGTCATGGTTAAATCATTTCTAAAATCGTCATTCAAAATGTCGATCCGCTGGTAAGCAATTCTATAATTATAAAAAAACTCTTCATTACTATATCCTATTTGAGGAATCCCCCCCTCCAAAATATGATAAGTCGTTTCAGGATTGATTTTACCTGTGTCATAAAAATCATGACTTCCAAGTAAGTATCTGAGATAGGGCATGATTACCACTGGAAGTTCGATGTTTTTAGAAAATCCATAGGCCGGAATTAACAGTGAGAATAAAGCATTCCTACTGGAGTCTTCACTTTTGATACTCTTTGAACTCACCGCTGCGGCGTGCTGTGACATGCCTTCAGGTAAGATAACCGGATCATCAATGGGGTTTTGCGGTAATTTATGAGTAGTTGTGGTACAGGACCATAGTAACATTAGGGGAGCCCATGGGAAAATTTTGATAATGTGATTGATTTCCATAGGTTTAGATTTTATTCCCTCTCAATTCTCGTCGCATTGCATCCAGAAAGTCTATACATAATCATAGGTTTGATATGAAAATAAGGCAAGTTTTCAAAACAGAAGCCGCTGCCATCCTTAAAATATACGCCCCGATCGTCACCGATACAGCCATATCTTTTGAAGAGGAGCCACCTAGTGTTTCTGAAATGATAGTAAGGTCTAGCTGAAGAATTAGCATGCGAACTGCCCCCGTTATCCACACCCTGTAAAAAGACTTTGTAACCGTCGGGTAACTGGATGGCGAATTTTTTTTCAAATTTCTCTATCATAGACTCCGACAATACAGGCCCAACTTCGTACTTATGGGAATCAGCACCAAATACCTTAAGTCCCGCATCTACCTTTTTCGCTTCAACTTATTTTATGTTGATACGATCAACTTGCTCGCTATATTTATCAATCACAATGTAGTTCCGTTTTAATCACAGTTCGCCTTTATCAAGGGCTTAACAATTTATGAACAGATTTTTTTTCTTCACATCAAACAACCACTCTATTTGCTCGTAGGAAGAATCTTGAGGATGTAACCAGTCTTCGATCACGCTATTGCTTAAACTGATCTGCATTCTGTCATGACCAGCTGCTTGTATTTCAGGGGGCGGGTCATCAGTAATGATTGCACAACCGCTCCTGCGGAGATATCCCTTTCAATTTCCTGATTCCACTTTTGTTGAGCAGAGTTCCGATGTGGTAGTCTCCCATGAAAGAAGGTATCTTGCTCTGCAGCTGTTTTGCCTCTTGGTGCTCTTGGTATTGTTTAGTCATATCCATTTTAGTAACTTCTCAATATCGACGGAAAATTATTGCGCAATTCGGCGATTTGTGCTGCAATTAGCAAATGTCATCTAAAAT
>JBNKNM010000210.1:0-9554 GCA_050293845.1 Pseudobacteriovorax sp. | reverse complement strand
TAGGTTCCACCAGTGAATAGCTTAGCCATTGGGCTAATTTGTGAAACACCACCAGTTGCTCGCCTTCATCTGCGAGGTGTTCAAAGGGGGGATAAAACCAACAGTCACCCAAAGGCACACCGTCAAGGGCGGGACGGTGGGGCCATACATGGTTGTAGATTTTTAGCACTTCCTGTAAAAGCTCTCCAGCGCTCAGGGAATGGCCATAATTTTGATGAAGATAGGTGATGAAATCTCCAGGGCGACTGTGGGGAAACAAGGCTTTATTTTCTGTAAGCACAGTACCAAGACGATTTAACACTTCGGTACGGGCTTCCAAGCCGATAATTGGATTGCTTGAGCTAATTTGCAGACCATGTGCTAAAGAATCCGTAGGAAGCTTTAACAAAGCTTCACCATCTACCTGTGCTTGGTAGCTGGTAGAAAATAAACCCTCTTGAAACATATGGAAGCTCGCGATAGCCAGTCCTTCAGAGCGTGAAAAATATTCCCCCGTTTCCCGCTCTCTATATTGCCATTGATCTCCTGCTCCAGCATCTAGAAGCACTGAAACAACTATCAGATCAATGATTGACTTCGATCGTTCTACAGCAGATAGGTGAGTCAAAGTAGCCAAGAACTTGGATATGCGGTCCTGGTTTTGTGTGCGAAAGTGGCGCAATCGAGCGTGGAAAGGGATTTGAAAATTGGGGTATCTTGTATATATGAACGCAATGAGTTGCTCTGCAAGTTGCGGTAATTTGTTAAGGTCAACGTGAAACTGGCCGTTTCCCGCAAGTGTATGTTCAAAGACTCTCTGGCAACTTTTTCTGATAGCATCTGCTGATAAAAAATAATTTACCTGTTGCGTATATGTTGATCTATTCATACTTACGTCCTTTGATCTCTTTGAGATCCTCATCTGATCTAGTCTCTTCGCTACCAGAATAGTATCCAGCAGCTTTTTTAGCTTCAATTTCCACTTGAGCATCTTCAGGAATCAGGTGATCAGGAATATTGATCCTTTTAACCACTTCAATACCTGCACGAGAAATGGCGTTGTATTTCATGTCACTCATGGATAGAAGTCTATCTATTTTGGTTATCCCAAGCCAGCAAAGAACATCAGGCATAAACTCTTGAAAACGGGCATCCTGAACTCCGGCGACACACTCAGTCCGATAAAAATAGTTTTGGGCGGAGTCGCCTCCCTCTTGCCTTTTCCTAGCATTGTAGACTAAGTATTTTGTAACTTCTCCGAGAGCACGTCCTTCCTTACGAAAGTAAACTATGAGGCCATTTCCACCGTTCTGGGCCGATTTAATGGCTTCGATGATTCCATGGATGAGATAGGGGCGGCAGGTACAAATATCAGATCCAAATACATCTGAACCATTACACTCATCATGAACCCGACAAGTAAGAGGGATATTCCTGTGGGATAGGTTTTCAGCAGGACCAAAAATGTATACAGTGGTACCTCCAATGGGTGGTAGTAATACCTTTAGATCGGGACGGGTTACTAGCTCAGGAAACATGCCTCCGGTTTCTTGAAACAATATTTTGCGTAAGGTTCCCTCATCTAAGTCCAGTCTTTTTGCCATTCCCGGTAAATACCATACAGGCTCGATGGCGGCTTTGGAAACTCTCACATTATTACCATTCATGACTATGCTGCCATCTACTTTGAGCTCTCCAGACTCTACAACTTTTTGAACCTCAGGAATATGGAGGTGCGCCTCTGTGATGGCAATGGTGGGATGAATGCCGATGCCTTGATGGAGCAAGTCGCTGTATGACTCTGTAATAGAAGCTCCCCAGGGGTCCATAGTAACAATAGCATTTTCATCGCACCATTGGGGAAATGGGCCGATAGTTCTTGTGGCATTGGTATGCTCGAGATCGGGACGATGATTCTTGGGATACTGACCTGAGGCAATGGAGAGAGCACGGTAAACGGAATAGCTCCCAGAGTGTGAGCCGATGGCATTTCTATACTGGCTATTATTGGCCACAACGGGACCACGTTCTTGTACTGTATTTGCTCCCCATCGGATGGGCAGCGCGCCTTTATATACATGAGTCGAGTGACTGGTAAGAATCACATGCTCGGGCTTCTTAAATTTATCCATATTGACCTCAGCTCATCCAATTTTGATCTTGTTGCTCTTCCCATTTAACTGTCACTTTTTTAAGGTAAGTCCAAAAATCAATGGCCTGCATTCCAGTAATATCACCATGGCCAAAACGTGAGTCCGCAATCCCCCCGAAGGAAAAAGGCTCGCGAGGAACAGGAACCCCAATATTAACGCCAACCATGCCAGAGCTTGATTGCTGTACTACCTTCTCCGCGAGACCACCATTGTTAGTGAAAACAGAGCAGGCGTTGCCATAGGGGTTGGTATTTTCTATTTCCAGGGCAGTGCTGAGGGAGTCGCATCGAATGATACTGAGTATAGGACCAAAAAGTTCTTCTCGGGCAGCCCGTGAGTCTGGTGATACATGGTCTAGAACTGTCGGTCCCAGCCAATAACCATCAGGATATTTTCGGGGAGGCGAGCATTGGCGACCATCCAGCAATAAGGTGGCACCTTCCTGAACGGCCTCCTCGATGGCTTGATGTAAAAAATCTCGTTGTTTTTTGCTAATAATAGCTCCCATCGTTTCTCCTAGAACCTGTTCTTTAGCGCGGCTAATGACTCCCTTTATCTGTAGTTCTGGATTTCCAACAGCTAATAATACGCTAGCTGCCATGCACCTCTGTCCTGCACAACCTGTGAAAGAGTCTGAAATACCACGGCCTGCAAGCGTAGCATCGGCATCTGGAAGTAAAATAATGTGATTTTTGGCACCGCCAAGGGCTAAAACCCGTTTCCCCCCTTGGCTGGCTTTTTGATAAACAGCTTTGGCGGCACGCGTTGAACCTACAAAGCTAATGGCATCAATGTCAGGGCTTTCTAGTAAGTATCCCGCGGTATTGGTTCCCCCCTGTAGCACAGTTATGACTCCTGGGGGGAGTCCTGCATCATCGAAAGCTTTAGCTAGCTCCATAGAAGTGCAAGGTGTTTTTTCTGAAGGCTTCCAGATAAGGCAGTTTCCAACGGTTAAAGCAATAGGTATAGTCCACATGGGAACCATAGCGGGGAAATTGAAGGGTGTAATGCTGGCCACAACTCCCAAAGGCTCACGGCGCTGCTCGCACCAAACTCCCCTGGAAACTTGCGCCTTCCCTCCAGTCTCGATGTTTTGTAGGGAAATGGCAAACTCTAAAACTTCTATGCCTTTTAGCACACCAGCTTTTGATTCTGCTAAGGTTTTTCCATTTTCAAGACTAATAGTATGGGCAATAGTATCGATGCGCTCAAGAAGTATTTGTCGTAGTCTAAACATAATTTGACAGCGTTCTTTAAGAGGAGAGTTTCGCCAAGAGGAGAAGGCTTTTTTAGCAAGTTTGATAGCTTGTTTAGCTTCACTAGCCAGAGTCTCGCGATAGGTTCCCATGACACTTCCAAAGTAGGGGCTGTCAATGGGAAATTCTTTACCTTCAGATTTTAGCCACTTTCCGTCAATAAAATTTGTGACAAGCAAAGGGCTTTTAATATTGTGAATCATGAACTACATCTCCTGTATCTTTTATCCATCATAGATTTTAAGTCGTTTTTTTTGAAGGAAATTGTGCGGGGAGATGGCATCTCCTCATTTGTTAAGAGAATAAAGAAAGGTAATAATGCGATTATTATTCAGGTGCTAGGAGCTGGCTTTATACTATAAGTTTTCAGTAATAGTCGGACTTGTGATCGGGCTCTTTCTGGTATTTGCTGGGACTAGTCGGCAAGAGCAGCGGCAACAGTTTTCTCAATGTCTTGGTGGATCTGTGTGAGGGACCAAGCACGGTGCTTGCCTTTTGCATATGCAAGAGCATTCTTGTAGTAGAGGAGAGCATTAATTTTATTTTTCTTACGACAGTTGAGAGTCTTCACCACTTTGCCAGGGGTACCCATTACAATGGAGTTGTCAGGTATGACGGTACCTTCTTTAAGAAAAGTATGGCCGGCAATGATGCAGTTATCGCCAATAATGCAACCATCCATGATCGTACTATTGATCCCCACAAGGCAGTAGTTTCCAATGGTGCAACCATGAAGGGTACAGTGATGTGTAATAGAGCAGTAATCTCCGACATAAGTTCCTGTTTTCGAGCCGACATGGAGCATGACGAAATCTTGGATATTTGTCATTTTGCCTATGACAATCTCTTTCATCTCCGAACGAGCAACAGTATAAGGCCAAAATGAACTACCATCACCGGCTTTTAATTTGCCATATAATAAAACTGACTCGTGGATATAAGCAGCATCTTGAACGATAATATTCTTACCAAAGCGAGTCACAATTATATCTCCTCCAGAATTTACAGGAATTATATCTTAAATTTTTAAAAATACCAAATTGCAAATAATACAATCTTAGTGGTCTAAGGGATTGGAGATTGATCTAGTGTTAGAGTTCTTGTTAGATGATATCTTTTAACTTTGTTTGTAGGATCAACTCGGGATCACCGATGATGCTGGAAAGCTCAGCCATCATCTGGAGTTTTTTATGGATACGTTCTTCAATTTTCTTTACATTAAGGGAACGACTATGGTTGTGCTTCATTAAGTTAAAGTCAATATAGATATCCATGTTGAATTTGGTTAATTTCGAAACTGCATCTGCCACTTTTTTTGATTTCATAGCATTGACAATAGTATTGATTATTTTGAGTTGACCGCCGCCTTTTTCGATAAATGCAAAAGTATTGAGCTGTATAAACTTTTCTAGGCTGCGTTTGTCAGCATGAGCTGAAATAAACACTACCTCCACCTTTTGGCTAGTTTTTCTGATATTTGATATAAATTCGATACCGTCTATATCAGGCATTGATAAGTCTGAAACGATGACATCTATAGGATTTTTTTCAAAGATTTCCAATGCTTCTCTTGTGTTCTGTGAAGTGAGAATATTGAAGGGAAGTCGCTTTAAGCAGTTTTTTAGAAATGATAGAACGGCCCTGTCATCGTCAACAATGAGTACATTAAATTGGGGGTTTTTAGGATTATCTTCTTCCGGGGACGGATGTTCTGAAAAAAAGCCAAAAGGGGCCATGGGAGTAACATTGTCGGGTAAAGTTACTTGCTCTGCCCGCAAGGCTAAAAGTCTGCTCTCCATGTCAGTTCTGGGTGGGTCGTAGCTGGGATCAGTCATCAAGTTTTCTAGCCAATTACCAATATAATCATTGGCTTCCAGTAAAACCGTAAGAATATCCTCATTCATAGTTTCCTGTTTCATACAATTGCTGATGATATCTTCTAAGTGATGAACAAATTGAGACAGAGAATCGAATCCTACGACACCAGACGAGCCTTTTATGGTATGAAGGTTGCGAAACAACTTTGAAAGTAGCTCCTGATTAAATCCACCACCTGATAGCTGAGAATAGGCTAATTCACAATCTAGAACAAGCTCACTAGCCTCTTCAAGAAATTCCAATGCGCAGTCCGCAACCTCTGACATTTGTGGTTCTCCTCACAGAATTTCAGGTGCAAAATATAATCAACAGGAGGGTTTCTCCTTAGTAAGCCAATTTCGGAATTCACTAATAAATATTAAATAATCAGTGCGATAGGACGGAGGTTTACAGTGCGTATTTATTATTCAAGTCCTCATAACCATTAATGATATTTTACTTAGAGGTTGAATTGTGGCATACAACGCCACAAAATACTGCGACTGTTGGAAGGATGCGCCACAAATTGGGTCGGACTTTATATAGATGGAAGTGATAAAAGGAAATAGATCGAAGGAGGTCCTGTGTTAAGTCAGTTTAGTAAGCAATTCAGTTTTCCTGTGGATCGAAAGTCATTACTAGGGTGGTTGATCACCTTGAGGTGGATTGTTCTCCCCCTTCAATTTTTGGCCCTTATCCCAGGGCTAATCATTGGATTTGTCGATAGCAGCAACCTTGGATTCTTTATCCTGACCATGGCTTCTTTGGGAGTTTTCAATTTTTGGGCGCAATCGCAGTACCGCAAGTGCTCCAACCCTACACAGGGCAGACTGTTAGCCCATTTAGCCTTTGATGTTGGCCAGCTTTTCACCCTGCTAGCCATGGCGGGAGGCTGGAATAATCCCTTCTCCTCCTTAATGTTTGTATTTGCTGCTTTTGGCGGTGTACTACTACAAGGGCTCTATAAGACTTGGTTTGTGGTTTGGCTGGTCGCCTTGATCGTGGCCCTGCGTAACTTCTTTTCTCCTGAAATTCTCAATCGCTACCCGTGGACGGAAACCGTGGTTGATACCTTTGTTGAAATCACAGTGGCTCTGTCCATAGTTGTCCTAGTTTCTTCGCTTTTTGAGAACCTTATGCGACAAAAAAGAAAGCTAAACCAGTTCAAAGAAAATCAACTCCGCATCGATAGGCTTCATGCCATAGGGGCCTTATCAGCAGGAGTATGCCATCAAATTGCTACACCAATTAATAATTTGAAACTGAGGCTATATCGATTAGAGCGGGAATTGGAGCACCTGGATCAAGCTAAAAGTTTTGAAGACGACTTTAATTCCCTTAAGGCCTCAATGCGGCATACTGAACAGGCAGTCAAAAGATTAGCTCAAATACACAAACGCCCTGAAGAAGAGATATGGTTTGAAGAGAATTTGGCTTATTTCATAACAAATGTTATTAATTCCTGGAAGTCTCTTCCAGAGCAAAGGAATATTACTGTTGAGTTTTCTCCCAGACAAAATCTAAAAATCAGAGTCCCCGTAGGGGCCTTTCAACAGGTTTTATCTGATCTATTAGATAATGCTAAAGAGGCAATGTCTGGCAAGGGTAAGGTTTATATTAGTATAAGTGCAGAACCTAAGGATAGGCTGGTATCTATCGAGATAGAGGATGAAGGTCCAGGATTTATTGATGAAATTTACGAGTCCTTAGGCGAACCATTTAATTCAAGCAAAGATAGAGGGTCTGGCTTAGGGCTTTATCACGCTAAAATTGTTGCAAACCTCATGGGAGGTGACATTCAAGTAGCAAATCGCAACCCTCTTGGTGCAAAAGTGATTTTTACTATCAGTAAGGAGTTTGTCATTGACTGAGTATCCCCAATTTTTGATTTTAGAGGATGATATCGAGTTTCGTGAGAGCCTTATCATGGAATTAGCCGAGAGGGGTTTTGATACGTATGGTGCCGATAATTGGCAGAACCTTCAAAAGGATCGGCTAAAAACTACTGATTTTGCGCTTGTTGATCTTAAGTTGAACCGTGATACTGGACTAAAATGTCTCCAACATCTTAAATCTATTAATCCCAATATGAGAATTGTATTGATCACTGGATATGGCACTGTTGTGACAGCTGTTGAAGCTATGAAGAAGGGGGCGCATAACTATATTACTAAACCTGCATCCATAGATGATATTTTGGATGCTGTCTTCGATGAAGAGTTTGATGATAATTCTGGCCCCCCAGATACAAAGTTGCCAAGGACCACTCTGGCTCGCAAAGAAAAAGAATATATTGAATATGTACTAGCTCAGTGCGACGGCAATATTACACACGCTGCTGAATGGCTGGGTATTCGTAGGCAAAGCTTGCAGCGTAAGCTGAAGAAATACCCTCCGAACCGATAGCAGCTCGATTAGATTTATCCGTTGACGGCCTAAACCCATTCCTCTGGCGGTGGTCTACGTCTAGAGGAAGAGTTCCGGCGAGTCACGGTAAATTGTTCCGATCCAGCAGGTTAGTTGAATCCGTAATTATAAGCTTTTTTAGCACCTGACTTTGGTACAACAGCCCAGTAAATATGGTCCGATAAAGGTAATTGTAGAGTAAATATCCAGTCTTCTTCGAAAGATTCTCCACCTTCAGGTGGGAAATTAATGTTTGCGAGTTCAAGCATACCGTAGTCTATTTCCTGCTTGAGGTAGGCACGAGGTAATATAAAATCTTTAATTTTACTTTGTCCCAAAGGAAGTCGCCAGTCTAATTCGACCCCAAACTGGGCAATAGCTAAAGGGCTTTCAGGAGCGTCGAGGTCGTTTAAAAGACTCATTAGGGCGCGTGCCAAAGCATCTTGAAATGATAGGGAGCTGCCGCGCTGATAAATCTCCAATAATTTTGGATTCACATACAGTATATCGCTGTTAATACCAAATACGTCTGATAAGAGCTGACTGGGAGGTAGTTGTGGCAAGCCATCCGATTGATCATTATTACCCTCGCATTGCAAAGTCAAACTAACTCCCTTGTTTAAGTGCGATAATCCAAGGAGCAGGTGGGCTTCAAACGACAGACCGGTAGTGTAGGGGAGAATAAACTGCCAGTCACCAATAGTTTCCCTATCATGATTGACCGCGATCGGTAATATAAATTGATGATGTTCTCGGTATTTTGTGGGCTTATATTCACGGCGTGATTCTAAAAAGTGATATTGGCCTACCGTTAAAGGCAGGCAGGAGAGCCTATGGCATTCTTCTTTAACGGATAATTCATAAGATAAGAAGTGGCGGTTCTGATAGCGGTAATGGGTACCACTGATACTAGCCTGAAAACTAGAGTGGGCTGAAGAATGGCATTGAAAGGTTTCGGCACTAAAGGCAGGTAAAGTGGTTAAAAGCGATAATAAATAGATCAATTTCATAAATCATCTCGACGTTAAATATTAACACGGCACTGCCGGATTCATACCCTAACCAGGGGTGTCCGATACAGCAAGTCGAGTAATTGCATAACGCCTATCTAATTTTTGGGCTAAGGACATCGTCTAAAAGTTGTAACCAACTGATAATACTTGTGTTATAGATAAAAAGTCATCACTTGAAGGTTCCCTTTCCAAACCAGCGTACCCCATAGTAGGCAAATCGTCGGCGGGCTTTGGGAATTCCTCCCTCCCTTAGCATGCGGGCAAATAGTCTATCCTCTTGATCTTTACTCCAGGTGGCTTTTACCGAAAAACCGTCGTAAAGCCCCTGGATTTATCCGTAGGGATATAAGACGTTTGTGATCCGAAGCGTTAGCGGAGGTGAACAATCCTTTAATGTGCCGCTCTTTCCTTCTGATTTTCAATATACTGCTTGATGACTGAAATTGGTGCACCACCTACAGTACACACGAAATAGGAGTTTGTCCAAAGAGTAGGGAGACGTTGCCTCAATATAGCAAACTCCTCGCGAAGAATTCGTGAAGACTTGCCTTTCATCCTCTTAACTGCTTTATGAACTCCAAATTGAGGTTCTACATCAATCAGAAGGTGGATATGATCCCGTTCACACTCCATTTCTTTAATTTCAAAGTTCAGCTCTTCTGAGACTTCCAAGCATATTTCTTTCAAGCGCTTTTCTATATCTCCATCTAGGTATTTTCTCGATACTTTGTGACCCATACGACATGAAAGATGCAGGAAAATACTATATTTCTGTTAGATCTGAATCTTCTCATTGAGTTAGATTCCTTAAATCTATATAACCTACTGTAGATAGCAATCGAGGCACGATTTGGCAACAAAGACTGTGAAAATTCGCATTAAGGATAGTA
>JBNKNM010000209.1:0-9646 GCA_050293845.1 Pseudobacteriovorax sp. | reverse complement strand
ATTCGATGCTCGCCGCAGGGCTTCTCCATTCCTCCCGGCCCTAAAGAGACCGGGTTTCCTGGAGAAGTTTGATGAAATCGATACATGATCTCTTGGGAGAACATAAATTTTTCAAACCGTTTTCACCACAACAGGTGGCAACCATAGCATCTTGCGGCAGAAATGTTCAATTCGATGCGGAAACATATATTGCCCATGAGGGCAATGATGCTGACTATTTCTATTTACTCCGCAGCGGGCTTATTAGCATAGAACTTCACCTCCCCATCCCAGGACGGCAAGTCGTCCAAACCCTTAAAGCTGGTGATATCATGGGCTGGAGCTGGATCTATCCCCCCTATAAATGGCACTTTGACCTTAGGGTTACTAAACCCGTAGCAGCCGTAGCTCTGGATGGCAGATGTTTGCGCAACAAATGTGAGGAAGATCATAGTTTGGGTTACCTCCTAATGAAAGAGTTTGCCAATATAATGACAGGTCGGCTCAAGGCAGCTCGTATTCAAATGCTAGACATTTATGGCGGTAGCCGAAATGACTAATCTCAAAGAGCAGAATCCATGGGCTCCCGAGCCATGGCAAGTTATCCATAAGGTGGTTGAAAATCATGATACTGTAACCCTAAGAATGGCACCCTCTCACAGAGAAAAGCCATACCAGCCTTTAGCAAAGCCGGGACAGTTCAATATGCTCTACGCCTTTGGTAAGGGAGAAATTCCCATTTCCATCAGCAGCATCGGAGATTCCTGGATAGAGCACACGATACGTAATGTAGGAGCTGTATCGAAGGCCCTATTCCATGTCACTCCTGGTGATTGGGTTGGGGTGCGAGGTCCTTTTGGTAGCAGCTGGTACCTGGATCATTGCGATGGTTACGATTTAGTTGTCATGGCCGGTGGTGTTGGTTTGGCCCCACTAAAACCGCTGATCGAACAGATATTGGCCGAAAAGCAGCGGTTTGGGAAAGTTATGGTGTTTTATGGAGCTCGTGACCCCCACAACCTATTATTTACCCAGCAAAGTGAGCACTGGTTTCACTCAATGGAATTTTTACGCACGGTGGATACTATAGGAAACACCGCACTCTCGCCCCCCTGGCTAGAACATATTGGAGTGGTACCCGACCTACTCAGCCATGTATCGATTTCAGCAGAGAGGGTCAGAGCATTCGTCTGTGGGCCGGAAATCATGATGCGCTATTCCATTACTAAATTAATAGAATTAGGCGTACCCACAAACCAAATCTATATATCCATGGAACGAAATATGAAATGCGCTATTGGATTCTGTGGGCACTGTCAGTTAGGAGGCCACTTTATATGTAGGGATGGCCCCGTATTTCCCTATGATAAAATAGCTTCCTTACTGACTATGAAGGAGGTTTAAATGGGTGATCAACTGAAGAAAAAGCTTGCCGTTTGGAAGTTTGCATCTTGTGATGGATGTCAATTAAGTATCCTAGATTTGGAAGATGAACTTCTACTTTTAGCCGATAAAATTCAGATTGCCTATTTTCCAGAAGCGTCTAACACTTATGAACCGGGACCCTATGATATTTCATTAGTAGAGGGTTCCATTACGACTGAGCATGACATCGCCCGCATCCAGCAGATCAGGCAAGATTCAAAGTTTCTGATTACCATCGGAGCCTGCGCTACAGCAGGTGGCATCCAAGCTCTGAGAAATTTCGCTGATGTCCGGGAATTTACTGAACTGGTTTATGCGAACCCCCAGTATATTGAAACCCTAAGCCACTCCAAACCCATATCAGCTTATGCCGCCGTCGACTTTCAGCTGCGGGGCTGCCCCATAAACAAGTACCAGTTACTGGAGCTCCTGAGTTCCTATTTGCATGAAAAGAAGCCTAATATAGCCGATGAAAGTGTTTGCTTAGACTGCAAGCGCCAGGGCACTGTGTGCGTTATTGTAGCTAAAAAAGCCGCTTGCTTAGGTCCCGTAACCCACTCCGGTTGCCATGCCCTATGCCCGGGTTTTGGTCGCGCTTGCTTCGGTTGTTATGGACCAAAGGAAAGTGCGAACACCCACTCCCTCAGTGATCGATTTATCGAGTTGGGGGAAAGCAAATCTGATCTGTTACGCCTTTATCGTAATTTTAATGCCGGTGCACCGGCATTTCAAAAGCAGAGCCAGCAACATGAGTAAAAAAAGTGATAAAACAAAAACCAAGACTATTAAGGTAGGGTATCTTGCCAGAGTTGAGGGCGAGGGTTCCCTTTTTGTCAAGGTTAAAGATGATAAGGTAGAAAAGGTTCAACTTAAGATATTTGAACCACCACGATTTTTTGAAGCTTTTTTAAGGGGGCGCTCCTACAAAGAAGCTCCCGACATTACAGCGAGAATTTGTGGTATCTGCCCTGTAGCATATCAGATGAGCACCGTCCATGCCATGGAGCAAGCGTTCGGCCTTACCATTCCCGAACACATCCGTCTGTTGCGCCGACTAATTTATTGTGGGGAGTGGATCGAAAGCCATATTTTACATATCATGATGCTCCATGCTCCGGATTTTTTGCGGGTCCCTGATGCTATTACTCTAGCGCAAATCCATAAAGATAAGGTGGAAAGGGGGCTTAAAGTCAAAAAACTGGGTAATGATATCATTGCCGCTTTGGGCGGTCGGGAGATTCACCCCATCAACGTTAAGGTGGGTGGATTTTACAGCCTCCCTGATAAAGCTAAATTTGATGCACTCGTTGATCGTCTTTACTGGGCTAAGGAAGCAACATACGACATTCTGAGTTGGGTTTCTGGATTTGACTTTCCTGAACTTAGTATTGATTACGAATTTGTATCTTTAGTTCACGATAGGGAATACCCTTTTAATGAAGGCCGGATCGCTTCCACAAACGGTCTTAATATCCCTGTATCAGAATATGAAAACAACTTCGAAGAGGAGCATGTGCCCCATTCCACAGCCTTGCATTCTAAGCGCAAAGGTTCAGGCTCGTATCTTACCGGACCCATGGCAAGATTTGTACAAAACTATAGGCATTTGACTCCTGATACTTTACAGGCTGTTTCAGAATTTAATATTGATAAAGACTGCAAAAATCCTTACAGAAGTATCCAAATTAGAGCCATCGAAGTGATGTATGCCATTGAAGAAGCAATAAAAATCATAAAAGATTACAGAAATAACCGTGAACCTTGTATAGCCATTGATCCACGGGCTGGTATAGGTTATGCGGTTACAGAAGCACCCAGGGGATGTTTATATCATCGTTTTTCTATTAATAAGCAAGGTGACATTGAAAGTGCGAAAATAGTTCCCCCCACAAGTCAAAATCAAAAGCGTATTGAAGACGATCTGAGACAAGTCATTATAGAAGCTAAAGAACTATCCGAAGACGAACTCAGACATCGGTGTGAGCAGGCTATCAGGAATTATGACCCTTGCATCTCCTGTTCCACTCACTTCCTCAACCTAACCTTAGAAAAGGAAGGTGTCCCTGAACATGGGTGACAAACAATTATTACTGGCTCTAGGAAATGAGTATCGCTCTGATGATGGTCTCGGTCAGGTCATCATGCATAAAATGCAGCAGGAATATCCTGATCGCTTTAAATATCTTTACCATAACAGTGACCCGGCAGCTTTGATCGAGCTTTGGGTTGGACAGGAAGTCATCATTATAGATGCCATAGAGCATCCCGAGCGCAGCCCAGGAGAAGTAGTGCGAATTCATCCACTGTTGGAAAAGCTCCAACTTCCCCACAAACAAACCTCTTCCCATGCCCTTAATATCCAAGAAGCTATTGCATTAGGTGAAGTTTTGCACAAAATGCCAAAATCTCTACTTGTCGTGGGTGCTGTCGCTTCCTCCTTTGCTTATGGAATGGAACTTTCCCTAGCCGTAAGAAATTCGATTCCAAAAATCATAGCCACTTTATTAGCTGAAACTGACAAACCGGAGCATGATCATGCATGAAACATCTTTAATGAATAATCTTATGAAGCAGTTAGAAGATTTGGCTCAGCAACATCGGGCCAAGCGTATCAAGGGTGTTAAAGTTAAACTAGGGGCCTTATCCCATTTTTCAAAATCCCATTTCCGCGAACATTTCGAAATTGCAGCCCGGGACTCCATTGCCCAAGGAGCAAATCTGGATATTGAACTACTAACCGATATCAACGACCCCCAAGCTCAAGACGTCATCCTAGACGAGATTTCAGTAGAGACTGATGTTGTAACGGCACCAAGTTCTGAAGAAAGAAAGTGAGCTACGTCACCCTAATGCTCAGCGTGCTATTGTATAGGCGGATCAGAGCCAGCTGAATCACAAGATGTTGAGCGGCTGCGAAAAGAAATGCAAGTAGGAAAGAAATATAGAGCTTTTCATATCATTCTTTGGCTTACTTATCCAATTATTTAGAGTTTAAAACTGACAAAGGCGCACTGTATTGATGGATCTTGTAAAAGCCACTGTGGAAGTCAATGAGCTAAGCGAGTTTTAATATCATAGAATCGATAATGTCGTCACCTCGATACGGTCTTTGAAACAATGCCATGATCAACTCTCCTTTAACAAAGAAAATATAGGTTAGACTACCAGCCGTTACTATTATCGGATAGCAAAAGGTTTGCCATAAAAATGCAGTCCCATCCTGTACTTTCGAGCCATGCCTCTTCCGATGTCTCTCGCTCCCAAGCCCATTGAAACCTACGCTCGGGGGATTCCACGGGCAACGGAGAGCGTGCCAGACGGATTGAGAAACTCCAGGGGAACCGCAATCGTTTCATCGTTGGAACGGAGAGAGCATTAGGAACAAAAAATCTAGCGGATAAAGCCTTTGCCAATTAATTGTGGATAAAGTGCCGTAATTTTGAAAAAATGGAAGTGATTTGCAGAGAAGAGTAGAAATTTTCTGATGTCCATAACTGAGAAAGGTTTGCGGTATGGTATTTCGAACCATCGCTCTGGTTCTAAGCTGTTTGTTAATTCCCCTGGTCTACGGAAGAACCACAGAATCTGCCGTAGATCGTAGCCAATTATCAGACTTTGGAAAAAATAATATATACGTTTTTGAGAAAGCGTCCCCCCTTGTGGTCTTTGTGCATAACCTAAAGAAGGTAGGCAACTACTTTTCTAGAAGAGTTTCTGAAGTTCAGCAGGGTACAGGGTCTGGATTTATTTGGGACAATCAGGGGCACATAGTCACAAATTTTCATGTGATTCAAGGCGCTGACAAGATCGCTGTTAGTCTCATGGATGGAGGGAAGTTTTCCGCGAAACTAGTGGGAGTCGAGCCGCGAAAGGATATTGCGGTTCTTAAGATCGAACTCAAAGACGGATTCAAGGGAACCTTCCATAATATGCTTACCGATAGCAACTCAATCCTTGTGGGACAAAAAGCGATTGCCATTGGTAACCCCTTTGGCTTGGATCACACCCTGACTGTGGGAAGTGTCTCGGCACTAGGGCGTTCGATGATGTCTGTTGGTGGGGTGACGATTCGGGATATGATCCAAACAGATGCTGCCATTAACCCTGGCAACTCCGGGGGACCGCTTCTAGACAATCGTGGCTATCTTCTGGGGATGAATACAGCAATTTTTTCCAAGTCTGGATCTAGTGCTGGAATTGGGTTTGCTGTTCCCGCAAACACCATTAATAAAATTGTAAGTCAAATCATAAAATATGGTCGGGTTAAGCTAGCTGGTTTAGGAATTGTTCGCTTGGATGATTCAGTGGCTCGATACTTTGGAGTGGAAGGAGTCATCGTTGGTGATGTGGTTCAGGGTGGACCTGCTGAAAAAATAGGACTGAAGGGTTCCTTCCGGGATCGTTATGGCAATGTAGTATTGGGCGATATTATTACCGGAATCAACGACGTTAGCGTTTCATCTTACGACGATCTTTACAACGCCATTGAAAATTTTAAGGCTGGAGATAAGGTTACCCTTAAATTTAAACGAGGTAAGAAGTTGATTTCTAAAGAGATCACCCTCGTAGAGCTTAGCGACAACTGATCCGTTCCACAATGATGTCCGGCCCATGAATTCCCATAGCCGGACGAATCTGTTTTTTGCGTCAAAAACACCTGCTTCAATTTTCTTCAATCAATTGACTCAACGGAATAACGAAGGTTTTTAAAAATCAGAGTCGTTCTATTTGGTAAAGCAAATACTTTTAAAGGTCAGCCATTTATTGATAACCTTACCCCGTGAAACCAAAGACTATGCTGAGACTGTAAACACAGAGGGATTTACTAGCGTTGCTAATAGTAGGGCCTAAAAGCGTAAGATTAATCTTGATATTACCAACCTAGCCTATGATAGTGAAAACCATTTAATTTTAGAAAATATCTTTCGCACCTATCGAACGGTAGCCCGTAGCCTTTGGGTTCCTACACCATCACTTACAAACCCAATGACAACAGACAGATTTGTAGTTTTTGGAAAGCTAACCCAAATCTCCATTGAACAGCATAACAATCGCGGTGAGGGAGCTGACTATATTAGTTTTTCCATTGAAATAGACGAGGCCCTATAGTGTCAACTAGAGATAGATTTGAACATGAAGTGGCAACCGATCTTGATCAAGGCTTTTTGGATCGAGCGGCGGATAACCTTAATAATGAGCTAGTTCTTGCAGTTGATATCGAAACACCCATTGCAGGAAATGTCATTAAGGTATCCGATCGTCACACCTGTATTGGAACAAGATTTTATGAAGCAAGGACAACTTTCCCAATTATCAAAAAAACTCTTGGTCAGTACGTACCATAAGATCGACGATGGGATTCTTCAGCCTTTTGTCTCAGAAATTTATTTTCTTGCTCCCTTTGGCTAGGTTCTCGGAAGAGCCAATCATAGTAGCCACTGGTAGAGACTTCAAGAGCTTGGCATAAGAGCTTTACTGGATAGACCCCAGAGTGGCGCTTGATATACTTATACCGGTCTACTTTTGGCTCGCAAAGTAAACCGCGGCTTTTTTTACTATTTTAAGTTCCATTTTGAGCTGTTTTACTTCGTCTTTCAGCTTTTGATTCTCGGAGATAGCGTCAACTCTGGCTTCAACGGCATCAGATTCCTTGGAAGATAAAAAATTTCTCCTCCAGCTAGAGAGGTAGGTGGCAGGTATTCCTAACTCATATGCTACATCTTTTACCTGAACACCATCCTTGAGGCTCATTTTAACTGCGTTGGATTTGAACTCTTTGGAATAGCGATTGCGTGGTTTCTTCTTGGCTATAATATCCTCCGTAAAGTTTTGATTTTAAACTATACGGGTGTCCAAGGAAACGATGCCACTTCATTTTGGGAAGTTTAAGGTATCGCAACGAGCAAAGCGTGATGGCATTAATCCTCAGACTGGGGAGAAAGTGAAAATTCCTGCTAGAAAAGTTCCAGCGTTTTCGGTGTGGGCAAGAGCTGAAGTATCAAATTCAGCCTAAGAAGAAATAATGCAGCAACGGGCGATGATTGCATTCATCGCTCTCGAGTCTCAAACTCCTAGACACACTCCCAAGGAAGTACTAGATGCAATTGGAAACAAAATCGAAGGTGTGTTCTGAAAAAGCACTGACCGCCTTTGATTAGTATATATGATTAAAAAAAAGCACTTATTAGTCGGACTCTAGTCTCGGTAATACGGCTTCAAGCTCAGCCATTTTCCGACTAATATGTACTATTCATTAAAAGCTATTTTTCCTGAGTTTTAATTTTTGAAATTTTTTTAAAGAAAGTTTGTTAAAATTTATCTTTCTCAGCAATAAGGAGCGTGAACTCATGAAAGTAGGCTTGCTATTATTAGCGTTCTTTGCATTTGATCTGAGTAGATCCTATGCACAAATTATAGTTAGAAGTAGCTCTGATTCCTTTTACTATCCTTGTTCTAGGGGCGATGAAAGTTTATCTATAAGGCATATGTCGATTAATAATGTGGATATGATGGAAGTAGCAATGAGGGTACGTGTTCATTGTTCACCTCGTAATCCTTTTCCCCCAGATGGACCCATCCCTCCCGAAGGGCCAACTTTTAGCTACAGTTCGTATTTAGTTTTTGACGAGATACAGAGGTGTGGGTCTGATTTTTGCTTTGACACCGAGGTCGTTGCTTATGATCTGGATGGTGTTATAGAGTTAGCCCCAAGTGTGAGTTTAGAAGCTCGAGGTGGATTTACTATTCATAGAATCTTCGAATACTGGGTTGATATGGTTATAGCCTTGTAACACAAAAGCTATCTTGTTATGCATTTGTTTGTCCAATAATAATATATTGGCCAGGTGAGACTTTTATTGGCTCAGGAAAACCTTTTCCTAAAACTCTCTTACCATCTTTGTTTTCACCGAATTCATTTTCGAAGCCCTTGTTTACTACTTTTTCGAAGTGACTATATGATTCCCAAACGATGGTATTAATATATTTTATTGTACCGTCTGGCTCTCGGTTTATAGATTTATAAAAAGTAGAGCTAACAAACCCATCTTGCTTTTGAAAATATGAAACATACTCTTCTCGCACTAGCTCAGCGGTATCTTCCATTCCAACTGGTACGGTAATGGTATTAATGACACTAACTTGATCCATGCTTTAATTCCTATAATGATGTTCATCGAAATCAGCCGCGCGCGTTTTTTGCTGAAGGCTAGATTTTAGAAACTTATTCCATATCTCATTGTAATCACTTGGAAATCAAATGATTCGCATTTTGGAAACTTCTGGAAACTTATTCTTCGCATCTTTAACCTATTGTTTTATTTATTTCAGAATAAGTTTCCATGGTGATTTGGAAACTGTTTTAACAATACCAACCTGAGTAGATTACAGCAAGTATCATTCTGCAATCTGAATCTACCAGCAGATATTAGATTTCTATATGATCTACTTCGCTATAGCATAAATAAGGCAAGAACAACACAAAGAAGAAAGATAGTGAAATTAGGAAAGTTAATGATACTGCTTGGGATCTTGATCGTAGCCTGCAACAAAGTTACAAGCGAAGCTGAGAGATCTACTAATCCCACGGGTGATTCATTTAATGCTAATTCTATAAATTATTAAGAAGCTTCTACTATTGAAAATTGCATAGACACTGATTGGAAATGGTATGACGGCGGCTGCCTTACGATGGATCATTCAATTTATCAAATAGCTATGAAAAAAAACTGGGAAGAAGTGGATGGAAACGATACTTATAGGGCAATAGTTTACGGTGGTGAAGAAGAGAGAGTTCAATCCCTCACAATTGAAAAGTACAACCACGACCCATATTCTCATGGGCTAAAGGTTTTTTCACGAGTGTCTATTGCTACCAAATATATCAGGATTTAAAGAATTTATAGATGAAAAGGATATTAGCGGCGAGTCAATTTACGGATGTTGTTCACCGAGTAATTTATGGTGGGATGACTCCTATCCATTGATTCTTCATCTATCCCTGAACTTCCTCCATTAGATTTTACCTTAAGATAAGCTACCCATACTGACTGTTTACTTATCGCAAATGGTTTTGTTCCTTCCACTAACTCATCCTATTCAATAGTTGGTTAGCATCAGGTAACTGAACGATCGGTTCCGTCGCATAGTTTTATCAAGCTAAAGCGATAGCCCCCAGTGGACACAGTTATGCAGCGAGCGCCATAAAGCGCTCATGAGCAATCTTTCCTGGTGTTTCAATTTG